>NZ_JBSFMT010000014.1:0-179571 GCF_053599695.1 Streptomyces sp. NPDC000878 | reverse complement strand
GACAGAACCCCTCAGCAAGGTTCATCGTCCCAGGTCAGGAAGGCACTTTCGCGTTTCCGCCTCAACAGCCGCCGTACCCAAGCGAAACGGCGAGGCTAGGGACCCAGCCGTTACGGTACCGCTTGACCAACGGGCCTTGCAGTGCCATCGCACGCTTGATCTCAACGATCGTCACGCTGCCGTCCCCGCGGATCAGCGGGATGTCGACCTCGCCACCAGGCACCAGCCTGCGTCGGGCCGCTTCCCCCGCATACTCTCCACCGAATATCCAGAACTGCCCTTGCAAGGCCTGTTGAAGATCTCGCTCCAACGCCTCAGGATTCTCGACGATCTTCCTGAATGCTGCCAGACCTGCCCTACGCTGAGCGTGCTGCAACAACGTAGCCAGAGCCTGGGCATCATTGATGTGGCCTAGTGCATCCAGAGTTTCCGGTTCACGTTGAACGATACTGAGCAAGCGTCTCAGGCTGCGGCGCCCGTCTTCGATTCCCGTGCGCTCCTGAGCCTCTTGCCCAGCTTTCTTCGAACCCGGGACCCGACGAGTGCCAGACCAGAGGAGCTCCAGGTCCATGCGAGGTGCATCCTCAAGCGGTGGGGCTGCAATGTGGAAGCACGGACTACCGGTCAGCTGACGCAGGCGAAGCAGCGGAAACTGTACCTCCCACATCGTGTTCGTCGAACGGCCCACCGGCTTGTGGTCACCGGTGAGAATCCAGGACTCGACGGGCTTCTCTTGATCCACGGTGAATTCACCGACGTACCGGCATAGTCGGCTCTGCTGCTCGAACACCCGCAGCGGCAGGCCGCGTCGTAGGTGATGGATCAGCATCTGGTTCTCCGAGCTGACATAATCACCGTCCTGAAGACAGCCGGGCACCACCAACACATCACCCTCCCACCATGGAGCCGGCCGCATGTCCGATGTGCGTGCCGCACCCACGAACAGGAAGGTGTTCGGGGTACTGCCGCTGGAGCCACCGATGCCTGACCGGCTTCCGCCGTAAACGTCGTGGAGCTCACGACGCTGGACAACGGTTCCTGGCGGGATGATCCATGGCGCCCGGCCCCCGGATTCTTCTGCCGCAGTTCGCTGCAGACAGGCAAGTCCAGCCCACTGATCCCGTGACAGGTCCAGGGCGACGAGTCCGAAATCTCCCTGGTGGTAGGACTGGTGGGTGGCCCTGACACTCCGCGTGAACCCGGTGAATCCTGCAGTACGCAGCAGGCTGATCGGCAAGGGTGAGTCCAGGGAGAACGACACGAAGTCGAAGGTGACAGCCCTCGCCCCTGCTGTCAGTGCCGCAGCAGGAGCCTCTTCTGTGCCGCGGATGGTGCCCACGGCGACCAGGCCACCACGGCTGCCCGGTCGCCACAGGGCGACGGGGTCTCCCTCAGCGGCGGGCTCGACCGATACAGCTCGGTCGGCTGGTGCACCGGTACGTTCCACGCCTGACCTCGACACGGATCGATCCGCCACAGCGAGCCATCCCCGCACGTGTTCCTCCCGCACCAGAAACCAATCTGAATCCCTGCCCGTGCGCGTCCCATCATGGTGGCCGGCACTGACAGCGAGCCCTTTTCGCTACCCGTGCCGCACCGGGCCCAGGAGGGTTATGTCAACCTCCTCGCAGCGTGAGACGGTCTATGCAGCCAGTCCCTCTCCGAGGGGATTAACATCTGCGTACGATCCCGGAATGAAGAGTCGTCCTGATTTGGGATTCTCCCCGCTCACAGTTCATTGGGCGTGCCCGTACATGTATCCGACCCTGCGCTGACCGTCGTGCGACGTCGTGTGAAAGCCTCCGCAGGAGCATCCCGGTGGTCACCGCCCCCTCCTGGTCCCCGGCTCGTTACCCTCCCTACGTGACACTCGATGCCCGGCGAACATTCGCACGCCAGGACACGTGGCGTGCATGGCAGTTGCAGGGCCGCGTCTGCAATCTCTGCAGGCGCGAGATCCCCTTCGACCTGATGCAAGGCGACCACATCGTGCCGTGGAGCCAGGGCGGACCGACCAGCAGCGAGAACCTCCAGGCGATCTGCGGCTCCTGCAATCTCCGCAAGGGCAGCACGGCGCAGTCGATCGTGAGGGTCCGCTTTTCCGCCGACCTGCTCAACCCGAGCACGGCACCCTTGCGGCCATGGCAGACCGACGCCATGCCGCTCGTCCTGTCCCGGCTGAGTCGCGAGCCCGTCCTGGTCGAAGCATGCCCAGGCGCAGGCAAGACGCGCTTCGGCCTTGAAGTGGCCCATGAACTGGCGGCCAAGGGGCAGATCTCGCGTGTGCTCGTGGTCGTCCCCTCGCTGGCGATCGCGGACGGTTGGGCACGCGCATGCTCGGTGGCAACGCCGGGCGCGCCGACGCTGCCACTTCGGACCCAACGTGACTGGCGGGCCGTCGACCCCATCGGGGACGAGTGGCTCGGAGCGATCATCACCTACCAGTCGCTCTTCTCATCCACCGAGATGTTCTTGGCCCACGCGACGGATCCCGGCCAGCAAACGCTGGTCATTTTCGACGAGGTCCATCACGCAGGGGCCAACGCGGCTTGGGGAATCTCGGCCCAAGAGGCATTCGCAGCGGGTGCGTGGGGGATCTTGTCGCTCACCGGCACACCGTTTCGCACAGGCCGCGACCCCATCGCCTTCGTACCGTCCGAGGAGGGCAACGCCCGCCCCCACTACCGCTACTCGTACGACCAGGCCATCACCGACAGGGCCTGCCGGCCCGTGCAGTTCGTCGAGGCCCGCGGCGAGACGACCTTCCGGACCCCTGACCACCGGACCCACTCCGTCACCTTCGACGACGCGGACTTGACACCGGTCAGGGAACGGGGCCGTCTTCGCGCCGCGATCGAGTGGATTGGTGAAGGCTCGATCGCCGAGCGGATGCTGATCGACGCCAACCAGTATCTCCTCAGCCTCCGACAGCGCGGAGACACTGATGCCGCCGGTCTCGTCGTGTGCATCGACTGCGATCACGCGGCCCGAGTAGCCGGTCACATGGCTTCCCGAGTACTGGCCTTCCGTCCGGTCGTCGCCTGTTCCAGGCTCCATGACGACAACGATCCCGACCCGGCCAATGCGATCCGTCTGTTCCGCGCCTCGCACGATCCGTGGATCGTCGCGGTCAACATGGTCTCCGAAGGCGTCGACATCCCACGGCTGCGCGCCGTGGTCTACCTGACCAACCGTCTGACCCTCCTGTCGTTCCGGCAGATCGTCGGACGGGTGGTGCGAACGGACCCGGCGAACGTCGACGATCACGGGCGGGTCTATCTCCCAGCTGATCCCCGACTGCTGGGCATGGCTCGGCGTATCACTGAGAACGTGGACCTGCTTCCGCCTCCCCTCGTCCTCATCACGGACGGAGAACGTGCCCTTCGGGTAAGCAGCGGAAACGGAAGTGAGGCCAGGGGCTCGTTCGAAGCACTCAACACGGTCGGCGAACAGGGGGGCGTGTTCGACACCGACGGACGAGACTCACACGCCGATCTGGTGGCCTGCGCACGACTGTTCATCGAACGCGAAGGCTTGACCGGCACGGACCCCGAATCCCTGGCCCTGGCAGCCAGCGACGCGCCGGAACTGCGCCAAGCGCTGCTCGCCCTGCAGCACAGGCCACGATGAGCGATCAAGAGCACACTGACCCCACCAGCCCGACGATCATTCTCATCGGTGGGCCGATGACCGTTGACGACGGCTCGTCGCTGGACTCGCGCCAGCCGGTAGCCGAAGACCCCACCTCGCATGTGACGCATGCGAGTCTCGCGACCTCCCTGCTCTGGTGGCTGGCGGCATCCTCGCTTGTCGGTCGCCTCCTCGACTCGGCAGGCGAATCCGCATTTGCCCTACTGGTCGGCCAGCGCTCGGTGGTCGAGCTGCGCCATGACGGGAGTTTGCGCCGTACCGGTCTTCGCGCTGTACTGCCCGGCGGCACGACAGAGCTGGAGCTGATCCGTACCTCGTTCGACGAACCGCTGCCAGACAGCTATACCGAGACACACAAGCTCGAAAGCTGGAACGGCACCGCTATGGGCACCGTGGGATTCAAGACCAAGGCCCCGAGTCGCCGATGGCGTTTCCTCAAAGGAAGCGAGTTCTATCTCGATAGGGCCGGAGTGAGAATCGGAGCCGCGGTTCTCATCGATACGAGTGAAACACTCACCCAAGGCGGTAATCTCCTACCTGGCCGATATGTGGACTTCGAGAAGCGACGCCTCATGGGGGACAACAGCATCCTCGTCATGCCACATACCCACCGGATCGAATCGCTGGTCCGCGGCTATCTGGCATGGGTGCGTGGCGGCCGACCCGCTGCCGAGAAGGTCTCCGCTCCGGTCACGACGTGGGATCCGACGGCTCCGCCGGATCCGGTCCACTACACCTGCCCCGTTCCGGTCGAGGCGCAGTTCGGTGTCACGGGGCTGGTGCAGGACGGCGAGTGGCGTGATCCATCGGATCTCGAAGCCGCCCGGGCGCTGCTTCAGGCACGCTACGACCTGAAGATCGGCATCTGGGATCTCGTGGGAAATCCGACGCTCAGGAGCGCGCTGCTGTCGTCCGCCCCGCAAGCACCGGCTCCGGCGAAGGTCGCTGCCATTCCCGCCGGTGCGGCCGAACGCGCGCAGAAGCGGGTCGCTGCAAGAACTGTTGAAAGAGCCGAGGCCGAGCGTGCTCTGGATCAGATTGCCGCATCCTTCGGGCCATTGGAGGCGCTGGGCTGGAAACGTCCCGCAGAAGGACGAGGCTTCATGCGCCTGCCACTTACCGACGACTATGCACATTGGCCGGGGGCCGATCCTTTCCCCCTGGTCCAACTGGAGTTTGAGATCAGCAAGCGCCAGTCGTCGGTGAGTGCGTTCACCATCTTGTACAACCAGGTTGACATCGCACAGTACGTGACAGATCGGCGTGAAACCTTTGAGGGCATCGCCGTTCCGGATCGCTGCCCGCTGGGCAAGAGTCCACGCCCGGTACTGTGGCGTGCACTTGGAGGCTGGGCCGACGACGTAGATTGGCCGCATCGGACTGCCGCTCTAGCGGAACACACTCGTCGCTGGCGTGCAGCGCTCCAGGAGTTGTGCATCCAATGCAGACACGCGCATGCGAAGAAGTTTCAGAGGACCCAACACCCTTTCCAGGACAGCGAACCCACATAGATTCGCCATAGCCGGAGAACCCATCGGCACAGCAATGGTGTCCCATAGAAACTCAGTTCCCCGGACAGGCTCACCCCGCCCGAGTCCGCCGCGACTTCCGGCACATCCGCCCACAAGCGGTCTGCCCAGCCCAAGCACCGAAACCTTCTCGTCCGGGCACCGGACGGCCGCCGGGCCAAAAGAACACCCGGCCCGCTCCCCGCCACGACGTGCACACCCCCCACCGCAGGACACAACCTGCGAAACAGCGGACGAAGAAGTCAACTACCCCACGACCACGCCGCACTGGTTAAAGATCAAGCTAGCCGATACGCCCGGGCGGGTGCCCCGGCTGCCGCTCCGCGTCCTGGACCAGGCACTCGATCAGGTAGTCGCCCGTCTCCTCGTCGATGGTCACGCCGTGGGTCTCGCTGCGGAAGCCGGGGAAACGACGGTCGAAGGACTCCAGGGCGGCGAGATAGCGCAGCAGCGGACCCTCGGGGGCGCCGACGGACTCACCCGGCATCAGGACGGGAATGCCGGGCGGGGTGACCGTCACCATGGCGGCCGCCACCCGGTCCACGGCCGCCGAGATCCGCACCCGCTCGGTGCCGCCCCGCACCAGCCGCTGGTAACAGTGCTGAGGTGGCGCCACCGGCCTCGGGAGCTGCTGGAAGGCGAGGTCCAGCAACTCCACCAGGCGCACCGAACGCAGGTGGTCGTGCATCTCCCGGCACAGTCCGCGCAGGGTCAGTCCCGCGTACCGGCGGGGGTGCGCGGCGACCGCCTCAGGCAGGACCCGCTCCAGCGGGGCGTCGGCGTCGTAGAGGGCCTTGAAGTCCGTCAGGGCGTCCAGCAGGGTGCCCCACTTGCCCTTGGTGATGCCCATGGAGAAGAGGATCAGCGTGGTGTAACTGTCGGTTTTCTCCACCACGATCCTGCGGGTGGCCAGATAGGCGGTGAGTACCCGGGCGGGGATGCCCTCCTCGGCCATCTCGCCGGTGGCGCTGATTCCCGGGCAGGTCAGCGTGACCTTGACGGGGTCCAGCATGCAGTGGCCCTCGGTCAGTCCGGGGAAGCCGTGCCAGTCGGCGCCGGGTTCCAGCAGCCAGCAGGACTGCTCGGTGCGCAGCAGCTCCGGCGCGGCTTCCTCGAACGGCAGCCGTTCGCCGGTCGCCGGGTCGGTGACCGTGTCCGGCTGCCACACCCCGAAGAACCACGGTGGGCGGTCCCCGGCGCCCTCGATCCGCCGTCGCAGGTGCACCATCTCCTGGCGGAAGCGGATCGCCTCGGTCACCGCCTCGTCGATCAGCCACTCGCCCTGCGGGCCGTCCATCATCGCCGTCGCCACGTCGAGCGAGGCGATCATCGGGTAGAGGGGCGAGGTGGTGCCGTGCATCATCAGCGCCTCGTTGAACCGGTCGTGCTCCACCGGTGCCCGTGGTGCGGGCCGCACGTGCACCATCGCGCTCTGCGACAGCGCCGCCAGCAGCTTGTGCGTGGACTGGGTGGCGAACACGGTCGGACGGTCCGGGCCGGGGAAGGCCTCCTCGTCCACCGACATGCCGTAGCGACCGGCGTACAGCGGATGGAAACGGGCGTACGCGAACCACGCCTCGTCGAAGTGCAGCCGGGGCGTGCTGGCGGCGAACGCCCGAGCGGTGGATACGGCGTCATAACTGAGACCGTCGTAGGTGGAGTTGGTGAACACCGCGTACTGCGGATGCGGGGACACCGCGCCCTCCGTGAGTGGGTGCGCGGCGATCCTGGCCGCCACCGCGTCCGCGGCGATCTCGGCCGGGGGCAGCGGTCCCGCGAGACCGTAGCCGTTGCGGGTGGGGACCAGGTAGACCGGCCGGGCGCCCGAGACGACCAAACCGTGCAGCACGGACTTGTGGCAGTTGCGGTCCACCAGCGCGATCTCGTCGCGGGTGACGCTGAAATGGCCGACCAGGCGGTTGCAGGTGGAATCGCCGTGCAGCACGAAGTAGGTGAGGTCGGAGCCGAACACACGGGCCGCGTTGCGCTCCGCCTCGCCGATCGGGCCGGTGTGCTCGAAGAGCGAGCCCAGTTCCTCGACCGAGATCGACAGGTCGCTGCGCAGCAGCCGCTCCCCGAAGTAGTCGTGGAAGGCACGTCCCGCCGGTGACTTGAGGAAGGCGACACCGCCGGAGTGGGCCGGGGTGTGCCAGGAGTACTCGTGGGCGTCGTCGAAGCGGCGCAGGGCCCGGAAGAACGGCGGCAGCACGGATTCCCGGTAGGCGCGGGCGGCGGTGGTGATGCGGCCCGCGATGAAGCCCGGGGTGTCCTCCAGCGGCCAGACGTAGCCCACGACCGTCTCGGACACCCACAGCGGCAGGTACCGTACGCCCTCGTCGGCCATCACCAGGAAGACCGGCAGATCCCCGAAACGGCGGCCGATCCGGCGCAGTACAGCGCCACCGCCCGGGGTCCCGTCGAGGGTGCTGCCCGGCCGGACGAGTGTGCCTCCCGGGGCGGCGAGCGCGGCGCCCGGCCCGTCCCCGGCGGCCCTGGGAAGGTCCCAGGCCACCAGCGCCGCCGCGAGACCGGCCTCGGTGCGCAGCACCGCGTCCGCGTCCTCCGCCGTGACCGCCCACCGGACTTCGAAGCCGCCCGCCTCGATCGCGTCCCGGATCTTCCGTAACTGCTGGCGCACGGCACCCTCGCCCCGAGGGTGTTCCGGTACCGCGACCAGGATCCTGCTGTCGGCCATGCGTTTCCAGCCTCCACACTCCACGGCGGCGCCCCCGGCCGCCCGGCCAGTGTCCTGGCAGCGCACCGGGCAGAGCGGCGGCCGGGACGCAAACCACCGCTAGGGCGGAAACCACCGTCTTGAGGTTGACTTTCACCGCAACAGACCCTAATTGATCTTGATGCGCTCACCAGGCTCGCCGTGTGACTGCGACGTCCTTGCCCAGGCACTGAGGCTGGGGCGTTAAAGCGAGTGTCGCAGGCTCGAACCCCACCAGGACACAAGAAAAATGCCCCGCGCCGATCATGGTTCAGGGCCTTTTGCGGCGGCACAGGCGCCAGTATTATTCCCTCAGCAGCAGATGTTCTCTACCGTCAGATAAAGCGCCAATTATCCTGCAAGGCGAGCCCGGGGGGGCGTTATGGGGTCTGCCTTTCAATCAGTCCGGTTTTGGTGGCACGACACTCCTGTGCCGGTTCGCTGGGTTGTCTATGTCTGCCTTCCTCTCGGAACGCTTGTTGCTTGTGTAGGGGTATACGGCGACAGTCAGCAGTGGTGGGAGCACCGTAACTTCCTTACTAACCTGGTCTCCAGTGTCACTGGCCTACTCTTTGGCGCCCCTACGGCGCTGATCGTCCTCAGTAATCTTGGTGATGCTCAAACACAGGCGCGCGAGGAGAGGAAGTTCCGTGCTGTTGTCGGCCCTGAGGTGCTTCAGCTCGAAGCGCTGCTGGTCGGTCGATTTGATATGGGTTTGACTGAACTGAAGCATCAAGCCATCAGCATTCGGCGGGCACTCGACGAGGACCGGAATGCGGACTTTCAGCGGTACAACACGTTAATGGGATATGACGGCGGTGGCCAAGTATCGACCATTGGCCCGGATATCAATCTACGTCATCGGAAGTGGAAAGAAGAGATGGTGGCGCAATGGGAAGTTATTGATGGCGGCCTGCGAACACGGGCAGTAGCTATCGGGGTCGAGTGGCTGCCGTCTTTGTGGTCGATACGCGTCCGGGAGCATGTGAGGCGAATGCTGACCGGAGCATCGAGGGTGAGCGGGGTGCGAGCAGAACTCGAAGGACTGGAGTGGCTATGTGTTGTCACTCTTCGCCTGAAAGAGCTTCACGTAGTTTAAACTCGATCGTTCATGAGTCCCCATCAGCAAGCTGATGGGGACTCATGAACGATCGAGTTTAAGGGATTCCGTTCCTTTGCTTATTTCCCTTCTGGCAAAGGGTTGAAAGAGCGCCGCCTTTAATCGGACTGATTATCGAACCCTGGTGATCACTCGGGCAGACACTGCGAGTTCAACCTGAGTAGTGCCAGTACCCCTGTGACACCGTGCTCCTTCCCGTTCTGTCAAGGCGCTGAAGGACCAGGGTCGCGGCGTGTGTTTCCCTTTGGCGCTCCGAAATCGTGCCCGCCACGGAGGCCATGTGGATGGGCTCGTTGATCAAGTGGCGAGCCACCGGTAGCTCAGCGGGGAGGTAGGCCAACGGTTCCTATAGCGTTTGGCCCCGGGCCAGTTTCCGCGTCAGTTCAGGTGGTCGCCGGTCACTCTGCGGGCTCCGAAGTCCAGTGGATCATGGGCTTCGGGCAGTGTCCGCACCAGATCCGCGAGATCATAATCTGGCAACGGGAACCGAGGCCTGTAGCAGCGAGGGACGGACAGCGATGGCGACCAACGAGGCAGGTGTCGGAGACCGTACCGAAGCGCTTCTGTGGTCTGCCCCCACGGGTCCGCTGCCGGCGCCGCCTATCGACACCAGGGCGCAGGTGCTGCCCATCGGCGATCTGCACTGGCCCGACGCCGAGCGTCTGTTCCTCAGGCTGCTTCACACTGTGCGGCCGGTCCAGTACGCCAAGCTCTTCGGTGTCCCGGGCCAAGCCCAAGCCGGGATCGATGCCTACGCTCGGCTTCCGCTCGACCTGACTGAGGGCGAATCCGGTGGCCGGGACTACATCACCCTGCAATCCCGGCGCGTCAGGACGCTCACCGCGGCCAAGATTGAGAAGGCCGTCGACGACCTCCTGACAGGCGAATGGGCGGACAAGACGGCGATGTTCCACTTCGCCACCTCATTCGACCTGCAGGACACCAAGCTGGACACTGCGATCCGCAAGCAGTGCAAACGACTGGCCAAGCTCAAAATCACCTTCGTTCCGTGGGGTGTCCAGGAGGTCTCCAGTCTGCTCAAGGACCAGCCTCGCATTGTCGATGACTTCTTCGGCCGCCCCTGGGTGGAGCGCTTCTGCGGATCGGACGCAGCCCAACGCCTTGCGCACAACCTGCCTCACCAGGACATCAGAGAACTTCGCGCAGAGTTGCGCGACCTCTACCACGCCGTCTTCTCCGCCCAAGGCGGAGTCCACCCAGTCGAAAACGCGGAGCGAGACAGCGCCTTCGTCATCCTGGACGTCGATCCCAGCCGTCAACGGCCCGACCTCATCGACGCCGAGCAGCCCGAGCCGACCGTCGAAGAGCAACGTGTGGCAGCGAACCCCGCCAACGGCCATACCCACCTTTCCTCGCGGCTCAGCACCCATCGGCAATCGTTCAGATCCGCCCACCAATTGCTCAGACACAGCGACCAGACAGGACCAGCTACCGTCGGCACCGTGGCTGCCGACGAGTGGCTGGCCAGCGGCAAGTACCGGCTGCTCATCGGCCGTCCGGGAGCGGGCAAGTCCAGCCTGCTGCGATTCGTCGCAGCAGACCTTCTCTCGGCCCAGCCGCAGTCCCTCGCGCTGCAGAGACGACACGGCACCGACCTGCCCATCTGGCTGCCGTTCGGGTTCCTGTGCTGCCACCTCGAAGAATCGACGGAAAACTCGCTCGTCTCGGCCGCCGAAGCCTGGCTGAAATCGCAGAGCGCCGCCCATCTCTGGCCGCTGGTCGAGCGGGCGCTGCGGGACGATCGCCTGCTACTGCTCGTCGACGGCATCGACGAGTGGAGCGACGTCAGCACAGCCGAGCACGCCCTCGGAATCCTCGAAGCGTTCCTCGGCCGAACGACGGCCTCAGCCATCCTCTCCACACGCCCGTACGCGGTCGACCGGCTCAACTGGCGGCGTCCGTGGGCACGAGCTGAGATCACACCTCTGACAAACCAGCAGCGCCAGACGATCGCAGCCGGGGTCCTCGGGCCAGCCGCACAACCGGAAGACGCAGCAGCCTTCTCTCCCGTGTGGAGAGCTGGAGTCGAGGCGTTCCTCGACCAACTTGAGGTCATCCCGGAACTCGCCGAACTCTCCAGATCCCCCCTCTTCCTCACGCTGCTGGCCACGACGTGGCAGGGCGAGCCTCTCCCACGCCAACGGTTCAAGATCTACGCCCGGCTCGTCGAACTTCTCATCGAAAAGCATCCCCAGATGCGACAGCGCGCTTCACACGCGCGGGGAGCTGCGCTGCCGAGCACCGAGGTGACCACGCTGTTCGCCGCCGTGGCCTATCGCCTCCGTATCAAGGACCCCGCCGGCACTGTCACGAAGAATGAGATGCGCAGGCTCATCGTCGAGTCGATGACCGACGACGAAGTCCTCGGCTATCAGCTGCCCGACGCCCGCAGAATCGCCGATGCAGTCCTTGCCATGGCGGAAGACGAGTTCGGACTGATCGTTTCGCACGGCGCCGGCTCCTTCGGCTTCCTGCACCGCGTGGTACTCGACCACCTGGCCGGCCAATACCTGGCCACGCGCCCCGCCGAAGAGCAGATCGCGGTCGTACAGCGGTCCGTACAAGATCCTGCCTGGCGCGACGTCCTCCTGGCGCTGCTGACCGCGCAGGTCAGCTCTCACACAACGGAACCACTGCTGGCTGCGGCCCTCAACACGAGCGACCAACGATGGACGGACATCGACGGGTACGAGATGCTCGCCGAGGCGCTCGCCGCCGGCGTCAAACTCACCCCGAAAGCGCAGACCAGTTACATCAAACAGCTCGTCGAACGGGTAGAGGTCCATCCCTCTCTACGTCATCGCGCGAACCTCATCACCGCGCTCGCCGGCGCGCTCGCGAACCATGGGACACGCACGCGCCTGCTTCCGGTCATGAAGCGGTGGCTCACAGCGCCCCGTCCCGATCCTTCGCCGACCATGTGGGCGCTGCGTGATCTCGGCATCGACGACGCCAGTGCGGCCGAATACCTCCTCTGGGGCATTCGACACCCGGACGACCACGTGAAGGTCAACGCGGCAGCAGCCATCGCACACCGATTCAGCGGCCAGCGTCACGTGTTGGACCAGCTGCTGGCGTTCACCGAAACCGGACCGTCCTCGGCGACCCAGGCCGCTGCCCTCCTCGCCCTCGGCGACGGCTGGCCCGACGCGCCCGAGACCACACGGCTGGTCGACTGGGCGCGGCATCAGCCGTCCAAGCCGCTCCGGCTGGTGGCTCTGCACGCCCTGCAGCGCGGCACCACGTCAGGCGACGCCGCGCTGTACCGGCCAGAAGAGCGAGACTGGCTGCTGTCCCTGCTGTACAGAGAAGACCTTCGCTCGGGTCCGTGGCCTGCGGCGGACCTCGTCAAGATCGCAGCGACCGGGGATGCACAGGCCGCCGAGTTCGCGCTGACAACCTTGAAGACGAACGGACGCGATGGCGGCAACCGTGGCCTTGCGTGGTTTTTGGCTTGCAGCGCCTTCGCCGATGACAGCCGCTTCAAGGCCTGGGTGGCCGCACAGTTTTCCGCCCCGGAAGAGCGCGGGCTGATCTTGTACGACGTCGGAATGATTCCCCAGCAGTGGCGCGACGACCCGGGATTCGCTGAAGCTCTCCGCCCATACGTGGACACCGAATTGGGGAGTGTGACGCCTTACCGTGTAGCCAGTCTGGCTACTGCGCTTCCACCCGCCGACGCTCAGACCGTGCTGTTGCGTGGTCTGGACGCCCACCGGCCCTACTCCGCGGCCAGCACACTGGTCGAGCGCTACGGAGACGACGAGCAGGTTCGCACTGCCCTCACCACCAGGCTCCGGGGCGAATTCGATCAAGCGGCACCCATGGCCGGCGTAGCCATTGACGTGCTCGGTCCTCTGGAGGGCTTCGCCGTCCTGGTGTCCCTGCTGCGCCAGCCGGCCACAGATGACTGGTCCGAGGAGCACGTTGTCGTAGCCGAGGCAGTAGCCAAGGCCTGGAAGAAGTTCGAACACTCCGTCCAAGAGGAAGATGCGGAAGCTGAAGCCGCACGGGCGGTGCTTGCGAGCTACGATCCAGCCGAACTGGCAGCCGCGTGCACGGCAGTGAGCCCTCACCCCTTGATGTGGCACGTCCCTGCGGTCATCAATGCCTGGCCTGATCAGCCAGCCGTCCAGGAGTTCGCCGACAAGCTCATCCACGACACAAGACCCATCAGTTTGGGAATCGCGGACACCATTCCTGTCGCCATTCTCAGGGCCTACTGCAACAGGAGCGACACCCCGTCCCTCCAAATCCTCGACAAGACGCTCTTCTTGCTCAAGCACATCGATGCAGAACTGCGCGAAGTCCTGGTGTTCGAACTTGCGCGCAGCTCACTGTCCGCGGCCGAACTCATCGACGTCATGGCGGAATGGAAGAACGAGCCGGACAGCGAGGTTCGCCGCACGGCGTTCATCGGGCTCGTCCAAGTGATCAAGCGTCATCAGCAGGCTCACCATGACCTGGCGGGCTCCGACACGCTGACGTCCGAGATGGAATGGCTACGTGGTGAGATCAGGGACGAGCTGTGTGCCTACGGCCCCGAACTCGAAGAGCACCGCCAACTGGCATGGATCGGCATGCTGATGCTCGGTGACCCCTCGCTGATTGACGGCATCAGGGAAACCATTGGGCACCCAGGTGCACCCGGCGTCACCCTCGATCTTCTCTATGGCGGTGACGTGGATCAGATTCTCGTGGACCTCGTCGCCGAGAACTGGGAACAGTTGTGCACCCTCTTCGGCGAAAAAGTCTACGAACGGCTGAACGGAAAGTCCGAGAGCCGTCAGCGAACGGCATGTGAGCAACGGCGCCACGTCATGTCAATACTGGCAACCGTCGCTGCTCGCTACCCTGCCATCGCCGAGATGCTCCGCCACGAGGCGGACAACGACGGCACGCTACGCCGAGATGAGCGTTTCCTCCTCTGGGCCAAGGAGGAGAACAGGGGGGACGAAGGAGTCCTGCGCGCGGTCGTGAAGAATCTCGGCCGAACGGAGCACCAGCTACAGGGCCAAGTCCTCGACTCTCTACTGGACCGTGACAGCTGGAACGTGTCCGACGAGGTGTTCAAGGCCGCCCTTGCAGAAGAGGCGATCGTGACCCGTTCAGGACTCATTAATGCGGGTGATGAGCTAGCCGCCTACACCCAGCTGTTTCCGTCTGACAGCTTGTCCATCGCCGCCCTCCGAGACCTTGAAATGTGGTTCACAACAGATCCGGAGAGTCGCGACCCCCGTGAATGGGGCAGCAGCTTGGCCATCGCCTTCGGTGCAGCCCCGCCGCAGGACCTTCCAGTCCTTGCGATTCGCTCTCATACTCGATTTCGTTTGGGTATCTCTGACCTGTATCTACCCATGTTCACCAGACCACTGATGCGGCGGCTCCGTGTGGACGCGGACGCCATCGAGGCGTTCAAAGGCGCTCTCAGCAATCCTGCGGATATTCGTGAGGAGAGTCCCATAATGGCGGCTCCCTGGGATCGCATTGCTCACGCGCACCCGGAAGTACAACCGTTGCAGCGCAGATATCTTTTTTCCGTGATATTGCACCAGGCGGGCGCTTTGCCGCAGATAGACAGGGCAGCAACCACCCGTATCCTCGCATCCGCATCACCTGACACCGTGGTGCACAACCCGTTCACCAACCACGAGGGTCCACTTTGCCTCGCCGTGCTCGACCTCGCAGCGCGCTGATGACCGACTCCCGAGGGTGTTCCGCCGGTAAGTGGCTCTGCCTGGGAAAGTGAACGTCGACGGCTTCAAGGCTTGCGGACTCCCGGCCCGGTACCGGACAGGTCCGTGACTGTCACATACAGCGCCACAAAGCATCAGACCGTCACGCCTATGCGCTGGATGTAGCCCGCCCCGATGCGAGTGCCAGGACGGAGGCCAGTGCGGATCCGACGGCGAGAGTGAGGAACAGTACGCCGTACCCGCCCAGTTGTCCCGCCAGGGCTGCGCCGGCCCAGGGTGCGAGGGCTGCCGCGACAGTGGCCGGGGCGATGAGGAGTCCGGACAGGCGGCCGTAGTTGGTGGTTCCCCAGCGGTCGCTGACGGCGGTGGCCTGGAGCAGGGTGAGGTTGCCGCGTACGACTCCGGCGAGCACGGCGAGCAGGATCAGCAGCGGGATGGGGCCGGGTACGAGGGCGAGGGCCGTCGTGGTGGCTCCGCCTGCTGTGAACAGGACGGCGGTGCGGGTGGTGACGCTGGTGGTGCGGGTGAGGGTGGCGTAGAGGGTGCGGCCCAGGGTCTGGCCGGCTCCGCCGAGTCCCAGTGCCCAGGCGGCCGTTGAGGGTGTGGCACCGCGCTCGATCATCAGGGGGACCATGCCGAAGACGACGGCGTACATGGCGAAGCCGGAGCAGGTGAAGGCCAGTACGAGGAGCAGGAAGGGGCGGCTGCGGGCGATCGGGGTGCGGTTGGGGCCCGCTGTGGCCGGTGGCGCGGGCGGCCAGGGGGCGCGCAGGGCCAGGGCGTGCGCGGGGATGGTGACGGCGGCGAGGATGATCGCGAGCACGATGTAGGTGGTGCGCCAGCTGAGGTGGTCTGCGAGCAGGGCGGTGAAGGGGGCGAAGACGGTGCTGGCGAGTCCTCCGGCGAGGGTCACGATTGTCAGGGCGCGGACGCGGTCCGGCCCCCACCAGCGAGTGAGAGCCGCGAAGGCGGGCTGGTAGAACGTGGCGGCCATGGCGACACCGGCCAGGAGCCAGGCGGCGGCGAACACGTAGAAGTTCGGAGCTGTGGCGATGGCCAGCAGGGCGGTGACCGCGAGCAGCGAGCCGGTGGTCATGACGGTGCGGGGGCCTCGGCGGTCGAGGATGCGGCCGACGGGAATGCCGGCGAGGGCCGAGATCAGCAGGGCGGCGGAGAACGCTGCGGTCGTGGCGCCCGTTGACCATCCGGTGTCCGCGGTCAGGTGCGGGAGCAGGACGGGGAAGGCGTAGTAGACGATTCCCCAGCTGGTGATCTGGGTGGCGCAGAGGGCGGGCAGAGCGGCGCGGGGCCGCGAACGGTTTTCTGTGCCGCTCGCGGCCTCGTTGGTGTGGAGGTGGGTCATCGCCGGATCAGCAGCAGCCGCCGGCGGCTGCGATGGGTTCGCCTGCCTTGGTGTCGGCGGCGTCCGTGGCGCAGCAGCTGCTGCCTTGCTGCTTGGCGAGGGTGTCGGCGTCGGCCTTGACGACGTAGACCTCCCAGGGTTCCTGGCCGGGGCCGTGGACCCAGACCTTGTCCTGGAGGGCGTAGCAACAGGTGGTGTCGTTCTCCACGTCGGTGGCCAGGCCGGACTCGCCCAGGCGGGTGGTGGCGGCGTGGACGGCCTCGGTGGTCTCGACTTCGACGCCGAGGTGGTCCATGCGGGTGTCCTCGCCTGCGGTGCCTTCGATGAGGACGAGCTTGAGCGGGGGTTCGGTGATGGCGAAGTTGGCGTAGCCGTCGCGGAGTTTGGCGGGCTCGGTGCCGAAGAGCTTGCTGTAAAAGGCGATCGAGGCCTCAAGGTCGGGGACGCGCAGGGCGAGCTGGATGCGTGACACGGTGGTTCCTCCTGCCGCAGGAAGGGTGCGTGCCTGGCCGGGTTTGGTCGGGCACGGTGGTTCGTGCTGTTCAGCAGCCACCGGACGTCTCGGGCTTGCCGATCTGGAGGGTGGCTCCGGCGGACCCGATCTGGACCAGGGCGGGCGCGGGTGTGCAGCATCCGCCGCCGCTTTCCGCGGTGGTCGAGTCGTCGAAGAGTCCGGCGCCGCCGCACACGCCGGTCTCGGGCAGGGTCAGCTCCACCCGTCCGGCTGCCTCGTGGTCGCCAGCGAGGGCTGCGGTGATGGAGCGGACCTGCTCGTAGCCGGTCATGGCCAGGAAGGTGGGGGCGCGGCCGTAGGACTTCATGCCGACGAGGTAGACGTCCTGCTCCGGGTGGGAGAGCTCGTTCACGCCGTGCGGGTAGACCGTGCCGCAGGAGTGGACGTTGGGGTCGATGAGCGAGGCCAGCTCGCTCGGGGCCTGGAGGCGCTCGTCGAGGCCGAGACGGAGTTCGGAGAGGAAGGACAGGTCGGGGCGCAGGCCGGTCAGGACGATGACCTCGTCGACCGCGTCGAGGCGTCGTCCGTCTTCGCCGATCAGGACCAGGCGGTCGTCTCCATCCCGCTCGACTGCCTCGGTGCGGAAGCCCGTGACAGCGTCGGCGTGACCGTTGTCGACGGCGGCCTTCGCGGCCAGGCCGAGGGCGCCGCGGGCGGGGAGCTGGTCGGCTTCGCCGCCGCCGAAGGTGGAGCCGCTGATGCCCCGGCGCAGGATCCAGACCGCGTGCGTGCCCGGTTCCTCCTTGGTCAGGTCGGCCAGGGTCGCAAGGGCGGTGAAGGCGGAGGCTCCGGAGCCGATGACCGCGGTGCGCTTGCCGGCGTAACGGGCGCGTACGGCAGGGTCCTTGAGGTCGGGGACGCGGTAGGTGATGTGGTCGGATGCGGCCCTCTCCCCCAGTGCCGGCAGGCCGCTGGCGCCGGCCGGGCTCGGGGTGCTCCAGGTGCCCGAGGCGTCGATCACCGCGCGGGCGAAGAGGCGTTCCTCGCGGCCGTCGGCGGTGGTGAGGTGGACGACGAAGGGCTGGCTTTCGCGGTCGGCGTCGACGAGGCGGTCCCGGCCCGCACGGGAGACGCCGGTGACGGTGGCTCCGTAGCAAACACGGTCGCCGAGGGCGTCGGCGAGCGGCTGCAGGTAGACCTCGGCCCAGTCTGCACCGGTGGGGTACGCGGCGCCGTCGGGGCGGGTCCAGCCGGTCGGGGCGAGGAGTTTTTCGGCGGCGGGGTCGGTGACTTCGGCCCAGGTGGAGAACAGCCGGACGTGGGACCAGTCCCGCACTGCGCTGGCTGCGGCCGGGCCCGATTCGAGGACCAGGGGTGTCAGTTGCCGCTCGATCAGGTGGGCGGCTGCGGCCAGGCCGGTGGGGCCGGCTCCGATGACGACGACAGGCAGATCGCTGGTGGCGGGCGCGGTCACGGGACTCTCCTCGGTTTCGATGTCTATCGATGTGCTGTGGTCTCAGCATGCATCCGGATTCGACATGCGTCAACATAGAAGTTCATCGAATTAAAGACGCCCACCCGGGCACAGTCACCCCTCGTTCACCCTTGGCAAGTGATTAGATGAGTGTCAACATAGAAGCATGTCGAAGTTGGTTTCGGTCCCTGGCGTCCAGGACGCCACCACGTCACTGGCCTGCTGCCAGCCACTGGGACAGGAGGAGCTCTCCGCCACCGACGCGGAGAAGATCGCCGCCATGTTCAAGGCCCTGTCGGACCCCGTCCGCCTGCGGCTGTTCTCCCGGATCGCCGCCCAGCCCGGCGGTGAGGCCTGCGTCTGCGACATCCAGGACGTCGGCGTCTCGCAGCCCACGGTGAGTCATCACCTGCGCAAGCTCCGCGAAGCGGGTCTTCTGGTCTCCGACCGGCGGGCCAGCTGGGTGTACTACCGGGTGGCACCTGGAGTGCTGGCCGGCATGGCAGGCCTGTTGTCAGCAGCAGCATGAGCCGAGCCTGCCGCTGAGCGGACGGCGCACGCCGGTGAGCCGAGGGCTGAGCCGCCCCTGACCGTGCCGTGCCCGTTGCCCCGGGATTCCCAGCCGGACGACGCTGGGGTGAGGAGAAGAGATGCCCCATGAGGCCGCGGATCCAGCCGACGACGGCGAGTGTTTCCAGCTGAGCGCGGCGGATGCGGTGTGGTGGGCCAGCGTCTTCAAGACACTGGGCGATCCGGTGCGCCTGCAGCTACTCGTCCATCTGGCGGCGCTGCGGGGAGCCGAAGTCGCGGCGCACGACATCTGCGATGCCGGTGTGGCCCAGTCCACCGTGAGTCACCATCTCAAGCGGCTGCGGAGCATGGGCCTGGTGGAGAACCGACGGGAAGGGCGCATCGTCTACTACCGCATGGGAGCCGGGGTCCGTTCGGCTCTGATGCAGATTCTTCACCAGGGCGGCCAGGCAGATGCGCCCATGATCAGTCCGGTTCCGGGAGCGCAGGGCTCCGGCCCCCTGTCGCCGTGATGAGGCAACAGCGGTTCCGGGCCGGGCAGAGGCCGCGGGCCCTGAGCGCTGCCTGCTCAGGGCCCGCTGGTCAGCCCGGTGCGACCGCCCGCACGAAGGTGTGCTGTTGAGCTCTGGCGATCAGGAGACCGCGGCTGCCGGGGACACGGCCGCTGGTTGGTCCAGGTGGACCGTCGTGTCGCAGAGGCGCTCGACCTGCGCAGGGTCGTGGGAGACGAGAAGGACTGTCCGGCGACCGCGCAGCGCCGCGATCGACTGCTCGACCTTGTCCCGGCTCTGTTCGTCGAGAGCGCTGGTGGGCTCGTCCAGGAGCAGGCCCGCCGGTTCCAGGGCCAGCGCCCGCGCCAGGCACAGCCGCTGTCGCTGCCCCGCGGACAGGGTCTGAGCCGGTGAATCGAGCCTGTCGGAGACTTCCTTCCACAGCCCGGCCTCATGCAGAGCCTGTTCCGCCCGTTCCCGCAGGACGTCCTGCGAGGCGCGCAGGACGTGCCGCAGGCCGAAGAGGGCGTTGTCGAGGATGCTCCCTCCGAAGACGACCGGTGTCTGCGGTACGAGCACGATCTTGGCCCTGAGGTCGGCGTCTCCCCTGCCGGGCTCGATGGGCCGACCCAGGACGTGCAGGTGGCCGTCCCGCGTGAGCCCGGTCGGGAGCAGATCGACCAGGGCGCGCAGGACGGTCGACTTGCCGGCCCCTGACGGCCCGCACAGACCGGTGGTGGATCCGTGCTCAAGGCTGAAGGAGACCGGGCCGACCAAGGTCCTCTCGCGGCTGAGCACGCGCAGCTGCCGCACGGTGATTACGTTGTCCATCGCTCTCCTTCGAAGCGGTTGCGCAGCCAGACCGCCGCGCTGAGGAGTACTGCAGTGATCAGGACAAGGACCATGGCGCTTCCCCAGGCCTGGGTGACCGCCTGGGGGTCACCTGAGTCCTGGGAGAGCGTGAAGATGTGGGTCGGCAGCGCCTGCACCGGGGAATCCACGATGCCGCTCGGCAAAGTGGGAGCTCCGAAGAAGACAGTCGCGGTGAACAACAGAGGGGCTGTTTCGCCTGCCGCACGGGCCAGGCCCAGGAGCAGGCCGGTAAGGGTGGCGGGCCAGGCGTAGGGAACGACGACCGACCTGATGAGCTGTGCGCGCGTCAGCCCCAGGGACAGCGCGCTTTCCGTCAGTTCCGGCGGCATGCTCCTGACGCGGGCCGAGGTGGCCAGAGCGATCACGGGGATGACCACCGGAACGAGCACGATGGCTCCGGCCAGCCAGGATCTGCCCCATCCCATGGTGCTGGACAGGATGACGAATCCGGCCAGTCCCAGCAGGATGGTCGGCGCTCCGCCGAGAACGACCGTCAGGGTCTGGAGCAGACGCGCGGTGCGCTCGGAGACATGGACGCCGATCAGGATGCCTGCGCCGAAGCCGAGCGGCAGCGCGATGAGACCCGTTGTAACGATGAGCAGTGCGGTGCCGACGATCTGGTCGCGTACGCCCCCGCCCGCCGCGCCGGTGGCCGAGGTGAACCAGAAGGACGGGTTGAACGCGGTGCTTCCTCGCGTCACCAGGAGGCTGAGCATGCCGATGAGGAGAGCGCTGGGCAGCAGCAGGGCTCCCACGCGCAGTGCCATGGCGAGCCGGTCGCGCTGCACACGCATCCGGGGCGTGGCATGGTACCGGCGGGTTCGTTTGGCTTCCGTGCCGTGCCTCTGTCCCCGTGTGCCCCAGATCGTTGCCACAGCCACGAGTGCCAGGAGGGTGATGCCGAGTCCGCACAGAGCGGCGAAGTAGGGACCGGAGGTGCCGGCCAGGACGGGCTCGGGGCCGGCCAGCTTCGTCGTCAGCGTCTGGCCGGGGTGTACCAACGAGTCGAGGAATCCGCCGAAACTGGTGGGCAGTCGTCCGTCGGCTCTGCCCACAACCAGGAACACGGCAATGGCTTCGCCGAGCGCGCGGGCCAGGCCGAGCAGAACGGCTGACCTCATGCCGGACCGTGCGAGCGGCAGCACCGCAGAGCGGATGACTTCGCGGCGGGTCAGGCCGAGCGAGAAGGCGGCCTCGCGGTAGCGGTCGGGCACCGCGGACAGTGAATCGACACTCACCGCCACGATCGTGGGAGTGATCATGACTGCGAGGACGATCCCGGCGGCGAGAAGGCTGTCTCCGCCGGGTACGTCTGCGATCTGGGCGATGAAGGGGCGGACAACGATGATGCCGATGAGGCCGTAGACGATGGAGGGTACGGCGGCCAGCAGCTCCACGCACATGCGCAGTGGCCGGGCCACGCGCGTAGGGAGATACTCCGACAGCGCCAGAGCAGCTGCCCAGCTGACGGGTACGGCGAGGGCCAGGGCGAGGGCGCAGACGACGACCGTGCCGTAGATCATGGCCAAGCCGCCGTACACGGAGTTGACCGGACTCCAGGAGGCTTCGGTCAGCAGTGCCAGCCAGTCGACTGTGCCGCTGCTGACTCCCACGGCGAGATACCCGACGAGGACCAGGAGCAGGGCTGCCACGGAGAACACTCCGCCGTACACCCAGCTCCAGACCCACTTCGACGCGCGTGGCCGTATCTCTGCGTCAGGTGTCACAGGATCTCGCGCCAGTGTGGTGGTCATCGGCTACTTCCCGATTTCCTTGAGCGTCAGATAGCCGTGCTTGGTCATCAGCTCCTGGCCCTTGGCGGACAGGACGTAGTCGATGAACGTCTTGGCCGTTCCCACCGGCTTGCCGTCGGTGATGAGGAAAAGCGGCCGGGACATGGGGTACGTGCCGGAGGCGATGTTGTCGGGCGTCGGTGCGATGCCGTCCAGCGTCACCGCTGCCAGACCGTCGCGTCCTTCGATGAAGCTGGTGGACAGCGGGGCCACGGAACCGGCTGTCGACTCCAGCTTGTTGCGAGTTTCGAGGTTGCCGCCCACGATGGCGAAGTTGTCCGACTCCGGCGGCAGCGGGGCCTTCTTGTCTCCGTAGATGTACTTGTCGAGTACTTCACGGGTTCCGCGCCCGGGTTCCTTGTCGTAGACGAAGACTTCGAGGTCCGGGCCGCCGACTTCGGACCAGTTGGTGATCTTCCCTTCGAACAGGTCCCGTACCTGGGCTGCGGTGAGGTTCTTGACACCGGCGTCGGCGACTTCCTTGGTGATGATGATGCCGACGGCGTCTGCCCCGATCTGAGTGGGGAGGAAGTCGGTGTTGGGGCTGGCGGCTTTGTCCTCGTCCGCGAGGGGCTTCGAGCTCATCGCGATTTTGATCTGGCCTGCCGCGAGCTGGGAGATGCCGCCGGCAGAGCCGCCCTGGGTGGCGACGGTGATGTCGAGTCCGTCGGCCTTGAGGGCCTGGGCTGCGTCCGCGGCCACGGGGGCTACCGTGGTCGAACCGCTGACCTGCAGTGCACCTGAGGATCCGGCTCCGCCGTCGGCGCAGGCCGTGGCAAGGGACGTGAACATCAGGGCTGTTGAGGTGAGGTAGGCGAGGCGACGCTTCGTTCTGAACACCGATGGGGCCTTTCTGTCTTCGTGCGATACCGCGGCGTGGGTGAGGGCATGGGTGTGCGACATTCCGAGGTCCGTCCTCGGGCGGTCACTGAGGTGACGGCTGGAGGGGAACCAGGCTGACGAAGGTCTGCGGCGACAGGTGCACACCTTTGCCGTCCGCGCCGTTGCTGGTGTTCAGCTCGCTCGTGAAGAGGGAGAGGAGGCGGCCGGCCAGGCGGGGCAGGAGCGGGGGCAAGGACAGCGAAACGCTGGCAGCGGCGAAGGCCGGCACCAGGATGAGCGCGCGTATGTACATGTCAGATCCTTAGGGAATGGCGGTGCCCTGAAGGGAGTACGCGGGCAGCACAACCCCCGGGAGGGCGGCTGCCTGCGCAGGCTGCAGACGGATCTGGAGCGGTACAGAAGGGACGGCGCCGGACGCCGTCGATGGCTGCGGGGCCGTCGGCTCAAGGCCGTCCGGCGTCCGTGATGGCGGGGTGCTCCTCCTTAGCGGGTGAAGGTGATCCAGGCGTGGCCGAACGCGGCCAGGTGGACGTGCAGTCCGTCGCTCTCCTGCGTGGTGTGCAGGGAGCCCCGGAGAAAGTGGGGCTGCTGGCCCGCGGATTCGGGCAGCAGAGTGTCCAGGCTGGCCGAGACCGGGTCGTGGGAAGGGTTGTGCAGGCACAGCACCTGGCAGGAACGGTCGGACGATTCCCGAAGGAGGGCCCATACGCCGCCCGCGGGGATCGGCCGAACCGTCGAGTCGTCTGCGAAAGCGGACGCGATGGAGGCCGGCAGCGGACAGCCTGGCTGCTCGGCGGGGCCCTGCAGGGTGGCCTGCAGCGACGCGAGCAGTGCGGGGACCGCGTCATCGGTGCGGGCGCCGGCTGCGGTCGGGGCGAGGGGACTCACAGAAGTGGCCTTCCTGTCATGGCGGATCCGGGCTTGTGCCCCAGCAGGTGCAGGACCGTGGGGGCGACGTCGGCGAGCGTGGCCCGTTCGGGCAGTGCGGCCGCAGCATCCTCGTGTGCCGGCACCACGACGAGGGGCACGGGATGGGTGGTGTGCCCTCCGTAGGGGCGGGTGGTGCCGTCGGGCGCCAGCTTGGTCATCTTCTCGGCGTTGCCGTGGTCTCCCACGAGCAGTAGCCACCGGCCTGAGCGGGTGGCGGCGGTCATGATGCGTGCCACGGCAGCGTCGGTGTACTCGCACGCTTTCACTGTCGCCGTGTAGTCGCCGGTGTGGCCGACGACATCGATGTTGGCCAGGTTGGCGATGACGAGGTCGACGTCGGGGCGTGCCGCGGCCTCCAAGATGGCGTCCGTGACCTGATCGAGGTTCATCTCCGGGCGAGCCCTGTAGTCGGGGGCGACGGGGCCGGTGATGCGGATGTGTTCCTCGACGCTGCGCACCGTGCTGTCGCGTCCGTTGACGTAGTAGGTGACGTGCTCGAACTTCTCGGCCTCGGCGATGCGCACGCTACGCACACCTGCCGCGGTGAGTTCGTCCGCCAGGCCGCCCGAGGCGTCCGCGCGCTGGACCAGGGCGGGGATGTCGGTGCGGGTGTCGTACTGCGCCAGACTGAGGACCTGCACCGTGCGGCTGGTGGCGGCCAGATGCTCCGCCAGTCCGTCGGCGAACTGCTGGATGCGGTCGCTGCGGAAGTTGAACCACAGCAGGCCGTCGCCGTCGGCGATGCGCGCTTCTGGTGCGTCGCGCAGGATGCTCGGGGCCACCCACTCGTCGCCGCGGCCGGAGGCGGCCACGGCCTCGGCCGCGTCGTCCACCTCGGCGCCCACCGCGTCGGCCACCAGGCGGACAGCCTGGTCGGTCAGGTCGAGGTTGCCGGCCTTGTCCATGGCGTAGCCGCGACCGATGACGCTGGCGATCCGTCCGGTCCCGGCTGTCGCGGCCAGTGC
Source organism: Streptomyces sp. NPDC000878 (assembly GCF_053599695.1). NCBI lineage: Bacteria > Bacillati > Actinomycetota > Actinomycetes > Kitasatosporales > Streptomycetaceae > Streptomyces > Streptomyces sp. NPDC000878. The sequence continues at coordinate 155,124 of NZ_JBSFMT010000014.1, read as the reverse complement.
GGTGACCTGCGTCAGGTAGGTTTCGGCGGTGCCGTCGGCCACGTCCCGGCCGTCGGTGATCGCGTGGATCCACACGCGGGGCACCCGGCGGGCGGCGGCTGCGGCGAGCAGCTCGCTCAGATGCCCGACGTGCGCGTGGATCTGCCCGTCGGAGATCAACCCGACCAGGTGCAGGGCGCCTCCACCGGCCGCGAGAGTGTCCAGGAGAGCGACGAGGCGGGTGTTCTCCCGCAGCTCGCCGGAGTCGATGTGCTGCTGGACGAGGAGACTGTCGTAGGGCAGAGGACGTCCCGCTCCGATGACCATGTGCCCGATCTCGGAGTTGCCGACGGTGCCCGGCAGCAGGCCGACAGCCTCGCCGGACGCGTCGGCCAGGGTGGAGAGGTGCCGGCTGGTCAGGTCGGCCAGGACGGGCGTTCGTGCAGCGGCGACGGCGTTGTCGGCGCCGGGCGGGGCGTGGCCCCAGCCGTCCAGCACCAACAGGATGCCCGGTCCGCCGGGCGCGGTGTCCGGCGTGCTCACTTGGTGCTCGCCAGGGTGGGGTGGAGGCTGTCGAGGGTCTGCCAGAAGGTGGGGAAGGACTTGGCGACGCAGCCGGGGTCCTTGATGACGACGCCTTCGGTGCGCAGGCCGCCGATGGCGAAGGTCATGGCGATGCGGTGGTCGTCGTAGGTGTCGATGGTCGCGCCGTGCGGGGTGCCGCCGGTGATGTACATGGCGTCGGGGAGCTCCTCGACGTCGATGCCCATCTTGCGCAGTTCGGTGGTGACGGCGGCGATGCGGTCGCACTCCTTGACGCGCAGCGAGGCGATGTTGGTGATGCGGGTGGTGCCTTCGGCGTAGGCGGCGGCGATGGCCAGGGAGGGGACGACGTCGGGCATGGCTTCCATGTCGATGTCGATGCCGCGCAGGGGGCCGCCGGTCAGGGTGATCTCGTCGTCGGTGATCTGGGTGTGACAGCCCATCCGTTCCAGGGCTTCGACGAGGTGGACGTCGCCCTGGTGGGATCCGGAGCCGATGCCGGGGATGACGACGCGGCTGCCCAGGATGGCGGCGGCGGCCAGGAAGTAGGACATGCCGGAGGCGTCGGGTTCGACGGTGACGTCGCCGCCGCGGGCCTGCTGGCCGGCCGGGACGGTGAAGCGGCGGTAGCCGTCGCGTTCGACGCTCACGCCCATTTCCTTCAGGGCGGCGAGCGTCATCTCGACGTACGGCTTGGAGATCAGCTCGTCGGCGATGGTGATCTCGGTGTCGGTGGCGGCGCGCAGCGCGTTGATGATCAGGCTGGAGGTGAACTGGCTGGAGACGGTGCCGTTGATGGTGGTGGCGCCGCCCTTGAAGGAGCCGCCCACGACGCGGATGGGCGGGCTGCCGTTGCCGCGCACGGCGGTGGCGTCCACGCCCAGCGGCGGCAGTGCCGCGAGCAGGTCGCCCATGGGGCGTTCCTGCATGCGGGTGTTGCCGGTGATGATCGTGGTGCCCTGGGCGTGGCCGGCCATGGAGATCAGAAAGCGCAGCGGGGTGCCGGCGCCGCCGACGAAGATGTCCTCCTTCGGGGCGCGCATGGGCTGTCCGGTGGGGGTGACGTGGATGCTGGCCGCTTCGTGGTCGATGGCGCAGGTGACGTGGCCGAACGTCTCGATGGCGCGGGCGAAGTAGAGGGTGTCGTCGGACAGCAGTGCGCCGTTGATGACGGTTTCGCGGCCCGACAGGGAGGCGATGGCCAGGTAGCGGTTGGTGTAGCTCTTGGAGCCCAGGACGCTGACGGTCTCGTCGAAGGCCGCCAGCGGCAGCACGGTGACCTCTTCAGCCTTCAGGCGCGGGTCGGGTGTTGCGTTCATACGGTCCTCCGTGGTGTCGAGCGGCTGGGGGGCCTTGGGGCTGGTCAGGCTTTGACGACGCGGCAGGCGAAGCACTTATAGGCCTGCTGGCCGGAGAGGTTGTCGTAGTACTGGTCGTCGGGCAGCGTGTTGGCCGGCTCGTAGCGCGGGTCGTCGAAGAGGTCGCCGACCTTCTGCGCGGGACCGAAGGTGTTGGGGACGAACACGGTGTCGGGCCGGATGCCGTCCCACAGCAGAGCAGTCCCTGTTACCGCGCCCCGCGGGCTCTCCACCCGGACGTCGTCGCCGTCGGCGATGCCCGCGCTGTGCGCCGTTGCCGGGTGAATCTGGATGAAGCGGATGCCGTTGAGCTGCTTGCCGGTGGGCGTCCAGTGGGTGATCTCGGCGAAGTGCACCACGCTGGGCCGGCCGGTCATGCCCATCAGCGGGAAGCGTCGGTGGACGTCACCGTTCCCGGCCACACCCAGGCGCACCGGGTGGGTGAGCGCCTGCGGGTTGATCGGGTTGGTGACGAGCTTCTTGCTGTAGGCCACGGTCGGGTGGGCGCCGGTGACCTCAGGGTGGGTGTAGAAGATCGGCAGCGCGGCATGTCCGGTCGCCGACAGGCTCTTCTCCAGCGCGGCGGTGGTGATTTCCACCTTCCCGCTGGGCGTCAGGAAGCGTTTGCCGCGATGCGCCGTGTCCAGGGACTCCGCGGCCTCGTACCAGCTGGGGTGGTCGAGGTAGAGGGTGCTGACCCCGGGATGCTCCGGGGTGGGGCACGGCCAGCGCAGCGGCTCGGTGCGCTCGCGCATGCGCTCGCGGGTCATGCCGCCCGCACCGGGGGTGTGCGTGACGAAGTCGTCCCACAGGTTCTTGTAGTCCATCCACCGCTCGGGGAAAGCGTCACGCCATTCCTTCGCGGGGCGGCGGGTGTCGAGTTCGGCGAGTGCGTGGGCGAGGCCGATCCAGATCTCCCAGTCCGGGCGGGACTGGCCGACGCGGTCGACGACTTGGTCCTGCCAGCGGATGGCGCGGTCGTCGCGGCGCATGTAGACGCCTTCCATCTCCAGTCCGCTGCAGACGGGCAGGATGATGTCGGCGTAGGCGGCCGGCTCCTCCATGAACAGGCCGGTGTAGACGTAGAAGTCGAGCTGTTCGAAGGCCTTGCGGACTTTGTTGGTGTTGGCGGAGGACACCAGCGGGTTGCCTTGGGTGATGACGGCGCGCAGCCGGTAGGGCTGGCCGGTGAGGATGGACTCGGCGAAGTAGTCCGGGCCGACCGGCAGGGCCTCGCGGCGTTCCGGTACGTCTGCCGCAAGCGGCGGCAGGTGCAGGTCGCCGGGCCAGGTGTTGTGCATGAAGTTGCAGCCGCCGCCGGGCCGGCCGATGTTGCCGGTGACCGCGGCGAGGAAGGTGGCCACCCGGTAGGTGTCGAACGCGCCGAGCTGGTGCGAGATGCCGGCGTTGCAGAAGATCGCGGCGGGTGTGGCGCCCGCGTACTCCTCGGCCATGGCCGTGATGGTGGCGGCCGGTACGCCGGTGACGTTCGCGGCCCAGGCGGGCGTGTACTGGTGCTTGGCCAGGTGGGCGCGCAGCTCGTCGAAGCCGGTCACCCAGCGGTCAATGAACGCCTGGTCGTACAGGCCCTCTTCGACGATGTGATGCAGCATGCCCAGCAGCAGGGCGAAGTCGGTGTGGGGTTTGGGCGACACCCACCGGTCCGCGGCGGCTCCGGTCGGGGTCAGTCGGGGGTCGACGACGGTGAGCGTGGCCTTGGTCTTCTTGCGTCCGCGCAGCAGGTAGTCGAAGGTCACCGGGTGGGTCTCGGCCTGGTTGGTGCCCAGGAACAGGTAGTGCCGGGCGGAGCCGAGGTCGTCCTTGCCGGTGGCGCCGTCGGTGCCGTAGCCGTTGGTGAAGTTGCCCAGGCCGAAGGTGGCCGCCAGGGCGTTGGCGCCGGCGTCGTTGCAGACCGGCCCGACGTCGGTGTTGTTGGGGCTGCCCAGCATGGCGAACAGGCGGGCCACCAGGGATCCGGTGCCGCGGGGCATGCGGCCGGTGGTGCGGTTGGCGATGGTGTGCACCTGGCCGGTGTCGCGCAGGTGCAGCAGCTTCCGGGCGATGGTCCGGTAGGCCTCGTCCCAGCTGATCGCCTCGAACCGGGAGTGCGCGGAGCCCTTCTTCCCGCCGACGCGACGCAGCGGCGTGGTGAGGCGGTCTTTGTTGTAGACCAGCTGCGGCATCATCTCGGCCTTGACGCACAGCTGGCCGGCCTGGACGGGGTCGCCGTCCTCGCCGCGGACGGCGAGGATCCGGTCGGCCTTGAGGTCGACGTTGAGGCGGCAGTTGGAGTTGCAGAACTGGCAGGCCGTCGCCACCGTCCGGTCCGGGGTCAGGGCCGCCGACTGGTCGGTGAAATCCGCCCCCGGCACGCTGCCGACGGCGTCGGGGCCGGCTGATTCCGCGGCGCTGGCTGCCACCAACGGCAGCAGGACCGGGGCGCCGAGGCCGGCGCTGCCGACGACGCTGCCCCGGACGAATCCTCTTCGGGAGATCCCGTGCTGGTCGTGCTTCATGCGCGTGAGCGGTCCTTCCACCTGGTGTGGGGACGAGGCAGGCATGGCGGTGCCCTCGGCCGTGCGCGCCGGGCGCACGGCCGTTGTCGCAGATGCAGTGTGTGAGCGGGGCTGCGTCAGCCGGCGTGGTGGGCCGACAGGCTGCTCGCCGAGGTCCGCACCGCCGTCAGGAACGTCTTCAGGATCAGGTGCTCCGCACCCGGGGCGGAGGACAGCTCAGGCTGGAAGAGACTGCCCATGAAGAACGGATGGCCGGTGATCTCCAGCGCCCGCGGCGCGCCGTCGCTGTCCCAGGCGCTGATCTGCAGGGCGCCCTGGCTGGCGGCGCCCATGAAGTCGTCGGTCAGTCCGTAGTCGCAGTGGAAGATCTCATCGACCTGGGTGGTGCCGTAGATCGAGGCGAGCAGCGAGTCCTCTTTGACCCTCAGGGGAGCCTTCTCCCCGCGGAAGGAACACGTCAGGGGGGTGACCAGCGGCATGAGCTTCTCCGGGTCCTCATCCACGCCCTCCGCTTCGGGAAGGTGCAGCACGTTCTGGGCGTGCTCGATGAGGGCGCTGAAGAATCCGCCGCAGGTGCCCAGGAACGGCAGGGCGTTCTCACGGGCATGACGGACAGCGATGTGCACCCCCTTCTGGTTGAAGTAGGGCGCGCCGGGGACCACCCATATACCGTCGAACCCGTCCAGCCGGGAGACGTCGTGGATGTCGACGGTCGGGACCCATTCCGTCGTCACGTCCCACTGCTCACGCATGGCGTCGATCTTGGGATGGGACGGCTCGTCGTGGTTGCCGCGGTCGCCCACCAGGGCAAGGCGAGGCTGAGCAGAGACTGACATCGTTTCCCCTTCAAGGATTACAGGTCAGGCGTGGACACCGTCGCCGCCAAGGACGGTTCCAGCCCCGTAATGCCGCAGCAGACAGTGCGCCGACCGCTCGGCCGCTGCGTTCTGGTGGGTGTGATGCAGTGTCAGGAACCGCGCGCCACACGCGGTCTGAGGGTTGGACGGGGCGTGCGCTGACGCCTACGGCAAGACGGGGCGCGTCGATGAGCCAACCGTCTGCCTGTCGGATCCATACACGTCTTCCAGCCCCCCTGGCACCAAGACGGGACCCTACTCAGCAGGCCCCCGTGCTGCTTCTCGCTCAATTTATCGATATCGGTCGAAGTATTCGAGACCCGCACTTCGGCCGACAGGCATTTTTCGCCAACTACGCCGCCCCCGCCCGCAGACCACTGCCATCGAACCCATTTCCGCAGGTCAAGCGTTCCCTGTGAGCCGCGACGCCCACAACCGGCCGCGTCCGCAGCCTGCGGCGCGCCGCCTCGACATACGAGACGAGCACAGGTCATCGCCGGTCTCGGCAGGTCACGACAGAAGGGGAAACCCGCAGGTAAAGGGTGAAGATCTTGAGGAGATGGCCGGATCGAGCATCCAATGTCGGCCGTTATCAACAGCGTTGACTGTTGATAACAGCCTCTGCTGGTTAGTGTGTGGGCGGCCGGGGACCGGATTTCCCCCTCCGCGGCGGGCAACAGGCCTTCGGCCAGCGTTATTGAGCGGCACTTGGGCGCGCGCGGTCCGCGCCGCCGCCTGCCGCCACACTCCATCTTGTGCGTCGTTGAGGAGATTCTCGTGAACCGCCCTGCCGGACACCCCCGCAGATGGCAGATCCTGGCCATTCTGTGCCTGAGCCTGGTCCTCATCGGGCTTGACACCCTCATCCTCAATCTGGCACTGCCCAGCATCCAGAAGGACCTGGATGCCACAAGCAGCCAGCTGCAGTGGACGGTCGACTCCTACGCGCTGGCCTTCGGCGGGCTGCTGCTGATGGCGGGAGGGCTGTCGGACCGCTTCGGCCGCAAGCGACTGCTGGCCATCGGGCTGGCCGCCTTCGCGGTGACCAGTCTCGGTGCCGCATTCGCCTCCAGCCCCGAACTGCTCATCACCTTCCGTGCCACGATGGGTATTTCGGCGGCGCTGATGATGCCCGCCACCCTGGCCATCATCAAGGACGTCTTCCCGCCCGAGGAGCAGGGCAAGGCGATCGGCATCTGGTCGGGCGCGGCAGCGGTCGGCGTACCGCTCGGCCCTGTCGTCAGCGGCCTGCTGCTGGAGCACTTCTGGTGGGGATCGATGTTCCTCATCAACGTGCCACTGGCGGCAATCGCCCTCATCGGCGGATTCAAGCTCATTCCCGAGTCCAAGGCCGAGGGCCACCCCGGGCTGGATCTCGTCGGCGCCCTGCTGTCGGTGGCCGGCCTGGTCGCCATCGTCTACGGCCTCGTGGAAGCCCCGCACAACGGGTGGGGCGACATCGTGACCCTCGGCTCGCTGTTCGCCGGCGTCGCGCTCATGGTCGGCTTCATCCTGTGGGAGCGGCACACCGAACACCCCATGCTGGAAGTCGGCCTCTTCCTCAACGCCCGCTACGGCGGCGGCACGCTGGCCATCGCCTGCACCTCCTTCGGCCTCTACAGCGGCCTGTACCTGCTCACCCAGTACCTGCAGTCGGTCCTCGAACTGGACCCGCTGGGCGCCGGTCTGCGGATGCTGGCGATCGGCACCATGATGGTCGGCGCTCCTCTGTCACCCAAGCTCGTCGAACGCACCGGCCTCAAGGCCACCGTGGTCATCGGCCTGGTCCTGTGCGCGGCCGGACTCGGCGTGCTCGCCGGGCTCCAGGTCGACGACGAGGCGCAGGCACTGTGGGGCCTTGCCGTGTTCGGCCTGGGCATGGGCATCGCGCTTCCCGCAGCCGTCGACGCCATCCTGGCCGTGTCCAACGCCCGCCAGGCCGGTGCGGGCTCCGCGGTCGCGGATGTGGGTATGCAGGTCGGTGGTGCGCTGGGCATCGCGGTCAGCGGCAGCGTCATCGCCACCCTCTACCGCAACGACCTTCCCCAGGTCGCGCAGGTACCCGGCGAGGCCGGGGATGCTGTGCGCGAGTCGCTGGCGGGCGCTTCCGCGGTTGCCCAACAGATGGGCGGGGCAGCCGGCGAGCGAGTGCTGTCCGCCGCGCAGGCCTCCTTCGTCCACGGCTTCAGCGGCACCCTGATGGTTGCTGTCGCCGTCGCGGTCGTCGGCGCGGTTGCCTCCGCATTCATCCTGCCCCGCGGGCAGACGGTGGAAAAGGACGGCGCCGTCGCCGCCGATCTGCCCACGCAGCCTGAGGCCGGCGCCCGGACCGGCTCGTAGTCGGGCATGGCCGCCATGCGTAGGATCGAACGCGCAGTGCACCCCGCCCCGATCGCCACCCACGTGGCGAGGACCGACCCGGGCGACGGGCATGAAGGTGACAAGGCGGTAGTGATGGCCCGGCCGACAAAGCTGAGGGTCGCGGTCAGCGATCCCGGCCAGTGGCTCAGTGAGCGGGAGCGGGCGCAGGTACTTGCTCCGAAACTGCGTGCGCTGGCCGATGAGACCCGCCTGACGCTGATCCTGTTGATCGCGCAACGCCCGCGCACCGTGAAGGAGTTGCAGGAAGCCACCGGACTGAGCCAGACCCTGGTCAGCCATCACCTGGCACCGCTGCGTGAACAGGAGCTGGTGGAGGCCGTCCCACAGGGCCGCAGCAACCAGTACGTGATGTGCTGTGCGGCGCTGGCCGAACCGCTGCGCATGTTCGCCAGTCTGGCGGCCATGGACCCGGAGACCGTGGCGGCCTGCCTGCAGCCCTCCGCCTCTGTGGCCGCTGCCGACGGCTGACGGCCCGTGCACATTCTGAGGCAGCCTGCCTCCGCCGATGGGCGGAGGCAGGCTGTTTTTTCATGCAGGTCAGCTGCCCTGCAGGTTCTGCTGGAACCGGTCACGGATGCCCTCGGGAGTGAGTGCGTTGGTGGCGCGCGGCGGGATGGCCCCGGTACGCGGCAGGGTGCGCACGCTGATCAGGTGCGGTCCCGAGGCCGCCTTGGCCGCCAACACCGCGTCGCGCAGGCCCTCTTCGCTGTCGCAGTCCACCGCGCTTCGGTAGCCGGCCGCGAGTGCCGCTGCGGGGAATGAGGTGCTGGCGGAGGTGGTGGACTGGCCGCCGGTGGACTCGTGGATCTGGTTGTCGAGCACCACGTGGATGAAGTTGGCGGGCGCCTCGTGTCCGATCATCGACAGGGCGCCGAGGTGCATCAGCGCGGCACCGTCACCGTCCAGGACGACGACGGTCCGCTCCGGGTGGGACAGGGCGACGCCCAGGCCGAGGGAGGAGGCGTGTCCCATGGAGCCCTGCATGTAGAAGTTGCCGGGCCGGTCGGCGACGGCGAAGACGTCACGGCCGGTGTAGCCGGTGGTGGCGATGACGGACGCGTCGGGGCAGATGTCGGTCACCACGCGGATAGCGGTGCTGCTGGACAGGCCCGTGGGTACGGCGGCCTCCTGCGCGGCCGCCTTGCCGATGGCACCGCGCTCCACCAGGACGAAGGGGGCCCGCAGGTCGGCCAGGTCTTTGTCCGCGGTGTCGAGTATCTCGGTGAACCGTTCGGTACCGTCCTGGGCGTGCAGCGTGTAGTGCGGGGTGTTGACGCTGTCGAGGAGGCGGTGGGTGGCCGGTCCCATGACGGCGTGCTGGGGTTCGTCGGTGGCCGGGTCGGGCCAGCCGCGGAGGCTGGCGAAGGTGAGGATGGGCAGCTGATAGGTCATCACCAGCGAGGTCAGCGGGTTGATGAGGTTGCCCAGGCCGGAGTTTTGCAGCATGACGTAGGCGCGCTGCCCGCCCAGGGCGGCTCCGGCCGCGACCGCCAGGGCGTTGCCCTCGTTGGGTGCGGGTACGTAGCGGCCCGGCTGGGTGCTGAGGTAGGCGATGGGCCCGCCGAAGTGGGAGCAGGGCACACCGCTGGCGGTGGTGAACCCGCGGTCGGCGAGGATGTCGCAGAACTCTTTGGCGGAGATCATGAACGGGGCAGCTCCGTTTCCGTGGCGGGTGTCGTGGAGGCAGGGGCTGTGGTGGTCGGGGTCTGGCGGCTGCGGCGGCGCATCTTGATGCCCTCGATGATGATCGGGATACCGGACACCAGGACGATGCCGATGACCATGCCTTCGATGTTGTCGCGGACGAAGGCGATCTGGCCGAGGTAGTAGCCGACCAGGGTGAGGCTGACGGACCACAGGACGGCACCGATGACGTTGAACAGGAAGAACGTCCGGTAGGTCATGCGGCCCACGCCGGCGGTGATGGGGATGAAGGTGCGGAACACGGGGATGAAGCGGGCCATTACGAGGGCCTTGGGGCCGTGCTTGAGCATGAAGCCCTGCGCGCGTTCGGCGTTTTCCTGCTTGAAGAAGCGGGAGTTGGGCCGCCTGAACAGTGCCGGGCCTACCTTGCGGCCGAAGGCGTAGCCGAACTGGTCGCCCAGGACGGCGGCGACGGCGATGGCGAGCATGAGCAGCCACAGCGGCTGGTGCAGGATCTGGTCGTTGGCGACCAGCAGGCCTGCGGTGAACAGCAGGGAGTCGCCGGGCAGGAAGAAGCAGACGATCAGGCCCGACTCCGCGAAGACGGTGGCCATGATGCCCAGCAGGCCGAAGGTGGAGATGAGTTGTTCGGCGTCGAGTAAGGGTGATGAGGCGAGGTTCAGCATGGCCGGGTGTCCCTGGATGGTGAGGCGGGAAAGGGAAGGGCCGGGAGCCGGTCCGTAGGGGACCGGCTCCCGGGTGCGGGCTACTGGGCCCAGTGGGGGCGGTGGTCGATGCGTACGACGGCGCAGGTGATGGAGACTCCGCCGCCATGGGCGACGATGAGGACGTGGTCGCCGGGCCCGACCTGGCTGGTGGCGACGAGGTGGTCGAGGCCGACGATCTGGTCGTTGACGGTCAGGTGGCCGAGGTTGCGGCCGAAGTCGAGCAGCCCCTGGTCGGGCGAGAGGCCCATGGGGTCGAGGATGACCTTCAGGTAGCTTTCCTGGCCGGTGAACACGTGGGCGACGCGCGTGACGTCGGCCGGTTCGAGTCCGGCTTCGGCCAGGGTGCGCAGGGCTATCTCGGTACGCAACTCGCCCTGGCGGCGCACGACTTCGGCGACGGTTTCTTCCAGTCCGCCGGTGGCGGCCAGGCGTTCCTTGAAGTCCATGCTGCGGCCCACCGTCAGGGACGGCGGGAAGAGCGGCTCGGCGCCCCTGTACTGGGCTTCGACCTCGGCGGTGGAGCCGGTGTTGATGGACAGCAGGCTGGCGAAGCCGTCGGTCTTGGACAGCAGGACGGCGCTGCCGGCGTCGCCGAGCACGCCGTTTTGGATGCCGAAGGCCCACCGGTTGAAGTTCGGGGTGCCGACGTTGTCGGCACCGGTGAGCAGGGCGGTGGTGCGCTCGGGGACGGCCTGGAGGTAGCAGGCGGCCAGTTCCAGCGAGCCGATCAGACCGCTGCAGGCCTGCCAGACGCGGAAGGAGGGCACGTCGCGGTCGGTGATGTGGCGCAGGATGTAGTGCTGCGGCGACCAGCCCTCGGGGCCCTGTTCGTGGCCGCAGGCGTGGATGTGCAGGTCGATGTCGTGCGGGTGCGCCTGGGAGCGTTCCATGGCCTGGCGGGCGGCGGCGACAGCCATGTCGGGTGCGGGCATGTCGTCGGCGACGGCGGCGCCGGTCCAGCCGTACCACTCGTAGTCGTCGGCGTCGTACAGGCCGAGTGCGACGGCTTTTTGTGCGTCGACGATGTCGGGGATGTAGGTGCCAAGGCCGGCGATGCGGATGTCGGTGGTCTTCACGGGTAGCTCGATCCTCGTTGGTCGCTCGGTCAGGCCGGGGCGTTGGCGGAGTTGAGTTCGGCGGTCAGGGCCTGCACGACCGTGGTGACCGTGCCGTCCTTCAGCAGCTGCACCATCGGCAACTTCACCCGGTACTCCCGCTCGATCCGGTTGCGCAGCTCCACCGCCATCAGCGAATCCATACCGAGCCGGTTCAACGGCCGACTCACATTGACCCGCTCCGGACGCAGCCCCATCACGACAGCCACCTGCTCCTTCACGAACGCCAGCACCTCTTCGCCGGCTGCGTTCGGCGGTGTGCCGTCGGCATCCGGCTGCTCGGGCTGGAGTTCGGGGTCTTGCGGTTCGACGGTCTTTCGCGCTCGGGGCTGAGCCACGGCAGGAGCGGGTGTGGCGGGAGCTGCTGGCGCGGGCGTGACATCGGGCTGCGCATTCGGGGTGCTGGTGGAGGTGAGTTCGGCGGTCAGGGCCTGCACGACCGTGGTGACCGTGCCGTCCTTCAGCAGCTGCACCATCGGCAACTTCACCCGGTACTCCCGCTCGATCCGGTTGCGCAGCTCCACCGCCATCAGCGAATCCATACCGAGCCGGTTCAACGGCCGACTCACATTGACCCGCTCCGGACGCAGCCCCATCACCACGGCCACCTGCTCCTTCACGAACGCCAGCACCTCGGTGCTCGGCGCACCGGACGCAGCCGACGGCGCGGGTGCGGCCGGCGGTGCGACCGGTGCCGGGGCGGCGGCTCGTGGTGTGGCCGTCGGGGCCGTGAGGGTGGGCGGCTCCTGGCTCAGGTCCGGTTCTTCGGCTGCGGCGGGAGCGGGTGCCACGCTGGCCGGGGCCAGGGTGGGCTGGGCCGGATGGCCGGGCGCGGTGAGGTGCTGCAGCAGGGGCGCGGTGGCGGCGGCCGGGTAGGCCTGCGCCCAGGCGGGCCAGTCGGCGCGCAGGACCGCGGTGTGCAGGCGGCCTTCGCTCAGGATGTCTCCGAGCACGGCGAGTCCTGCTTCGGGACTGAAGGAGGACATGCCCTGGGGCAACAGGGTCCGTTCTTCTTGCTGTTCCTTGCGGGCGACCATGCCGACGCTGTCCCAGAAGCCCCAGTTGATGACGGTCGCCGGTCGGCCCTGGGCGTGCCGGTGGTGGGCCAGGGCGTCGAGGAAGGCATTGCCGGCTGCGTAGCCGCCGAGCATGGGCGAGCTGAGGAGAGCTGATCCGGAGGAGAAGAGGACGAACGCGTCCACCTCTTGGTCGTGCAGGAGGCGGTGCAGATTCCAGGCTCCGGAGACCTTGGCGGCCAGGACCGTGTCGAGGTCGCCAGGGCTCATGTCGCTGAGCGGGGTGTAGTCGATGACGCCAGCCGCGTGGAAGACACCGCGCAGGGGCGGCAGACCCTGTCGGCGGCGGCCGGTCAGCAGTTGCCGCATGGCCTGGTGGTCGGCGACATCGACGGCCGCGTACTGGACACTGACGCCGCGTTCGGCGAGTTCCTCAAGGACGGCGAGGGCCGCAGCCTGAGGATGGTCGTCGGGCAGCCGCGTCCCGGCGGCGGCCAGCGGGCTGCGGCCGGTGAGCAGGAGGTGGCGTGCTCCTTGGTCGGCCAGCCACAGGGACAGCCGGCCGCCGATGCCGCCTGCTCCCCCGGTCACCAGATAGGTGCCCTCCCCCTGAATGGCGACGGCCGGGGTACGGGCCGGCTCCGGTTCTCCTGGGGCGGTGCTGTGGCTGAACGACAGGACGATCTTGCCGGTGTGGCGGGACTGAGCCATGAGCCGGAAAGCCTCGGCTGCGTTCTCGGCCGGGAACTCCGTGTGCGGCAGCGGCTGCAGATCGCCTCGGTCGACCAGCGAGGCCGCGGCTCGCAGGATGCGTCCGGCTCGCTCGGGCGCGTTCTGGATCATATGGACGACGTCGACGGCGTGGAAGGACAGGTTGCGGGCGAAGGGGCCCAGGGCCAGGGGGTTGTCGTCGAGGATGTCCCGCTTGCTCAGTTCGAGGTAGTGCCCGTAGGGCGCCATCAGGGAGAGATTGGCCGGGATGGCTTCTCCCGCCAGCGTGTTGAGGACGACGTCGAATCCGTCCTCTCCCCGGGCGGGACGGAAGGTGTCGGCGAAGTCCAGACTGCGGGAGTCGGCGACGCGGTCCACGCCGAGCCTGGCCAGCAGTTCCCGCTTGGCGTCGCTTCCGGCGGTGGCGTAGATCCGGGCGCCCTTCCAGCGGGCGACGTTCAGCGCGGCCAGCCCGGTGCCGCCCGTGGCGGAGTGGATGAGGATCTTGTCGCCGCGGTCGATTCGGGCGAGGTCGTGCAGTGCGTGGTACGCGGTGAGATAGGACGCGGGCAGGGTCGCGGCCTCGGCCGAGGTCAGTCGGGCCGGCTTGGGTGCGGTCAGGCAGGCACGCGTGATGGCTTCGTTGGCGAGGGCGCCTTCGGCGAAGGCGATGACCTCGTCGCCGACGGCGACGTCACTGACCTGGCTGCCGGTCTCGGTGACGGTGCCGGCGCACTCCCAGCCGAGCGTCGGCGGCTGGTCGTCCTGCCCCGGGTACATGCCCAGGCTCAGCAGCACATCGCGGTAGTTGACCCCGGCGTGGGCGACCTGGATACGGACGTCGTCGGGTCCGAGGTGGCGGTGCGGGGCGGCCTGGAGCTGGAGGTCGTCCAAAACGCCGGGGGCGGGCAGGGACAGGTTCTGCGGTGTGCCGGAGGCGGCTGGTGCGGGCCGCAGCCGGGCGGCAAAGCGCTGGCCGTCACGCAGCGCCGTCTGGTCTTCCGCGTCGGGCTGGAGCAGGAGGTTGGCCAGGGCGGGGATGCTGGCCGGGGAGCGGTCGAGGTCGACCAGCCGGGGGGTGAGGGCGGGTGATTCCGCGGCGAGGGTGCGGCCCAGGCCCCACAGCGGTGCCTGGAAGGGGTTGCGTACCGCGTCTCGGGGGCTGGTGGCCTGCGCGAGCTGGGTGATCAGCCAGAGCGGCGGGTGGCCGAGGGGATGCTTGTCCAGCGCCCGTATCAGGTGCAGGACGCTGTGCCCGGCCAGGAGTTGGGTGCGGCCCATCTCGGTGGCGGTGGCGTCGAGTCCAGCTTGGGCGTCCAGCGCCCACAGGTGGATGACGCCGCGGCAGGTGCCTTCGCGGGCGATGTCGGCCAGGGTGTCGTTGTAGTGGCCGGGGTTGGCGGGGTCGATGCGGTAGCGCTCCCCTGCGCCGGCCATGCGGCCCGCTGCGGCGGTGACGGCGACCACGCGCTCGCCGCGGCCGGTCAGTTCACGGATGAGGGCGCGGCCGGTGGGGCCGCTGTCGGTCAGGACGAGCCAGAAGCCGTTCAGCTGCTCGTCGCCGGCCGGGGCGCGGTGCGGGGCGGCTTCCCAGGTGAGGGAGTGCAGCCAGGATTCCTGCCCGCCGGTGGTTGCCGGCGCGCGCGGTGCGGTGGCGGTCACGGTGGTGTCCTCGCGGTGCGGTGTCAGCGGGGCGGGTGCGTGGCCGGCCAGGTACTGCAGGCGCAGGCCGCGCATCTGGGCCAGCAGCCGGCCGTCGTCGCCGCGGATGTCGATGTCGGCGCTGAAGGAGTCCTCGCGGGTGGCGGGCAGGAGGCGGGCGTGGCTGTACATGGAGGTGGTCGGCTTCTCGAAGAAGCGGACTTCGTCGATGCCGCCGAGGACGAAGACTCCTTCCTCACCGGGCACGGTCAACGGGCGGGCAGCGGCCATGGAGTGGCCGCTGGCGTCCAGCAGGGCCGGATGGAAATGGTGCTGCACCAGGGTGTCGAGGAGGGCGGTCGGGCAGGACAGGTGGGCGAGGACCTCGCCGTCGGTGCGCCACAGTTCGTCGACGCCCTGGAAGGCGCCGTTCCACTGGTTGCCGCGCTCGGCGTTCCAGGAGTAGAAGTCGGCGGCGTCCTGATGCTCGACGCACCGGGAGCGGATGGCCTCCAGCGAGACGGCGGGGGCTGCCGCCTCGGCGGCGAGGGGTCGGGCGGTGGCTTCGGTGTGCAGCAGCCACTCCGCAGCGTCGGTGTCGGCGTCCTGGCTGTAGATGGAGCAGTGCAGGCTGCCGTCGGCGTGCGTGGCGGTGACGCGTACCTGGGGCGGGGGTGCGGAATCGTCCAGGAACAGTGCCCGGTGGTAGCGGACGTCGGCCACCGACAGAGCGTCGTCGCCCAGCATGTTCCGGGCCGCTGCGGCGACGAGCTCCAGGTGGGCGGTGCCCGGCAGGATGATCGAGTCCTGGATACGGTGATCTTGCAGGTAGGCGTTGCGCTGAAGGTCCAGGGGGCCCTGCCAGATCCGGGTCGTTCCCTCGGTGGCGATCTCCGTGCCCAGCAGCGGGTGTGCCGGGGCAGGGGTGGCGGTTGCTGCGGGTACGGGAGTGGCGGTGGCCTCGGGGGCGGGACTGATCCAGTGCCGGGTGCGCTGCCACGGGTAGGACGGCAGGGGTACGAAACGGCCGGGTCCGGTCACGGCGTCGAAGTCGAGGGGCACGCCCGTGGTGTGCAGGGCTGCGGCGAAGGTGAGCAGGCAGGCGCGTTCGTCGTCCTGGCGGCGGAAACTTCCGACGGCCGTGACCTCCTGGCCGTCCGCGCGTCCGGTCTCACGGATGCCGTTGACCAGCAGGGGGTGGGGGCTGACTTCGATGAACACGGTGTCGCCGAGGGCGAGTTGGCCTCGGACGGCGCCGACGAAGTCGACGGGCTGGCGGATGTTGCGCACCCAGTAGTCGGCGTCCATGGCCGAGCCGTCGATGACGTCGTTGAGCAAGGTGGAGTGCAGCGGGATGCTGCCGGCCTTCGGGGTCAGGTGTGCCAGTTCCGCCAGCAGGTCCTCGCGCAGGGCGTCCATCTGCGGGCAGTGGGAGGCGAAGTCGACGTTGACCGGCCGGTTGGTGATCTCGCGGGCGTCCAGGTCGGCCAGCACCTTGGCGAGGGCGTCTCCGTCGCCGGACAGCAGGGTGGAGGTGGGGCTGTTGATCGCGGCCACCGCGACCTGGTCCTCGTATCCGGCCAGCGCGCGGGCGGCTTCCTCGGCGGGCAGCGCGACCCACGCCATGGTGCCGCGTCCGGCGAGCCGCTTGGCGAGACGGCTGCGGCGGCAGATGACGGAGGCGGCGTCCGCCAGGCTGAGGGATCCGGCGATGTAGGCGGCGGCGGACTCGCCCATGCTGTGGCCGATGACGACGTCGGGTTCCACGCCCCAGGAGCGCCACAGCTGGGCCAGCGCGATCTCCATGGCCCACAGGGTGGGCTGGATGACGTCCAGTTCCTTGAACCGCTCCTCATCGCCGGTGCGCAGCAGGTCGATGACCGACCATCCGGTCTCGGTCTGGATGGCCGTGTCGCACTCGCGCATGGCCTCGGCGAACACCGGCTCGGTGTCGAGGAGTTGGCGGCCCATGCCGACCCACTGGGAACCCTGCCCGGGAAAGACGAACGCGATCCTGGGAGGCGTGCTGGGGTCGGTGTAGTCGCTGAAGGACAGGCCTGGTTCGTCTTCTCCTTCGGCGAAGGCGCGCAGGACGGCCGCGGCTTCGGCGTGGTCGTCGACGGGGACGGCCAGGCGGGCATCGTGAAGAGTGCGGCGCAAGGCCGCGGAGTGGCAGATGTCGCGCAGGCTGTCGGTGGCCCCGGCACCGGTGAGGTGGTCGGCCATGCGGCGGGCGGTGTCGATGAGGGCTTCGGGGCTCAAGCCGGACAGGGTCAGCAGCTCGGTGCGTGCCGTCGGCGCCTCAGGCTGGGCTTCGGCCTGGGGGGCGGGGGCGGCTTCGAGGACCAGGTGAGCGTTGGTGCCGGAGAAGCCGAAGCTGCTGACGCCGGCCACGTTCGGCCGGCCGCGGTCGGGCAGCGCGGTGGCCTGGGTGGGGATGTGCAGGGGCAGTTCGTCCCAGGCCACGGCCGGGTTGGGGTTTTTCAGGTGCAGGTTGGGCGGCACCTGACCCTGTTCGAGGCACAGCACGGCCTTGATGAGTCCGGCGATGCCGGCTGCGGCCTCGGCGTGACCGATGTTGGTCTTGATGGAGCCGACCAGGCAGCGGTCGTCCTTCGCGCGGGGACCGATCACCTCGGCGAGGGCCTGCAGTTCCACGGGGTCGCCGACGCTGGTGCCGGTGCCGTGGGCCTCGATGTAGTCGACGTCGGCGGGGTCGATGCCGGCGTTGGCGTAGGCGCGTTCGAGGACGTCGCGCTGGCCCTCGACGGCGGGGGTGACAAGGTAGCCGCTGCTCTGGCCGTCGTTGCCGATGGCGGAGCCGCGCAGGACAGCGCGGATGCGGTCGCCGTCGGCGAGGGCCGCCTTCAGCGGCTTGAGGATGACGGCGCCGATTCCGTCGCTGCGCACGAAGCCGTCGCCCGAGGCGTCGCCGAATTTGCAGCGGCCGTCGCTCGCGAGCATGCCCGCGCCGGAGTAGACGACGCCCTCTTCCGGCAGCAGGACGATGTTCACGCCACCGGCGATGGCCAGCTGGCACTCCCCCAGGCGCAGCGCCTGGACGGCATTGTGTACGGCGACCAGGGCGGAGGAGCAGGCGGTGTCGACGGTGAAGCTGGGCCCGCGCAGGTCGAAGGCGTAGGAGAGACGGCCGGAGGTGATGGCGCGGGAGGCCGCACCCGTCATGGCGTACAGGTCGAGCCGGTCGCGCTGGTCGTACTGCAGGTGCCAGTAATCGCCGCCGAGTTGGCCGATGAACACGCCGGCGCCGGTGCCGGCCAGGCGGGCGGCGGGCTGGCCGGCGTCTTCCAGTGCCTCGTAGGCGGTTTCCAGCAGCAGCCGCTGCTGGGGGTCCATGCGGTCGGCCTCGCGGGGCGATATCCCGAAGAACTCGGTGTCGAAGGCGTCGATGTCGCGCAGCAGGCCGCCCCACCGGCTGACGGTGCGTCCGGGCGTGCGGGGCGCGGGGTCGTAGACGGCGTCGATGTCGTAGCGCTCGGGCGGGATTTCGGTGATGGCGTCGCGGCCCTCGATCAGCATGGTCCACAGCTCTTGCGGGCTGGTGGCGTCGGCGAACCTGCCGGCCATGCCGATGATGGCGATCGGTTCGCTCGCAACGGCTGCGGGAGGTGTGGGGTCGTGGGGCATGGGTGTCCTTCCGGGCATGGCGAAGCCGTTCACTGGTACGCAGCACGTGGGGACCCATTGCGTGCACGCGGCGAGCGGGCAGCAGTGCCGGCTCGGTGGCGGGCATGCACGCGGGTGGTGTTTCGAGGGTGAAGGGAGGATCGGCCCCGTCTCGAAGGACGGCGGCACGACGCATGGCGAGTGCGTCGTGCGGTTCACGGGCCGTGGCAGCTTGTCGGCAAAGCCGCCGTTCCCCCAACGTCGTCGCGGCACAGGGCTATTGCCCTCTGCCTAACGCCCCCGCTGTTTCGACATGTGTCGAGATTGGCTTGTGGAGGGGTACTTCGCAACGCGCATCAAAGTGACGCTCGTCACACAGCGTAGATCCCTGGCTTTAGGTTGACATTCATCGAATCAGGAAAGATCCTGGAGACTTGATTCGTCACTTGTCTATATAGGCGGTCGTGAAGTGTCCGCCGCCGCGGCGGCTGCGGCGAGCCACCGACCTGCCGCGCAGAGACCCCCGACAGGAGTCGATCCCTTTGAGTGAACAGACCACGCCGGCGGACATAGTCCGCCCCGAGATGGACAGCGCACCCAGCGCCTGCTGCGCCGCCATCGCCGACCTGCGCCTCAGAGCCGCACAGGCCGCAGCCCTGCGGGACCAGCAGACCACCCCCAGCACAGAGGGCATCGCACCCTCGTCCGCTCCCGTCGGCGGCGCCTGATGCCGCCGACCTTCTTACCCCCACCGTCTGAAAGGACACGACACCGTGGTTGACCACAGCCCCGAGCAGCTTCCTGTCGCCGTGATCGGAGCCGGCCCGATCGGCCTGGCAGCCGCCGCACACCTGGCCGAACGCGGCGTCCCCTTCACCGTCCTGGAAGCCGGCGATACACCGGCAGCGGCGGTACGGGCCTGGTCCCACGTGCATCTGTTCAGCCCCTGGGAGTACAACACCGATCCCGCCGCACGCCGGCTGCTGGCCGAAGCCGGGTGGCAGGAACCGGAAGCCTCGGAACTGCCCACCGGCGGAGACCTCGTCAAGCAGTACCTGCAGCCGCTGGCCGAACTGCCCGCTCTGGCCCCGCACATCCGCTACGGCGCCGCCGTCACCGCCCTCAGCCGCCTGGGCATCGACCGGCTGCGCACCGCCGGCCGCGAGGACGCCCCCTTCGTCGTCCGCTTCGGCGACGGCGAGGAACTGCTGGCCCGCGCCGTCATCGACGCCTCCGGCACCTGGCTCCAGCCCAACTACGTGGGCGCCAACGGACTGCCCGCGCACGGTGAGCGCGAAGCAGCCGCCTGGATCACCCACGGGCTGCCCGACGTGTTCGGCGCGGACCGCGATCAGCACGCCGGACGCCACACCGTCGTCGTCGGCGCCGGGCACTCGGCCGCCAACACGCTGCTGGCCCTGGCCGAGCTGGCCGACAGTGCACCCGGCACCACCATCACCTGGGCCATCCGCGGCGCCGACCCGGCCGCCTCGTTCGGCGGCGGCAGCGACGACGAGCTGCCCGCGCGCGGAGCCCTCGGCTCGGGACTGAAGATGCTGGTGGACACCGGCCGCGTCACCCTCGCGGCGAACTTCCGCACCCACAGCGTCCGCCACCTGGGCGACGACCCCGCCCACGACCAGGTCGAGCTGATCTCGCGCGGCCCGGACGGCAGCGAGCAGACCGTCACGGCCGACCGGATCGTCGCCGCCACCGGCTTCCGCCCGGACTTCAGCATCAGCGACGAACTGCGCCTGGAACTGGACCCGATCATGTCCGCGCCCCGGGCGCTGGCCTCGCTGATCGACCCCAACCAGCACTCCTGCGGCACCGTCACCCCGCACGGCTACCGCGAACTGGCCCATCCCGAGCCCGGCTACTTCGCCGTCGGCATGAAGAGCTACGGCCGCGCGCCCACCTTCCTCATGCTCACCGGCTACGAGCAGGTGCGTTCCATCGCCGCGGCCCTGGCAGGCGACCTTGAGGCCGCCCAGTCGGTGGAGTTGCAGCTGCCGGAGACGGGGGTGTGCTCGGTGACGGCCGGCGGCGAGAACCTCGCGCTGCGCCTGGGACTGAGCAAGGAGCAGCACGAGCAGCTGCTGCACGTCACCGCCAAGCACCTGGGAACCTCCTCCAGCGCCGCGGAGGCGGTCCTGTCGGCGGCCACCGAACTCGGCATCGACCACACCGCGGCACTGCAACTGGCGGCCTACGCCGCCGACCAGTTCGACGCGCCCGGCGCCACCGGCTGCTGACCACACACAAAGGGGCCGCCTCCTTACCTCGCGCGAGGTAAGGAGGCGGCCCCCTTGTTCCGTCAGGAGACGCGGTGCACCTTGTGCTGGGCGGCCTGAGCCCGCGGGCGCACTACCAGCAGGTCGACGTTGACGTGCGGCGGCCGGGTCACCGCCCAACTCACCACGTCGGCGATGTCGTCGGCGACCAGCGGGCCGGGAACGCCCGCATAGACGGCGTCGGCCTTCTCACTGCTGCCTCGGTAGCGGTTGAGGGAGAACTCCTCGGTCTGCACCATGCCCGGTGCGATCTCGATGACCCGCAGCGGCTGTCCGCTCGCCTCCAGACGAAGCGTCTGCGCCAGCACATGAGCCCCGTGCTTGGCCGCGCTGTACCCGCCCCCACCCTCGTAGCAGGTAAAGGAAGCGGTGGACGACAGCACGACGACCACACCGTCGCCGCTCGCCACCAGCAGCGGCATGAGCGACTGGGTCATGTGCAGCGCGCCGATCACGTTCACCTCGTACATGCGCTGCCAGTCGGCCGGATCGGCCTGGGCGATCTCTTCGGTCCCGTACGCGCCGCCCGCGATGTTGACCAGTACGTCGCAGGCCCCGAGTTGCCGGGCGAAGGCGGTCACGGCCTCGCGGTCGGTCACGTCCAGCGGGTACACCCGCGCCGTCCCGCCATCGGCGTTGACCTGCTTGGCGACCGCCTCCAGACGATCGGCCCGCCGCGCCGTGAGCACCACCGTGTAGCCCTGACGGGCGAGTTCCCTCGCGGTGGCCGCACCGATGCCGCTGCTCGCTCCGGTGATCACCGCTGTACGCGACTGAGTGGGTATTGCCATCAACCGGTCCCCCACAACCCCTACTTAGATGATTATCTAAACAGTCGATCTTGGCATCTCGGTAAACGAGTGTCAACATAGACACATGTCGAAGCTTCAGGAGACGGTGGCCGTGCTCCCGGCCCAGCCGTGCTGCCCTGCCCTCACTGAGCGCGAGCTGACGGTGGAAGAGGCCGAGCTCACTGCCGCCATGTTCAAGGCCCTGGGTGACCCGGTCCGGCTGCGCCTGTTCTCCAAGGTGGCCTCCCATCCGGACAACGAGGCGTGCGTGTGCGATATCGCCGATGTGGGCGTCTCGCAGCCGACGGTCTCCCACCACCTGAAGAAGCTCAAAGAAGCCGGACTGCTCACCTCCGAGCGGCGCGGGACGTGGGTCTACTACCGCGTCGAGCCGTCCGTGCTCGCCGCCATGGGCCACCTGCTGACACCCACACCCCACTCCGCCAAGGTGGCCTGACCCGTCACACCCCGCCACTCAGGCAAGACAGCCTGACCTTCGGCCACCATGAATGGTCCGCGAGATACCCGGTCGGGGAGGACCAGGCGGGGCCGTCGTCGGCGACATGCTCGCCGTCGCGCTACGGCGCCGCGACGCCAACGAGTCCGTCACCTCGATCGCACGGCTCCTCGGCGTCGGCCGCTCCACCCGTTACCGGACGCTGACCGCGTACGACGAAGCCTCCGCCACCACCGACACCCTCAGCACTCGATGACGCTCCGTCGAACGTCGCAGGGATAGATCATCAGGGACCCAACTCGGCCTGCGTCAGCTCCCACAGCCGGCTCGCGCTGACCAGGGCTGCATCAAACGTCTCCGTCCACCCACCAGTCGGCATCTGTTCGGCCTGGAGGAAGGATGACAGCCCCTCACTTCGAAGAACACCGATCACCGCCTGCTCGATCTTGTAGGCGGCTTCCCCAGTCTCGAAAGGCAGGGTGTCCACGACTGTCCAGCCCATGCCACAGAACCGGGCTACCCGGTCTTCGCGGGTTTTCAATCCAGTGATGCCAATCTTCACCGCGCCGTGCGAAAGGTGTTTCAGCACGTAGAGCCTTGCTGGAGCCCCCGGGTTCAGGCCGTACCTCGCGCAGTGCGAGCAGCACGCTCCACGGGTGCGCACGTTGTTGAGGTTGGGCCGAGAAATCTTTCCGCAGCGGTCACACAACGATTCCCACCGGGATCGAATGTTGGTGAACGGTTCCAGGGGCTTGAAGCCGGCCGCCTCCATGTCGCGCACGGCTTCTTCCGGATCCCCAGGTCCATAGCGCTTGCAAAACCGGCAGCCGCCGTCCCGACCGGTCACGTTGTCATAGCGCGGAGAAACCAGGTGATCAGCGGCCGTACACAGTGACAGCCAGGGCTTCCCCGTGCCAGGAAAGTCCAGCAGAGCGCGGAAGCCGTGTTCGAACATCACTGCTGCGGCTGCGGCGGGGTCGACCGGCGTGTTCGGCGCGCAGTGCCGGCAGGCACCCTGCCCGCTCTTCACGTTGTTGCGGTTCGGGTAGATGATCTTCTTGCACCTGTTGCACTGGCACTTCCAACGCGCACGGGCGTGGCCCGGATATGGCTCCTGAGGTTCTGCATCACCGTCCCGTCTCATGTCCGCTACTGCCACGTCGTTCGGGATGGACGCCATGCCCGGTCTCCCCTTCGCATGCATGGAAGTGTCCCGGGATGCTTGCATCCGCCTCTGACAATGAGTCGATGAAGGCAGGGAGACGGCACTCAAGCCACTGTCACATCGGGTGTCGTCAACCCTGGCACTCTGATTTTCGCCCGACAACAGTGCCGGCGCAGAGTTCCTGTCAGTAGCTGCTGGCGGCCGGGCAGCATCCGCAGGCTATGGAACACGTTGTCGTTGAAGCGGTCGATGATCGACGTGGACACGGCCGCGGCGATCGGCAAGCAAGGCGCCCGGCCAGCCGCCGCGATCGACGGCGGCATGCTCGCCGTCGCCCTCCGCTGCCCCGACACGAAGGAAGTCAGCCACCGACCGTCGCCCGGCACCTCGGCGTCGGCCGCTCCGCCCCCCCTACCGCCCCCTCGCCGCGCACATCGAAGCCAACGTCCGGTGGTCTCCGTGGAGGGCAGGCGACCTTGGTCCCATCGACTCTCAGCCGCGTAGGAGTTCGGCGATTTCTCTGGCAGCATCGCGAGCCGGGCGGCCGACGCCGATGAGGGTGGCGGAGGCGGGGCCGGTCCAGTCGCCGTAGCCGAGGAGGTGCAGGCGTGGTTCGGCGGTGGCGCGGGTGCCGGTGGTGGAGATGTGGCCGCGCACGCCTCGGAGTTGGAGCGGTGCCAGGTGGGAGAGCGCCGGGCGGAAGCCGGTGCACCAGATGACCGTGTCGGCCTCGGCACGGGAGCCGTCGGCCCATTCCACACCGCCGGGGACGAGCCGGGTGAACATCGGCGCGGTTTTCAGCAGCCCGCTGTCCCGGGCCGCTCGTACGGGTTTGACCGCGACAATGTCACCGAGTGAGGCGACACCACCGGTGTCCGAGTGCCCCTGGTCGAGGGCACGTCGGCGGGCGGTGGCCGCGTCGAACAGCGCCCGTCCGTCGATGTCGTCGGCCAGGTAGCGCGGCCGGCGTTGGGTGACCCAGGTCAGCTCGGTGTCGTACGCGAGGTCCGCCGCGATCTGGGCTCCGGAGTTGCCGCCCCCGACCACGATGACGCGCTGGCCTGCGAAGTCCTGCGGTGTGCGGTACTCGACGGTGTGCAGTTGCTCGCCGCCGAAGTCTCCCCGTCCGGGGACGGCGGGCAGGAAGGGCCGCCACCAGGTGCCGGTCGCGCTGATCACCGCCCGGGTCCGCCACGTTCCGGAGTCGGTCTCCACGCGCAGGAGTTCGCCGTCCCCGTACACGCCGGTGACCCGAACCGGTCGCTGGACGGGCAGGTCGTAGCGTTTCTCGTAGTCGCGCAGGTACGACACCACGTGCCCGGCATCCGGATACTCCTCGCCCTGCTGGGCGGGCATGAGCCGGCCCGGGAGAGAAGAAAAGCCCGCTGGGGAGAAGAGGTGGAGGGAGTCCCAGGTGTGCTGCCAGGCTCCGCCCGGCGTGGACTGGGCGTCGAGGATGACGAAGTCCAGGCCGAGGCGGCGCAGGTGGTAGGCAGCGGCGAGTCCGGACTGGCCGCCGCCGACGATCACCACCTGGGTGTGCTGGTCGCTCATCACGAGGTGGGGACGGCGTGGGCGGTCTGTGGGAAGCACGCCGCGTGGGCGCGGTGGGCTGTGGCGTGGGTGCTGCACAGCAGCCGGCGCACCGGTGGTTCGGTGGCCACCGGGCGGGAGATCGGCTTCGTGCAGGTCAGTAACTGTTCGGAGAGCTCGCGGTGGGCGGGGCAGACGGCGGCTCCGCACTGGGCGCAGACGCCGATGGCGGTGACCTGCGGCCCGATGCCGGAGCAGTTCAGACAGTGCATCAGTTCTCCTGCGACGCGGCCGTCAGCTGTCGGTCGGCGCCGAACTTCCGCCGCCAGGCCAGGGAGACGTAGACCAGTGCGACCAGGACCGGGACTTCGATGAGCGGGCCGACGACACCGGACAGTGCCTGGCCGGAAGTGACGCCGAAGGTGGCGATGGCGACCGCGATGGCCAGCTCGAAGTTGTTGCCGGCCGCGGTGAAAGCGAGGGTCGCCGTGCGGTCGTAGGCCAGGCCGATGGCCTTGCCGAGGGCGAAGGTGCCGAACCACATGACCGCGAAGTACACGAGCAGTGGCAGCGCGATGCGGGCGACGTCGAGTGGCTGGGAGGTGATCGTCTTGCCCTGCAGGGCGAAGAGGATGACGATCGTGAAGAGTAGGCCGTATAGGGCCCAGGGGCCGATCTTCGGGAGGAAGTTGGACTCGTACCTCTCCTGTCCCATCTTCTTCTCGCCGATGCGCCGGGTCAGGAACCCGGCCAGCAGCGGGACACCGAGGAAGATGACCACGTTCAGGGCGATCTTCCACATCGAGATGTCGAGGTGCTCACCGTCACCCAGGCCGAGCCAGCCGGGCAGCAGGTCGAGGTAGAACCAGCCGAGCAGGCCGAACGCCAGCACCTGGAAGACGGAGTTGAGGGCCACGAGTACGGCGGCGGCTTCGCGGTCGCCGCAGGCGAGGTCGTTCCAGATGATGACCATGGCGATGCAGCGGGCGAGGCCGACGATGATCAGGCCGGTGCGGTACTCGGGCAGGTCCGGCAGGAAGATCCAGGCCAGCGCGAACATGATCGCGGGGCCGAGGATCCAGTTGATGACCAGCGACGACACCATGAGCTTTTTGTCGCCGGTGACTGCGTCGAGTTTGTCGTAGCGGACCTTGGCCAGGACCGGATACATCATGATCAGCAGGCCGATGGCGATGGGCAGAGAGATGCCGCCGATCTCGACCTTGGCCAGGGTGTCGTTCAGGCCGGGGATGAGCCTGCCGAGGCCCAGGCCGACGGCCATGGCGGCGAGGATCCATACGGCGAGGAAGCGGTCGAGCGTCGACAGTTTCGCGACGACCGAGGAATCCTCGGTGGTGGTCGCGGGTGCTTCGATGGGGGTCACGGGCAGGCCCTCTTGTTGTCGGCGGCGGTGCGTGCGGACTCGGCCAGGTCGGCGAACCGGCCGGCGAGTTGGGCGATGACGTCGGGGCGCAGCTTGTAGTAGGTGTACCGGCCGCACGGCTCCGTCTCTACGACCCCGGCCTCGCGCAGGACTCTCAAATGGTTGGAGAGGTTGGTCTGCTTCGCACCGGTCTCCTCGATCAGGTGCGTGGAGCAGAGCGTCTCCCGGGCGAGCAGGGTGACGATCTGGAGGCGGAGCGGGTCGGAGAGAACCCGCATCAGATCAGTGTCGACTGACGTCAGCATGGACTGATACTCTCACATCACTCCGAGCTGATACCAGCCCGGCCTGATCCTTGGGGCCCGCATTCCCCGCACCTGTGTGGGCCCATACCCCGAAGGGGGTTCCTGTGACTGCTTCCCCATCGCCCGTCCTGCCCGACGACCGCCTTGCGTCCGGCATCGTCCGCCTCGCCCTGCGCTACCGGGGGCGCTTCTCGCCCGAGACTATCCAGCGTCTGGTCACCGACTCCTACGAGCGGCTCGCCGAGCATGCTCGCGTGCGCACCCACCTCATCGTCCTGGCGGAACACCTGGCCACCGAGCGGCTGGACGCTCTCGCCCATATCGAGGGTGCCCCGGGCAGCGGCGTCGCCCGTGTGCTGTTCGTGTGCAGCCACAACGCGGGACGCTCCCAGATGGCCGCCGCGCTCCTTGTCCAGCGTGCCGCAGGTCGCGTGGCCGTCTCCTCCGCGGGCACTCATCCGGCCTCCGAGGTCGAACCGACCGTCGCCCAGGTGCTGACCGAGGCCGGCCTGGACCTGGCCGAGGCGTTCCCCAAGCCGCTCACCGAGGAAGTGGTCCAGGCGGCCGACATCGTCATCACCATGGGCTGCGGGGACGCCTGCCCGGTCGTACCCGGCCGCCGCTACCTCGACTGGCCCATCACGGACCCCGAGGGCGCGCCGATCGCCGTCGTCCGCGGCATCCGCGACGAGATCGACGCCCACATCGCCGAACTGCTCGACTCCCTGCCGCGTACCTGACCGGCCAGGCCCCACACCCCAGTGCTCGCTTGATCCGCTTCGTGAAGGAAGAACCGATGTCCTCGACTCCGCTTGCCTCCGTGCTGTTCGTCTGTGTCCACAACGCAGGGCGTTCGCAGATGGCGGCCGGGTTCCTGAACCACCTCGCGGGCGACCGCATCGAGGTCCGTTCCGCGGGCTCGATCCCAGGCGACCAGGTCAACCCGGCCGCAGTCGAGGCCATGAAGGAACTCGGCGTCGACATCTCCGACGCCCAGCCGAAGATCCTCACCACCGAGGCCGTCCAGGCGTCCGACTACGTCATCACCATGGGCTGCGGCGACGCCTGCCCGATCTTCCCCGGCAAGAAGTACCTCGACTGGGCCCTCGAAGACCCGGCCGGCCAGGGCGTCGAGGCGGTCCGGCCCATCCGTGACGAGATCAAGACCCTCATCGAGGCCCTGATCGCCGAGATCGACGCGAAGCAGGAGGTCTGACGGTGACCGCCACCGACGCCATACGCGAGGTCATCGTCATCGGCTCCGGCCCCGCCGGATACACCGCCGCCCTCTACACCGCCCGCGCCGAACTCAAGCCGCTCGTCTTCGGCGGCGCCATCTTCGTCGGTGGCGCGCTGACCACGACCACCGAGGTCGAGAACTTCCCCGGCTTCCCCGAGGGCATCGACGGCCCGGTCCTCATGGAGAACATGCGGGCCCAAGCGGTCCGCTTCGGCGCCGAGATGATCGACGACGACATCATCGCGGTCGACCTCAGCGGGAATGTCAAGACCGTCACCGACACCGCGGGCACCGTCCACCGCGCCAAGGCCGTGATCGTCGCCACCGGCTCCGGCTACCGCAAACTCAGCCTGCCGCGCGAGGACGACCTCTCCGGCCGGGGCGTGTCCTGGTGCGCGACGTGCGACGGCTTCTTCTTCCGCGACCGCGACATCGTGGTCGTCGGAGGCGGTGACACCGCGATGGAAGAAGCCACCTTCCTCACCCGCTTCGCCCGCTCGGTGACCGTCGTGCACCGCCGCTCCGCCCTACGCGCCTCCCAGGTCATGCAGAACCGCGCCTTCTCCGACGACAAGATCTCCTTCGCCTTCGACAGCGAGATCGCGGAGATCAAGGAAGCGGACGGCAAGCTGGCAGGAGTCGTGCTGCGCGACGTCTTCACCGGCAAGACCCGCGACCTCGACGTGACCGGCCTGTTCATCGCGATCGGCCACGACCCGCGTACCGAACTCTTCAAGGGCCAGCTGGAATTGGACGACACCGGCTACCTGAAGGTGCAGTCCCCATCGACGCGTACGAACATCGGCGGTGTCTTCGGTGCGGGCGACGTCGTCGACCACACCTATCGCCAGGCCATCACCGCCGCCGCCTCCGGCTGCGCAGCCGCCCTGGACGCCGAGCGCTACCTCGCCGCCCTGGGCGACACCGACATCAGCGAAACCCACGCAGAGGGCGAGCCGGTCGCGGCCGCCGTCTGACTCCGCATCCTCAGGAGAAGCACCCCATGGCACTCAAGAACGTCACCGAGGACTCCTTCACCCAGGACGTCCTCCAGAGCGACAAGCCAGTCCTGGTCGACTTCTGGGCCGCCTGGTGCGGCCCATGCCGCCAGCTCGCTCCCTCGCTGGAGGCGATCGCCGCCGAGCACGGCGACAAGATCGAGATCGTCAAGCTCAACATCGACGAGAACCCGGCCATCGCGGCCAAGTACGGCGTGATGTCCATCCCGACGATGAACATCTACAACGACGGCGAGGTCGTCCAGACCATCGTTGGCGCCAGGCCAAAGGCCGCTCTGGAACGCGAACTCGCTGACCACCTCACCTGACCAGGTCGGAGGAAGCGGCTTCGACGAAGAGGTGCTGCCCGGACCTGCCAGAGGAGCCCAGACGGTGAAGAAGAACGGTTCGCCGCTGGGCAGCGCCGTCAGACCGGATCCGAGGCAATCAGACCGTCCAGGTACAGCTGGACGACACGCGGGGTCAATCGGTCGGTGGCCGACCAACTGACGCCCGGCAGCGGACGACTGAGCTGGGCGACGACCATGATGATCTCCTCCAGAGACACGTCCGCGCGCACCTGTCCCGCCTGCTGAGCACGGGTCAGCAACAGCTGCGCGGCACGCACCAGTCGATCCTTCTCCCGGGCCAGTTCCGGGCGCACCTGGGCGAGTCCGTCTGACAAGCAGCACAGGGCAGCAAGTCTCTCGCGGGCTACGGCCTGCACGAAATGGCTGAGCGCGACGAACGGATCGTCTTCCTGCACGGCGGCGTGCTCGGCCGCATCAGCGCCGTCCATGGCGATCCGCTGGATTACTTCTGCCAGGAGAGCCTCTCGCCCCGGGAAGTGTCGGTAGAGGGTGGCGTTGCCGATCCCTGCGCGGCGCGCGATTTCGTCCAAGGACGCCTCCGGTCCCTGCTCAACGAACATCTCCTGAGCCGCGGCGAGGATCCTGGCCCGGTTGCGCACGGCATCTGTCCGCGGCCCCCTGCAGCGTTGCGTTCCGCTGCCCCAACTGCCGGCCCGCATACCGTCTCCCCTCAGCATCCCGTGCTCCGAGCCTTAAATTGCTGTCCTCCCGTGCCCACGTAACCCGCTGCTCGGGAGAAGCCAAAAAAGCCATCTCACCCCACCCGAGACAGCGCCGCAGCCGTTCACCGGCTGGTGCGCCTTGGAGACAGCTCGTCGAGCCAGACCCATCGATCGTCCACTCGCCGTCGCAGCTCTGTTCGGTCCCGGTTCCCCAACGTCCAGCCCGAAACAAGTCGACATAGACGCACATCTAAACATCTCAGCACTCGCGGCCCCGGCCACACGGCAACCAGCGACCTGGTCCCACGAATGCGCCATCACCCTCCCAACCAGCAATAACAAGCGGGGTGACGTGCAGATTGGCGAATTCGACCCGGATTCGACCCGGAGGCTCCTTCTTACGGAAGCGGCCATATTCGACCTGCGCTGATGCCGCGTTCCGCCGATGTACTGACAGAGCCAAGCAACAAGACTTCACAAAGGCAAGAAAACGGCCATTCGAGCATAAATTTCCGACACTCAAACGACCAGCCCACCCTGGAGGTCATCACCTCAATCCGCCACCCCGTCGACTCCCGACGCACCGCCCACTCGCGAAATGCCGCCCTGAGCAGGCGATTTACCGCACCCCTTCCGTGAGACGGAAGATGCGTTGCGGCGCCGCAACGCCCTTGCGGATGATGTCGCCACCACGAGAGACGGGAAATCAACCTCATGCCCCACATGACCGCTTTCGCCAGGAACCAGTGGTACGTCGCCGCCTACAGCCACGAGGTGGGGCGGGAGTTGCTCGGACGGACGATTCTCGGGGAGCCGCTCGTCTTCTATCGCACCGAGGGCGAGGGGACGCCGATAGCCCTGCACGACCGCTGTGTGCACCGCCGGTACCCGCTCTCCGAGAGCGGACTCGACGGCGACCGGATCGTGTGCGGTTACCACGGCTTCACCTACGACACCACGGGTACGTGCGTGTACGTGCCGGGGCAGAAACGCGTGCCGCGCACCGCCCGCGTCGCCTCCTACCCGGTGGTCGAGCAGGACTCGCTGATCTGGGTGTGGATCGGCGACCCG
This sequence comes from Streptomyces sp. NPDC000878, assembly GCF_053599695.1. Lineage (NCBI taxonomy): Bacteria > Bacillati > Actinomycetota > Actinomycetes > Kitasatosporales > Streptomycetaceae > Streptomyces > Streptomyces sp. NPDC000878. The sequence continues at coordinate 124,736 of NZ_JBSFMT010000014.1, read as the reverse complement.
GTGCTCGCGGACCCGGGGACCATCCCGCGGGCCCGGCACCTCGGCTCCCCCGGCTGGACCACCATCCAGGGCATGGAGCCGATCGACGCCGACTACGGGCTCCTGGTCGACAACCTCCTCGATCTCTCCCACGAGACCTATCTGCACGGCGGCTACATCGGCACCCCCGAGGTCGCCGAGACGCCGATCACCACCGAGGTCGACGAGGGGGCCGGCATCGTACGAGTGAGCCGGCACATGGCCGACGCCGAGTGCCCGCCGTTCTACGCCCGGTCGACCGGGATCGAGGGGCGGATCACGCGCTGGCAGGACATCGAGTACCACGCGCCGTGCCTGTATCTGCTGCACAGCCGGATCGCGCCGGTGGGCGTGGTGCCCGAGGCGGACGGCAGTGACCCGAACGGCTTCCACACCGAGATCACGTACGCGATCACGCCGTCGTCCGACGGCAAGGTGTACGACTTCTGGATGGTCTCGCGGGACTGGGCCACGGACGACGACGAGGTCACCGAGTTCCTGCGGAGCAACAACCACACGGTCGTCATGCAGGACGTCGTCGCGCTCAACCTCCTTCAGGAGACGCTCGGTTCGGAGCGCACCGGTTACCAGGAGCTGAGCATCAACATCGACACCGGTGGTCTCGCCGCCCGCCGGATCCTCGCCCGACTGGTCGAGGAGGGCGACAAGCCCGTGGAGAAGGTCCTGTGAGCAGCCCGACAGGCGAGGTCTACCGCATCGACTGGCTGCCGGGCACGGACATCCTGCACGGCACCTGTCACTGCGGCCGTGAACACAGCTCGCAGGACCCCATCGAGATGTGGGAGTGGATGCTCTCCCACCCCCAGGGACACCAGCCGCAAGGAAGCAGCTCATGAGCGTGTACGAAGCCGAACTCGTCGTCGAGCGGCGCGAGTCGGCCGCCGATGGCGTGCTCGCGCTCACCCTGCGGCATCCGCTGGGTGAAGAACTCCCGCCGTGGGAGCCGGGCGCCCATGTCGATGTCGTGCTCGGGCCCGGGCTGGAGCGGCAGTACTCGCTGTGCGGCGACCCGGCCGACCGGTCGGCGTGGCGGATCGCGGTGCTGCGCGAGCCGGACGGGCGCGGCGGATCGGCTTATGTGCACGGACAGTTGGGGCTCGGCGACAAGGTCCGGGTACGCGGACCCCGCAACCACTTCGCCCTCAAGCCGGCCCCCCGATACCGCTTCGTCGCGGGCGGTATCGGCATCACCCCGATCCTGCCGATGCTCGCCGCCGCCGAGGCCGCGGGCGCCGAGTGGACGCTGCTGTACGGCGGACGCACCCGCAACTCCATGGCGTTCACGGAGGAGTTGGGGCGGTACGGGGACAAGGTCACGTTCGCTCCGCAGGACGAGACCGGGCTGCTCGACCTCGACTCGGAGGTCGGGCAGCTGGCGGAAGGCACCCTGGTCTACTGCTGTGGTCCAGGGGCGCTCCTCGACGCGGTGGAGTCCGTCTGTCCGGGCGGTGCCCTGCACGTCGAGCGGTTCACGCCCAAGGCCCAACAGGGCGGTGCCGACAGCGAGTTCGAGGTCGTCCTGCAGCGCAGCGGTCGCACGCTGACCGTGCCCGTCGACGTGTCCGTCCTGGACACCGTGCGCGGGGCCGGAGTCGAGGTGCTCTACTCCTGCACCGAGGGGACCTGCGGCACCTGTGAGACGGACGTACTCGAAGGCACGCCTGACCACCGGGACTCGGTGCTCTCGGACGAGGAGCGGGAGGCGGGCGAGACGATGCTCATCTGTGTGTCCCGGTGCCGTGGTCCGCGGCTCGTCCTCGACCTGTAGCCATCGCCAGGTCGGCCTCGATCCGGGCGACGGTGGCCAGGAGATGGGGCAGCAGGTCCCGGCGTACCGACTCCACGGAGTTGCGGCCGGCGTGGACGGGGATGTTCACGCCGGCCACCACCTCGCCGTCCCGGTCGCGCACCGGGGCGGCGACCGAGCGCAGCCCCTCCTCCAGTTCCTGGTCGACGACGGCGTACCCCTGCCGCCGTACCCGCTGAAGTTCCGTCCGCAGTACGGCCGTTGAGGTGATCGTCCGGTCGGTCAGCGGGCGCAGGTCGGCGCGGGCGAGGCGGGCGTCCAGCTCCTCCTCGGGCAGATGCGCGAGGATCACCCGGCCCACCGACGTGACATGGGCCGGGAAGCGGGTGCCGACGGTGATGGCCGCGGTCATGATGCGACGGGTGGGGACCCTGGCCACGTACACGATGTCGTCGCCGTCCAGGACGCACAGCGAGGACGACTCCCGTACCTGCGCGACGAGTTGCTCCAGATGTGGTTCCGCGATCTGCGGCAGGGTGAAGGCGGCGAGGTAGGCGTAGCCGAGTTCCAGCACGCGCGGGGTGAGCCGGAAGAGCCGGCCGTCGCTGTGGACGTAGCCGAGGTCGGCGAGGGTGAGCAGGAAGCGGCGGGCGGCGGCGCGGGTCAGTTCGCAGGCGCGGGCGACCTCGCTGAGCGTCAGCGCCGGATGCTCGGCGTCGAAGGCGCGGATGACGGCCAGGCCACGTTCGAAGGAGCGGACGAAGTGCGGGGCACGGGCGGCAGCGGACATCGTAGCCTCCACAGGGACGTACGAGCGTGCGCTGTGCGCACGCTATGGGTGTGCGTCGTGTACGTCAACAACCAGGTACCGCACGGGCATTGACCCTGGCTGGCGCGGGGCTCTACGTTCCCGCTGAGACGTTCCGAGACGTTCTCCCTGAGCACGCCCGTGCTCTACGCGCACAACTCGCCACCATCTGGCACAACCTGTCGGAGCACCAGGATCGGTCCCACAGGAGGAGTCATGCGTCGTCTGTTCACCGGCCTCACGGCCGCCACGCTCCTGGTCACCGCGACGGCCTGTGGTTCGTCGGACGGTTCCGGCTCGTCGGGCGGCACCACGTCGTCCGGCGGCACCACCACGGTCAAGGTCGGCATCATCCCCATCGTCGACGTGGCACCCCTCTATCTCGGTCAGCAGAAGGGCTTCTTCAGCGAGCGCGGGCTCAAGCTGTCCCTCACCCTCGCACAGGGCGGCGCGGCGATCGTGCCGGGTGTCGTCAGCGGCCAGTTCCAGTTCGGCTTCAGCAACGTGACGTCGTTGATGATCGCCCAGTCCAACAACGTGCCGGTCGAGGCCGTCGTCAACGGCATCGCATCGACCGGTGTGGCGGGCAAGGACTTCAGCGCGATCACCGTGAAGAAGGACAGCCCGATCAAGTCGGCGAAGGACCTGGAGGGCAAGAAGGTCGCCGTCAACACCCTGAAGAACATCAACGAGACCGCGGTGCGTGAGTCGGTGCGCAAGGCGGGCGGCGACCCGGACAAGGTGGACTTCGTCGAGCTGGCCTTCGACCAGATGCCCGCCGCCCTCGACAGCGGGCAGATCGACGCCGCGCAGGTGGTCGAGCCGGCCCTGGCGACCGTCAAGAGCCAGGGCGGTGCCGAGATCGCCTGGCCGATGGTGGACGTCGCACCGAACTGCACCGTCGCGATGTACTTCACCTCGACGCAATACGCGCAGCAGAACCCGGAGTTGGTGAAGAAGTTCCAGGAGGCCACCGCCGAGTCCCTCGCCTACGCCGACGCCCACCCGGACGAGGCCCGCCAGATCGTCACGACGTACACCAAGATCCCGGCGGACGTGCTCGCGAAGGTGACCCTGCCGAAGTGGCCGGCCGAGGCGAACCGTGCCTCGATCGAGGCGCTGATGAAGCTCGGTGAGGAGGACGGGCTCTTCAAGCAGACCCCCGACCTGGACAAGCTGCTGCCGTGAGGGGGACGAACGCCGTACTCGGCGCGACCGGGCTCGCGGTCTTCCTCGCCCTGGGCGAGGCGGTACCGCGGCTCGGTCTCGTCAAGGAGGCGTACTTCCCGCCCGTCGCCCGGATCGCCGGCGCCCTCGGCGACGAGCTGTCCGACGACACCTTCTGGACAGCGCTCGGCGACACCCTCACCGGCTGGGCGCTGGGCCTCGCCGTCGCGGTGAGCGCCGGCATCGTCGTCGGGGTGCTCGTGTCGGTCGTGCCGTATCTGCGCGAGGCGACGGCCTCGACGATCGAGTTCCTGCGCCCGATCCCGTCGGTCGCGCTGATCCCGCTCGCCGTCCTCCTCTACGGCAGCGAACTGCGCTCGGTCCTCCTCCTCGTCGTCTACGCCTCCTTCTGGCAGGTGCTCGTCCAAGTCCTGTACGGCATCCAGGACTTGGACCCGGTCGCCGACGAGACGGCCCGCTCGTACGGCCTGGGCAGCTGGGCGCGTATCCGGTACGTGCTGTGGCCGACCGCCCTGCCGTACGTCATGACCGGGGTACGGCTGGCCGCGGCCGTCGCGCTGATCCTCACCGTGACCGCCGAACTCGTCATCGGGGCACCGGGGTTGGGCGCGCGCATCGCCATCGCGCAGAACTCGCAGGCGGTGCCCGAGATGTACGCGCTCATCGTGGTCACCGGGCTGCTCGGCCTTGTCATCAACGTGGGCGCCCGTACGGTGGAACGGCGGGCGCTGGCCTGGCACCAGTCGGTGCGCGGGGAGGTGGCGGTGTGACCCGGTTCCTGCTCCGGCTGGTCTTCCTGCTCGCCCTGCCCCTCGTCCTGCTCGGGCTCTGGTGGCTCGCCTCCGACGACAGCACCAACCCTTTCTGGCCACCGCTGCGGACGATCCTCACGACCTTCCCCGACGTCTGGACCGCCGAGCGGCTGCGCGCCGACGTGCTGCCCAGCATCCTGCGGCTGTCCGCCGGGTACGCTGTGGCGGCCGTCGTCGGCGTGGCCGTCGGCACGGTCATCGGCTCCTACCGGCGGGTGCGGGCCCTGTGCGAGCCGGTGCTGGAGTTCCTGCGCGCGATTCCGCCGCCCGTCCTCATCCCCGTCATCATGCTGTTCGCGGGCATCGACGACACCATGAAGATCACCGTGATCGCGAGCGGCTGCGTCTGGCCGATCCTCCTCAACACCGTCGAGGGGGTGCGCGCGGTCGACCCGGTGATGGCCGAGACGGCACGTTCGTACGGGATCACGGGCGCCGCCCGGCTGCGGAACGTGGTGCTGCGCTCGGCGAGCCCGCAGATCTTCGCGGGGCTGCGCCAAGCGCTGTCCATCGCCATCATCCTGATGGTCATCAGCGAGATGTTCGCCGCCAGCAACGGGCTCGGTTTCACCATCGTGCAGTTCCAACGCGGCTTCGCCATACCGGACATGTGGACCGGCATCCTCGTCCTGGGCCTGCTCGGCTTCGTCCTCTCCGTCGTGTTCCAGCTGGTCGAGCGGCGAGTGCTCGGCTGGTACCACGGTCTGCGCGCCTCGGCCCGGCGGTCGCCGTGAACCTCGTGCCGCACATCTGAGCGAACGTGAAAGGGCGGTCCATGGGCGCACTACTCGATGTATCCGGGCTGAACAAGGTCTACGAGGGTTCCGGGCGCCGGGTCGAGGCGGTGCGGGACCTCACCTTCGGCATCGAGGCGGGCGAACTCGTGTGTCTGGTGGGGCCGTCGGGGTGCGGCAAGACGACACTGCTGAAGTGCGTGGGCGGGCTCCTTGCACCGACTGCGGGCCAAGTGACGCTCGCGGGGCGGCCGGTGAGCGGTCCGCCACCCGGGATGGCGTTCGTCTTCCAGGAGTACGGCCGCAGCCTGTTCCCCTGGATGCGGGTCGGCGACAACGTGGAACTCCCGCTGAAACAGAAGGGCTTGTCCAAGGCCCGGCGCCGCGAACTGGTCGCGGACGCGCTGCGTTCGGTCGGGCTCGCGGACGCCGCAGGGGCGTATCCGTGGCAGCTGTCCGGCGGTATGCAGCAGCGGGTCGCGATCGCCCGGGCGCTCGCCTACGAGCCAGAAGTGCTGCTGATGGACGAGCCGTTCGCGGCGGTCGACGCCCAGACGCGCGCCGATCTGGAGGATCTCGTACGGGGGCTGTGGCGGGAGCGCGGGATCACGATCCTGTTCGTCACGCACGACATCGACGAGGCCGTGTACCTGGGTCAGCGGGTGCTCGTCCTGTCCGCGTCCCCGACCGTCGTCAGGGAGCAGCTGACGATCGATCTCCCGGACGAACGCGACCAGTTGCACACCCGGGTCGCCCCGCGCTTCGCCGAACTGCGCACGCATGTGTACGAGCAGATCCAGGCGGCCAAACGCGGAACCCCGGTACCCGGCCCGACGGACAGCGTCGAGGACAGGGCGGTGGACAAGAAGTGAGCCGGGGACGGTGGCGGGGGTGACAGGGCGGTGGCCCCGGTGCCGTCGGCGACCTGAACGCCGACGGTTCCGGGGCCAGGTCCCCGTGTCACGCCCCCGGGGCCGGCACCACACTCAGGTGGCTCGCCGAACGCCGCGGGCGGCGTGGTCCTCGCGAGGCGTCCGCCGGGCGCCGCGTCTCGCGGAGCACCAGCGTCAGCCTCGTATAACCCATGTCCTCAAGGGACTTGGAGGTCTCGCCCACGACCCGGCACTCGGTGGCGCCCCAGCGCGGGTCGGGGTGCAGCAGCGGGCGTACGGCGGCGTCGTGCTGGATCGCCTCCGCGCCGACCGCCCGGATCCAGTGCGGCAGGCCCTGCCGGTAGGCGGCCTCCATGATCGGGTCCTGGGCGATGTCCCGGCGGATGGACTGCAGGCCGCGGTCCTGGCTGTGCCGTTCCACGGCGGCGGCGAAGTGCGCGAGCATCGGCAGGCACCAGCTCGACTCGTGCTCGCCGAGGACCGTGCCCGCGTCCGGGTGGAAGAGGACGAAACGGAGGAAGTTGTCGCCGGGCATGGCCGTGGGATGCGGGCCGACGGCGCGGAAAAGTGTCTCGAACGCGGTGTTGGAGAGGACCACGTCCCAGCGGTGGTCGAGGACGACGGACGGAAAGGGCACGGCCTCCACGAGCGTGGCGTAGTCCCGCAGATACGCCTGGGCCTCGGGACTCTCGGGGACGGGCCGCGGCGCCGGCCGCTGCCCTCCTGCCTGAAATGCCATCGGGAGGTCACCCCTCTTGCCTATGCGGCCTTCACGCGGCGCCCTGATCCTGATGCCCCGGTACGAGCTGTGTCAACTATCGTGGCATTTCATGCCTGTTGACGGCTGAATCTGGCCACAGATGTGGCGAGAGCTGGATGTGAGTTCGAACAACCCGCTACTCTCTCCGGGCAGTTCGCGGCAACAGCGAAGACGAACGAAGACGTGGGAGACCTGTCGGTGACGGATGGCTACGAGGTTCCGGGCGCCACGGCGACGGTTCTGCTGTCCGCCGTAGTGGCCCGTGTCACCGCGCTCGCGGACCGGCTCGGCGTGCCGCACACCGAGGTCTTCAGGACGGCGCAGCTCTCCACCGCGTCCGGTGTGCCCGAGAGCGTCGTCAAGGCCCTGCTGAGCGGCCAGAGCGTCGGCGAACCCGATCTCCAGGCCCGTTTCCTGCAGCGGCTGGGCCTGCTGCGCCGCACCCGGCTCAAGCCGAACGGCCGCAAGTACACCCAGCAGGAGATCGCCGACGGCGCCGGAATGTCGCGCCAGCAGGCGGGCGCCCTCATCAACGGCGACCGGCGCCCCACGATGGAACACTGCGACGCCATCCAGCGCTTCTTCAGGGTGCACGCGGGATTCCTCACCGCGGAGGACCCCGAGGCACTCGCGGGCGCCCTCCAGCGCACCGAGCAGGAACTTCTCCAGCAGCTCGCCGACCGTGAGCGCGAGGCGGCTGCGGCAGCCTCCGATCCGCTGGAGCGGCTGCTGCAGGACCACGGCGTCCGCGGAATCGCCTGGCGGGCCGCACAGCTGCCCTCCGACCAGCATCGCGACAAGGTCGCCGAATGGCTGGACATGCTTCTGGAGAGCGTCAAGCGGCCGGAGTCGTGATCCGAGGGATGACTGTGAACATCGGCAAGGAAATGCGCCGCCTGTGCGGCGAGTTGGTGACCGAGCTGAGGCTTCCGGCACCGGCGGAACCCGCCGATCTCTACGCCGCGCTGTGCGATGCCATGAGCAGGCGTCGCGGCCGTCCCGTCCTGTTCCGCGCGGCGCCCTTCCCGCCCGGCACGGCCAGCGGGCTGTGGCTCGACATGGCTGACCAGGATCTCATCGTGGTCGAGGAACGCACCGCGCCCGACCACCAGTTGGTGATCCTGGGCCATGAGCTGTGGCACATGCAGGCCGGGCACTGCGGTCACCATGTCGAGGGCGCCGCGGTCGCCGCGCGGCTGCTCAGCGACACCGCGGACCTCCAGGCCACGGTCCGCAAGGTGGCCGCCCGCACCCGGTCCGACCTCGCGGACGAGCAGGACGCCGAGAGCTTCGGTCTGCTGCTGGCCAGCAAGTGCCGTACGTGGCTGGCCGGTTCGGCGCTGCGCAAGCCGGTCCAGCGGGATCAGCTCGCGGGCCGTATCGAGGCCTCCCTGGGCTATCGCGGGCCGCAGAGCTGAGGCGGCGCCCGGCGTGAACGACTCCAGCTACTACGTCCCGTCCGCCGCGATGGTGATCGTCCTCCTCCTCAAGGGCCGGGCGGTGCTGCGCGCCTGGCGGGACCCGCTGCTGCGCTCGGTGTACGCGCTACTCCTCCTCTCCGTCCTGGTGTTCCTCTTCGCGGCCCCGCCGACCATCTCCTGGGTCAACCGTGTCACCGCCGTCCCGAACATCTCGGCGCCGCTCGTGTACTGCCTGCTGAGCGCCTTCAGCGCCTCCTGTCTGGTGCTGATCATCAACTGGCGCGGCGGCCCGCCCGAGTCCACCCGCCGCGCCACGCGCCGCTGGATCGCCGGGTACGCGGTGGTGATCGTGGCGACAGCCGCCCTGTTCGCCCTGGGCAACGCCCCCGAACAGCGCCTGCGCGACTTCGACACGCACTACGCGAACACGCCGTACATCCGCGAAATGATCGTCCTCTACCTCGTAGCCCTGACGGTCGCGAACATAGCGATGAACATGATGTGCTGGCCGTGGGCGCTCCAGGTGCACGGCTGGCTGCGCGTCGGGCTGCTCGTCATCGTGGCCGGCTTCTTCTGCAACATCGCCTTCGCGGCGGCCAAGATGACGGCCGTGATCGCCCGCTGGAACGGCGAGAACCTCGACTACCTGAGCACGTACGTCGCCCCCGCGATGGCCGCCGCAGCGGAGGTCGTCACCGCGGCCGGCTTCTGCATCCCGCTGGCCTTCCAGCGCGTGGGCGACGTGTGGAGCACCTGGTCGACGTACCGCCGTCTGAGCCCCCTGTGGCGAGAACTGGCCCCGCTCGCGGACCACGGCGACCGCACGGTCCGCATCGCCTGGTGGTCCCCGGCCGAACTCCAGGTCACCCAACGCGAGTCCGACATCCACGACGGCATGCTCAGCCTCTACCCGTACTTCGACCCAACGGTCCGAACCCAGGCCTACGAGGCCGCCCGAGCCGCGGGCTCGACCCCCGAGGGCGCGAGAGCGGAGGGGGACGCGGCGATGGTGACGGCAGCCTTGCGGGCCCGAGCGGCGGACCCGGAGGGCAGGGTCATCACTGCGGCGGCAGCAGAGGACGGCAGACCGCCGACGGCAGCGGAGGGCCCACGTGACCTGGTGGCCATGTCCCACGCCCTGCGCCGGTCTCCGGTGGTTGCGGCGGTACGAGAGAGAACGGTGGCTTGGCAGTAAGGGACGCGTGCGCTTTTCAGGGGCGCGGGGAACTGCGCGACAAGCCACGACGGCGCCGCACCCGAGAAACTACGTCGCACTCCGCTCACTCATCTCACGCAAGCCCTGTTCCACCACCTGCCCGGGCCGCCCATCAACCAACAACTCCCGCCAGTGCTCCCGACTCCAGTCAGCCGGCGCACTCCCCCCGGTGAACTCCTCCACCAATTCCACAAACCGCGCCGGATCACTGTGGAACGGAAAATGCCCCGCCCCCTCGAAAATCTCCAGCCGACTACCGGGCATGGCCTCATGCGCCCCATACGCATGCCGCACCGGCACCACACTGTCCCGGTCCCCCCACAGCAGCATCGTCGGCATGCCCTCGGTGAGATAGCACCGGTCGAGCATGGTCACGACCTGCCCCCGCCAGTCGACCACCGCCCGCAGCGTACGGATGAAGGCGTTGCGCGCCGTCTCGTCGGGCAACGCATCGACCAACGTGAGCAACTCCGGCGCGTCCTGCCCGAGATCCGTGTCCAGCAGCTTCATCAGCCGTACGACAAGCCCCACTTGCAGCCGCATCCCCGGCAACCGCAGCGCGGACAACGCGAGATGGGCACCGGGCAGCGACACCGCCCGCAGGACGGGATTGACCTCGCGCCCCACACCCCCCGCGCTGACCAGGATGAGCCGCTCGGTGCGCTCGGGGAACTGGTAGGCGAACTGCATGGCCACCCCGCCCCCGAGCGAGTGTCCGACGAGCGTCGCGGACTCGATGCCGAGGGTGGTGAGCAGATCGCGCACGCCGTTGGCGTAGGCGGCCACCGAGTAGTCGGCGCGCGGCTTGTCGGAGGCGCCGTGGCCGAGCAGGTCGGGGGCGATCACGATGTGGCTGCGGGCGAGGTCGGGGATCAGCTCGGCCCAGGTCGCCGACGAGTCGCCGATGCCGTGGATCAGGACGAGCGCGGGGCCCGAGCCCGCCATCCGGAAGGCCCGGCGGTACCCGTGCACGACGCGGTACCGCAGTTCCAGTTCGTCGTCGCCCACCGGACGCAGCCGTACCGCGCGTGCCGGTCCGTGACGCGGGACGTCCGTCACGCCGCTCACCTCCCCGTTTCCTGTACGCCGTACTCCTTGCTGAAAACCCTTTCCCCTCAGCGTAGAACCCCATTCTCACAAGGCGTTTCGAGGAGGTTTCGCCTCCGCTAAGCGAGCGAACCGAGGCGTACGGGAACCGGATTGTCAGTGGCGGGCGGCAAGCTGGGAGATGCAGGAATGACGCCGACACGGGGAGAGCCGACCGATGCCGACAGCCGTACTGACCGACCGTGAGCGCACCGCCGTACAGGCCTACTTGAGGCTGCTGCACACCGTGCGCGCCGCCTTCGACATGCCGCCGGGCAGCCGCCGACCACCCGTGGTGCCGCCCGCCGTCCTCGCGGAGGCGGAGGCGGCCCTCGCGGAGGCGGGTCTCACGGGCAACGAGGAGAGGTTCTTCGAGCTGCTCAGGCAGGCTGGTGCGGCACGCTGACCGCCGTGCCCAGCAGCCCGCGCCGTACAGTCCAGCGGCCGTCGAAGTACCCGAGTTCGTGGCCGTCGACGACCGGTCCGGGCACCAGCAGACGGGCCCGGAAGGTGCCGTACGGGTGCGGGCCGGGCTCGGCCGTGAACGCGATGTCGGCCTCGCTGAAGTCCAGCCACTTGCCGGTGAGGGGGAACCACGCCTTGTAGACCGACTCCTTGGCGCTGAACAGCAGCCGGTCCCAGTGCACGGGGATTCCGTGCGCGCCCGGGCCGCCCTCCGCGAGCACCCGCAGGTGTTCCCGCTCCGTGGACAGGGCCACGGAGTCGAGGACGCCCTCGGGCAGCGGCTGGTGGGGTTCGGCGTCGATGCCGATCGAGGCCAGGTCGGTGGCGCGGACGAGTGCGGCGGCGCAGTAGCCCTCGCAGTGGGTCATGCTGCCGACCAGCCCGGCCGGCCACTGCGGGGCGCCCCGCTCACCGGGCAGCACGGGCTGCGGCGGCACGCCGAGCTTCTCCATGGCCCGGCGGGCACACGCGCGTACGAGGGTGAACTCGCGCACGCGCTTGGGCACCGCCCGGGTCACGAGCGCCTGCTCCTCCGGATACAGCGTCGCGCCCCCGAGCCCACCGGCCCCTGGCCCACCGGTGCCCGGCCCACCGATCCCGGGGCCACCGGCCACGTCCCCGCCGCCGAAAGCCTCGTCACCGTGCGCTTCGACGGCCACCACGGTGGCCGGAAGCAGCTCCTCGATCACCGGATCCGACCTCCATCGGCAGTATGCGGCGCAGCCTTCCCGGGTCTCCGGGGCGCTTCTGCCATTCGCGGGGGTAGCCCACCGACACTTCTTCGAAGCGGACGCCCTCGTGCCACGTGGTCCGAGGGATGTGCAGATGACCGTAGACCATGGTCGCGACGCGGAAACGGCGGTGCCAGTCGGCGGTCAGCGTGGTGCCGCACCACATGGCGAACTCGGGGTGCCACAGCACGTCCGTCGGATGCCGGTCCAGCGGATAGTGGTTGACGAGCACCGTCGGCAGGTCCTCGGGCAGCTCCGCGAGCCGCCGCTCGGTCTCCGCGACCCGGGCCCGGCACCAGGCCTCGCGGGTCGGATAGGGGTCGGGGTGCAGGACGTACTCGTCGGTGCAGACGATGCCGGTGCTCTCCGCGTACGCGAGGCCCTCCTCCTTGGTCGCGCAGCCCTGCGGCAGGAAGGAGTAGTCGTAGAGGAGGAAGAGCGGCGCGACGACCACGGGGCCGCCGGGGCCCTCCCACACGGGGTACGGGTCCTCGGGCGTCGTCACGCCCAGCTCACGGCAGAGGGCGACCAGGTGTTCGTAGCGGGCGACGCCACGCAGGGTGACCGGGTCCTTGGGGTGGGTCCACAGTTCGTGGTTGCCGGGTGCCCAGATCACCTTGCGGAACCGGCCGGCGAGGGTTTCGAGGACCCAGCGGATGTCGGCCACCTGCTCCGACACGTCGCCGGCGACCAGGAGCCAGTCGTCGTCCGACTCGGGGTGCATCTGTTCGACCAGGGCGCGGTTCTCGGGGTAGCCGATGTGCAGATCGCTGATCGCCAGCAGCTGTCCGGCACCGCCGGCCGTCGTCTCCACCCCAGCCCCTTCCGCATCCGAACTCCGCCCCCGCGGGCGCGCGTTCGGTCCACAAGAACACATCCCCGGCGACCGGACAAGTAGGGCTCTCCGCGCCCGGGAAGCCCCCTCCACGGAGATCCACGAGCGGCGCCGAAGATCACTACAGGGGGCCACTGCCGGTGCACAAGGCAACACACGGTGTACTGCTGTCAATTCCGTAACACGCACGTAGCAGTATCAAGGTCTGCGGAGCCTTATGATCGCCTCAACACTTCCGCCACAAATCCGGTTCGCACCCGGCGGCTTGTCGTGTTCCCAACTCTCCCCTGGCCGGGCTCGGCCTTTCTTCGCCGTGCCCGTGATCCTTGAAAGGTGGCCCCTGCATGGTCTCTCGCGTACGCGTCTGGCTCAACCGCACGTACGCGGAGAACGTGTTCTTCATTGAACAGCTGCGGAGAAATCCCAGCGACCGCGCGGTCGAGATCCACGCCACCCACGGGGACGCCGACTCCCCCGTCCTGGCCGCCGCCGACACCGCCGCGATGGAGCCCGAGGGCCTGTCCCCCGCCGCATACGTCGAATACGCGCTCGACCAGTGCGACCGCCGCGAGATCGACGTGTTCGTGCCGCGACTGCACCAGGACGCGATCGTCGAGCACCGCGCGGACTTCGAGGCCGTCGGCACCAAGCTGCTCGCGCCGACGCCCGAGGCGGTGGCCGTCTTCCAGGACAAGGCGACCGCGTACCAGGCCGTCGAGGCGGTCGGGGTGCCCGTGCCGCCGTGGTGGCGGGTGCGCACCGCCGACGAACTCCTCGCCGCCGTCGAGCAGTTGGAGGCCGACGGGCACAAGGCGTGCTTCAAGCCGGCGGCGGGCGCGGGCGGTGTGGGCTTCCGGGTGATCACCCGCACCCCCTTCTCGATGGCTCACCTCAACGGGTTCCCCAGCCCCTACGTCCAGTTGGACATGGTCCTCGACGTGCTGCGGAACTCCGAGGAGGGCGTCGACTGGCTGGTGATGCCCCGTCTGGAGCAGCCCGAGGTGTCCGTCGACTGCCTCACCGGCCCCGACTCGCGCATCCGGATGGCGATCGGCCGAACCAAGAACGGCCGGCGGCGCGGCTTCACCCTCGACGAGGCCTGGCTGGAGCCCGCGCGGCTCATCGCCGAGGGTTTCGGACTGCACCACCTGAGCAACATCCAGTTCCGCATGTACGGGGACCGCCCGGTCCTGATGGACGTCAACACCCGTCCGGCCGGCGGACTGCACCAGCTCCAGCTGTGCGGTATCAACGCCCCTTGGGCGGCAGTGCAGTTGGCGCTCGGCGAGGACCCGGGCGACCTGGTGCCGCCGTTCCTGGGCCAGGACTACGCGGTCGTCTCCGCGCCGCGTCCGGTGCGCACGGCGTCGGTACCGGCACACGCGGACGAGGTCCCGGCGCCCACGTCCATGCTGTCGGCCGTACCGGCACCGGTGGCCGTCGAGGAGCCGGTCGCGGAAGCGGCGGCCGAGACATCGGCGGGAGCGCCGGCGGCGGCCACCGCGTAAAGCCCCTCCCTCACCAGGCACACCCACATCCCCACATCGGTCTGGACCAATCGGCGCTCGACATCTTGACAGCCCGACTGGTCCAGACCAACTTTGTTGCGCACCCCCTTGCATATCCGTGCACTCCCGAACACCCCCATAGCTTCAGGGAGACCGCTGTGCGCTTCGTCAACCTCACGCATCCCGGAAGATCACTCCGGCACCGTCTGCTCGCTCTGCTCGGCGCCACAGCTCTGGCCCTGGCCGGGGCGATAGCCCTGCCAGGCACAGCCCAAGCGGCCAACATCCTCACCAACCCCGGCTTCGAGTCGGGCGCCCTCTCCCCCTGGTCCTGCACCGGCAACCTCGGCTCGGTGGTCTCCTCCCCCGTGCGCGGCGGCACCAAGTCCCTTGCGGGGGCGGCCAGTTCGAGCGACAACGCCAAGTGCGCCCAGACCGTCACCGTCCGCCCGAACACCGCCTACACCCTGAGTGCCTGGGTGCGCGGCTCGTACGTCTACCTGGGCGTCGACGGCGGCCCCTCGACCTGGACGACGTCCTCGTCGGCGTACGCGCAGCTGTCGGTCTCCTTCACCACGGGGGCCGCGCAGACCACGGCCACGGTCTACACCCACGGCTGGTACGGCCAGGGCACCTACTACGCCGACGACATCAGTCTGGACGGCCCGGGCGGTGGCGGCGGTACGGACACCCAGGCGCCGACCGCGCCCAGCACCCTGCGCTCCACGGCCAAGACCTCCTCGACGGTCTCCCTGGCCTGGAACGCGGCCTCGGACAACGTCGGCGTCACGGCGTACGACATCTACAGCGGCGCGAACCAGGTGCTGAGCGTCTCCGGCACGACGGCCACGGTGAGCGGACTCGCGGCGAGCACCGCGTACTCCTTCACGGTGAAAGCGCGGGACGCGGCGGGGAACGTCTCGGCGGCGTCCAACGCCGTGAGCGTCACGACGGACGCGGGCAGCGGCGGCGGGACCGGCTTCAAGCAGGCGGCGCCGTACCTCTACCTCGGCTGGGGCGACCCGCCGAGCGCGACCTCGGTGATGAGCGCGACGGGCGTCAAGTGGTTCACGATGGCGTTCATCCTGTCCTCCGGCGGCTGCAACCCCGCCTGGGACGGCACCCGCCCGCTGACCGGCGGCAACGACCAGACCGTCATCAACTCCATCCGCGCGGCGGGCGGTGACATCGTCCCGTCGATCGGCGGCTGGAGCGGCAACAAGCTCGGCCCGAACTGCTCGACACCGCAGGCACTCGCGGGCGCCTACCAGAAGGTGATCGACGCGTACGGGCTCAAGGCGATCGACGTCGACATCGAGAACACGGACGAGTTCGAGAGCGAGGTCGTACAGGACCGCATCCTGGGCGCCCTGAAGATCGTCAAGGCGAACAACCCGGGCCTGCGCACGATCCTGACCTTCGGTACGACGACCACCGGCCCGACCTACTGGGGCAACCGCCTGATCGAGCGCGCCTCCGCCCTCGGCGCCGACATCGACGTGTTCACGATCATGCCGTTCGACTTCGGCGGCGGCGCCGACATGTACGGCAACACCGTGAACGCGACGGAAGGGCTGAAGACGAAGCTGAGGTCGACGTTCGGCTGGGACGACGCCACGGCGTACGCCCACATCGGCATCTCCGGCATGAACGGCCTGTCCGACCAGCAGGAGCTGACGAGCCCGACGACCTGGACCCAGATCCGCGACTGGTCCAACTCCCACCACATCGCCCGCCTCGCCTACTGGTCGGTCAACCGCGACCGCCCATGCCCCGGCGGCGGAGTGGTCAGCAACTGCTCGGGCATCAGCCAGAACACCTGGCAGTTCACGTCGATCACGGCCGGTTTCACCGGCTGAGCCGCTGAAGAAAAAGTGACGGGTCGGGTCGCATTGAGAGCGGCGGACCGGGCCGCATTGACAGGGACGGGCGGGGCCGCCTTGAGAGGGGCGGCTCTGGCCGCGTTAACAGGGACGGGCGGGGCCGCAAACAACACGGCCCGCCCGTCCCACCTAAGGGGCGCGGGGAACTGCGCGACCAGCCCCCACCGACCCGCAGCCGAAGAACCGCCTAACCGGCGGAGCCGACAGCCAACCGGAACGTCTGCACCTCGAACGGCCGCAGCGTCACAGCCACCGTGTCACCCTCCACCGCAGCCTCGGAGAGGGGCCGCTCCAGCAGGTCGGTGATCTGGGCCCCCGCCAGCGGGAACCCCGTGCACAGCACACCCTCCGCACGACCACCGCGCGACTCGTAGAGACGCACGACAACATCGCCGGACGCGTCATCCGCGAGCTTCACCGCCTCGATCGTCACACCGTCACCGTCCACCCACACGACCGGCTCCGGGGCGCCCGCCGCGTCCGCCACGCGCAGCGGCAGGTTGAGCGAGTAGCCCTCGGCTACCGCGTCCTCGATGCTCGCGCCGGGCAGCAGCGAGTACGTGAAGCGGTGCTTGCCCTGGTCGGCCCCGGGGTCGGGGATACGCGGGGCGCGCACCAGCGACAGGCGGACCGTGGTCGTCGTACCGCCGTCCTCGCGGACCGTGCGGGAGACGTCGTGGCCGTACGTCGAGTCGTTGAGGACCGCGACGCCGTAGCCGGGCTCGGCCACGTGCACCCAGCGGTGGCCGGAGACCTCGAAGCGGGCCGACTCCCAGGTGGTGTTGGTGTGCGTGGGCCGCTGGACGTGACCGAACTGGATCTCCGCCGACGAGTGCGCCGCCCGGATGTCCACCGGGAAGGCCGCCTTCAGGATCTTCTCGGCCTCGTGCCAGTCGATCTCCGTCTCGAAGTCGATCCGGGGGCTGCCGGCCCGCACGGTGATCGTCTGGACGATCTTCGAGCCCTGGCCGAAGGCGCGCTCCACGCGGATGGCGCCGAGGAGCGAGTCCTCCTCGACCACGGTGACGGAGGTCGGGTCGAGCAGGTCCGTGTAGCGGTTCTTGTAGTGCTTGTCGATGTCCCAGGCGTCCCAGTAGTTCGGGAGGTCGGTGTGCAGGCGGAGCAGGTTGCCCTTGTCGGCCAGGACTTCGCGGTTCGCCTTCAGGTCGCGGACCGAGGACAGGGTGCCGTCCTCGGCCACCTCCACCCGTACCAGGCCGTTGTCGAGGACCCGGCCGGCCGTGACCGTCACCGGCTGCGGGGGCTCCGCGACGGCCAGCTGGGCGCTGCCGCTCGCCGGGACCTCCACGTACATGGGGACGCCCGTCGAGGTGCGGACCACCTCGGCCCGGTCGTACGGGCTCGTGTTGAACGCACGGGACTCGCCGCCGCCGAGCGCGGCCACCGCCTCGGCGGTCAGCGCCTCCAACTCCTCGGCCACGCGGGCGTATTCGGCCTCCGCCTCGCGGTGCACCCAGGCGATGGACGAGCCCGGCAGGATGTCGTGGAACTGGTGCAGCAGGACCGTCTTCCAGAGGCGGTCCAGGTGCTCGTACGGGTACGCGTAGCCCGGCGCGTGCAGTGCGGCCGTCGTCGCCCACAACTCGGCCTCGCGCAGCTTGTGTTCGCTGCGCCGGTTGCCCTGCTTGGTGCGCGCCTGGGAGGTGTACGTGGCGCGGTGCAGCTCCAGGTACAGCTCGCCGACCCACACCGGGGCGTCGGGGTACTCCTCCCGGGCCTTGGCGAAGAACTCGTCGGGGTGCTCGACCTCGACCGTCGCGGAACCCTCCAAGTCGGCGAGCCTGCGCGCCCGTTCCATGATCTCGCGGGTGGGACCGCCGCCGCCGTCGCCCCAGCCGAAGGGGGCCAGCGAACGGTTCGCGACGCCCTTCTCCTGGTAGTTGCGCGTCGCGCGGGCCATCTCCTCGCCGCTGAACCGGGCGTTGTAGGTGTCGACCGGCGGGAAGTGCGTGAAGATACGGGTGCCGTCGATGCCCTCCCACCAGAAGGTGTGGTGGGGGAACTTGTTGGTCTGGTTCCAGGAGATCTTCTGGGTGAGGAACCAGTCGTTGCCGGCCAGCTTGGCGAGCTGCGGGTAGGCCGCGGTGTAGCCGAAGGAGTCCGGCAGCCACACGCCCTTGGTCTCGACGCCGAAGTGCTCGATGAAGAACCGCTTGCCGTGGATCAGCTGGCGGGCCATGGCCTCGCCGCCGGGCAGGTTGCCGTCGGCCTCGACCCACATGCCGCCGACCGGCGCCCACTGGCCCTTCTTGACGGACTCCTGGATGCGCGCCCACACCTTGGGGTAGTTCTCGCGCACCCACTCGTACTGCTGGGCCTGCGAGCAGGCGAAGACGAAGTCCTCGTACTCGTCGGCCAGCGAGGTCACGTTGGAGAAGGTGCGGGACGTCTTGCGCTTCGTCTCGCGGATCGGCCACAGCCACGCCGAGTCGATGTGCGCATGCCCGACACCCGAGATCTTGTGGGCGCTGGCGTTGGCCGGCTTGGCCAGCGTCGGCGCCAGGGCCGCTCGTACCGCCGCCGCCGAACCGGCCACGTCGTCCAGGTCGAGGAGGTCGAGCGCGCGGTCCAGGGCGTGGGTGATCTCGTGCCGGCGCGGGTCGTGCTCGCCCAGCTCCAGCATCAGCTCGCGCAGCACCTGGATGTCGAGGTCGAGGTGGAAGACCTCCTCGTCCAGGATCGCGAGGTCGGCGCGCTGGAAGGTGTAGATCGGCTTGTCGCCGGCGGTGAGGATGTCACCCATGGGGGTGATCTTGGAGAAGTTGTCGGCCAGGATGTCCGGGTTCGACGCCGCCTCGACCAGGTAGTCGATCACCTCGCCGCCCGTGGCGGGGTTGGCGATCGGCACGTACTGGTTGAGCGGGTTGACCGCCTTCAGCGGGGTGCCGTCGGTGAGGTGGACCAGCGCCTCGGCCTGGTTGCCCGGCCAGTCGCCGATGAAGCCGAGGTCGATGACCGCCTCGACGCGCCGCCCGGCCCACTCGGCGGGCACCTGTCCGCGCATCCGGAACCAGGTCGTGCCCCAGGGCGGGCCCCAGAGGGTGTCCATGGCGAAGGGCGCGTAGGTCGCGGCCGACGCCTCCTCGAAGGAGACCGGCTCGCCCGGCGCCTGCCAGGCCTCGACCTCGAAGGGAACCGTGGCCGCGTAGATCGCCGCCTTGATCCGCTGGTCGTGGAGGCGCTGGACGCGCTCCTCGATCCGCCGGCGTTCGTCGTGCATGAGAAGTCTCCAGACCAGATACGAGCAGACCAGATGTGAGCAGATCTGAAACGAGCAGACCCGATACGAGTGGGGAAAGCGCTTACTTAAGGTACGCCAGACCAGGGTGGACCGCGGTGTATCCGTCGACCAGCCTGCGGGCCACGTTCACAGAGTCGACGAGCGGGTGCAGCGCGAACGCCTTGACCGCCGTCGCACGGGAGCCGGACTCGGCGGCGGCGAGCACCTCGCGTTCGACCGCCTTGACCGAGCAGACCAGGCCGGAGGCGTGGTCGGGCAGCGGGTCGACGGTGACGGGGTGGGCGCCGTTGGCGTCGACCAGGCAGGGCACCTCGATGACGGCCTCGGCGTCGAGCACCGAGAGCGTCTTCCGGTTGCGGACGTTGAGGATCAGGGTGGTGCGCTCGTCGCGGGCGATGGCCCGCATCAGGGCGAGGGCGACCTTCTCGTAGCCCCCGGACAGGTCGTCGGCGTCGCGTTCGCCTGCGCCCGCGGTCTCCCGGGCCTCGGCCATGTAGGTCGCCTCGCGCTCGGCGCGGGTGCGGTCCCAGGCGGTGAGGGCGGCGGCGTCGGGCCGTGTCATCTCGTCGTAGAAGCCGGCCTGCTGGTCGCGCAGGAAGGCGCCGCGGGTCTTCTCGGCCTCGCTGTAGGCGCGTACGGCCTCGCGGTTGAAGTAGTAGTAGTGCAGGTACTCGTTCGGGACGGCGCCCAGGGACTGGAGCCAGTCGGTGCCGAAGAGCTTGCCCTCCTCGAAGGAGCCGAGGAGGTCGGGGTCGGCGAGCAGGCGCGGGAGTTCGTCGCGGCCGTTGATCCGCAGGCCGCGCACCCAGCCGAGGTGGTTGAGGCCGACGTAGTCGATCCACGCCTCGCTGGGGTTGGCACCGAGCACGCGGGCGATCCGGCGGCCGAGGCCCACCGGGGAGTCGCAGATGCCGATGACGCGGTCGCCGAGGTGGCGGGACATGGCCTCGGTGACCAGTCCGGCCGGGTTGGTGAAGTTGATGACCCAGGCGTCGGGGGCGACCCGGGCCACGCGCCGCGCGATGTCCTCGGCCACCGGGACCGTGCGCAGGCCGTAGGCGATACCACCGGCGCCGACCGTCTCCTGGCCGAGGACGCCCTGGTCAAGGGCCACCTTCTCGTCGTTCGCCCTGCCCTCCAGGCCGCCGACGCGGATCGCGGAGAAGACGAAGTCGGCGCCGGTGAGCGCCTCGTCGAGGTCGGTCGTGGCGCTCACCTCGGGGGCGTCGGGCACCCCTGCCGCCTGCTCGGCCAGCACGCGGGTGACCGCCGAGAGGCGGCCCGCGTCCAGGTCGTGCAGGGTGACATGGGTCACCCGGCCCTCGGCGTGGTCGCCCAGGAGCGCCCCGTACACGAGCGGCACGCGGAATCCGCCACCGCCCAGAATCGTCAGCTTCAAGGTTGCACCTTTCCTGCCGTGATGACCTGCACCCCGGCCTCCTGCAAAGAGGACTGCGTCGCCGGGTCCACCGGCGCGTTCGTCACCACCATGTCCAGTTCGTCCGGGCCGCAGACCTTCGCCATCCCCGTCCCGGGGAACTTGGCGCGGTCGGCGAGGAGGACGACCCGGTCGGCGGCCTTGATCATGGCGCGCTTGACCGGTACCTCGACGACTGTGGTGTCCATCACCTGGCCGCCGGGGCGGACGCCGCTGGTGCCCAGGAAGAGCCAGTCGGCGTGCAGCTGGCGCAGGTTGTCCTCGGTGAGGAAGCCGACCAGGGAGCGGTACTCGCGCCGGACCATGCCGCCGAGGAGCACCAGTTCGATGCCCTCGTCGTCGACCAGCTCCTCGAAGACCACCAGGTTGCTGGTGATCACGGTGAGCCGGCGGCCGTGCAGCTGGCGGGCCAGCCGGTAGGCGGTGGTGCCGATGTCGAGCAGCACCGACTGGCCGTCCGCGACGAGCGAGGCGGCCCTGGCCGCTATCGCGTCCTTCTCGGCGACGCGCACCTCGGCGACCTCGGCGAAGGGCTGGTCGCCCTCCTCCACCACGGCGCCGCCGTGGACACGGGTGAGCAGGCCCTCCTCCTCCAGTCTGACCAGGTCACGCCGGATGGTGGCGGGGCTCACGCCCAGTTGCTCGGAGAGATCGGTCACGGCCGCGGGGCCGCCCGAGCGCAGGGCCCGCAGGATGAGTTGATGTCGTCGTTCTGCCAGCACGCGCTGAACAGTACTAGTCATCTTCAATCATTTCTATGCTCAGTTCTGCTCGACTCTTGCCAAATCTTCCGAAGGCGCGCACGATTCCGGTCATCAAACTCATCAAACTGACGAGTTTTGACGAGAGGATGCGCGCGTGGACGACGAACGGCCCGATGTGCTGCTGACCGGGCTGCTCTTCTTCGACCTCGTCCTCACCGGCCTGGGCAAGCCCCCGACGCCCGGCGAGGAGATCTGGACGTCGGGGATGGGCACCAGCCCCGGCGGGATCGCGAACCTCGCGGTGGCCGCCTCCCGCTTCGGTCTGAAGACCTCGCTGGCCACGGTCTTCGGCGACGACGCCTACGGCGCCCACTGCCGTGCCGTCCTCGCCGGCCAGGAGGGCGTCGACCTCTCGCTCTCGCGCACCGCGGACGACTGGCACACCCCCGTCACCGTCTCGCTCGCCTACGACGGCGACCGCGCCCTGATCACCCACGGGCAGCCGCCGCCGTACTCCCAGGACGCCCTGCTGGGCGACCCGCCCGAGGCGCGCACCGCGCTCGTGCACATCGAGGCCGAGCCCCACCGCTGGCTGGCCAAGGCGGCGGCGAACGGTACGCAGATCTACGCGGACGTCGGCTGGGACCCGACCCAGCAGTGGTCCTCCGACCTGCTCGACCAGCTCGCCCTGTGCCACGCCTTCCTCCCCAACGAGACCGAGGCGATGGCGTACACCCGCACCGACACCGCGGTCGCCGCGCTGGGCACGCTCAGCGAGCTGGTCCCGGTGGCCGTCGTCACCCGTGGCGGGGACGGCGCGCT
The DNA here is from genome assembly GCF_053599695.1 of Streptomyces sp. NPDC000878. Classification (NCBI taxonomy): domain Bacteria; kingdom Bacillati; phylum Actinomycetota; class Actinomycetes; order Kitasatosporales; family Streptomycetaceae; genus Streptomyces; species Streptomyces sp. NPDC000878. Next base: position 102,384 of record NZ_JBSFMT010000014.1, on the reverse strand, counting down.
CGCGGTCGACCAGACGACCGGCGAGTACGCGGAGGTCCCGGCGCTGCCCGTGGACGTCGTGGACTCGACAGGCGCCGGTGACGTGTTCGGCGCCAGTTTCGTCGCGGCCTCGCTCGGCGGCTGGCCGCTGGAGGAACGGCTGAAGTTCGCCGTACTGGCCGCCTCCCTGTCCGTACGGCAGCACGGCGGCGCGCTGGCCGCGCCCGGCTGGTACCACGTCCACCGCTGGTGGCACACGCTCGACGACCCCGGACTGCGGCGCGCCTACGGCTTCCTGGCCGACCGGCTGCCGGCCGACCCGGGCCCGCCGGTGCGGTTCGCACCCGTCACACCCTGAGACCCCCACAACATCCTGAGACCCCCACACACTGCCTTCCCCCCCCCGTAATTCCCCCCACTGACTCTTCCCCCTTACGCACGTACCGAACAGATCCGAAAGGCGGTGGGAGCTGTGCAGCTCTCACGAAGAGGCCTACTGCGCGCGGGCCTGGCCGGCACGGCCGCCACCGCGCTCGGCGGCCTGGCGAGCGGCTGCGCCGTTCCGACCGGCTCCACCGGGCGCAACATGGTCCTGTGGTACTGGAGCGGCGGTCTGAGCGACACCGTCGTCAAGAACGCCAAGGCCCGCTACGACAGCTCGGTCGACCTCCGGGCGATCCAGATCGGCGGCCAGTACCGCTCGAAGCTCATCACCACGATCACCGGTCAGGCCCATGTCCCCGACATCGCGGGGCTCAAGGGCGAGGACATGGCGGCCTACCTCCCGAACGCGGACCAGTTCATCGATCTGCGGACGCTGGGCGCGGAGAAGTACAAGAGCCAGTACCTGCCGTGGAAGTGGGACCAGGGCATCGCCGACGACGGCACGATGGTCGGCTTCCCGATCGACTGCGGGCCGGTCGCGCACTTCTACCAGTACGAGGTGTTCCGCAAGGCGGGCCTGCCGTACGAGCCCGCCGACGTGTCGAAGGAGCTGAGCACCTGGGAGGCGTTCTTCGCCGCGGGCGAGCAGCTCAAGAAGCGCATCCCGGGCACCCAGTTGCTCACGGACGTCAACTCCGTCTTCGAGAACGTCGTACAGCAGGGCTCGAAGCGGTACGTCGACAAGGACCGTCACTTCATCGGCGACCAGCAGCATGTGCGCGACGCCTGGGCGCTGGCCGTGGAGGCCAAGAAGCGCGGGATCGTCTCGGACCTGGTGAACGGCACCCCGGACCAACTGTCGGCCGTGCAGGACGGCAAGCTGCCCAGCCAACTGGGCGCCTCCTGGGCCAGCTTCGACATCAAGAACGGTGTCCCGAAGACCAAGGGCAGGTGGCGGATCGCCGACATGCCGGTGCGGCCCGCGAACAACGGCGGCTCGTTCCTGTCGATCACCAAGGCGTGCCGGGAACCGGAGAAGGCCTTCCAGATCATCACCTGGATCCTCAACGCGGCCAACCAGGCCCAGGGTTACGTCGACGCGGGCCTCTTCCCCTCCACGCCCGCCTCCTACGACCTCAAGCAACTCCGGGAAGCGGACCCCTTCTTCGGCGGCCAGGTCACCACCGACATCTTCGGGCCCGCCGCGCAGAAGATCGTGGTCGCCTACAACAGCCCGTACGACATCGCGCTCGGAACGCCCATCAAGGACGAGATCAAGAACGTCGGCGTCCTCGGCAAGGACCCGGAGAAAGCCTGGAGTGACGCCATGAGCAAGTGCCGTCGCATCGCGAAGCACCTGGGGGTGAGCTACTGATGGCGGTCATCGAGCAGTCCCCGCCCGCTGTGGCGCAGCGGCCCTCACCCACCGGGCCGAAGAAGGGGTGGCGCAAGTACTGGCACCTCTACGCCGCGATCTCGCCCTTCTATCTGATCTTCCTCGGCTTCGGCCTGTTCCCGGTCGGCTTCTCCCTCTATCTGTCGTTCCACCGCTGGGACGGCCTCGGCTCGATGGAGTGGGCCGGGCTCTCGCAGTACCAGTACCTGCTGAGCGACAGCGACTTCTGGAACTCGATCGGCAACACGATCATCATCTGGGCGCTGGCCACCCTCCCGATGATCTTCCTCGCGATGATCACGGCCGTGATGCTCAACTCGGCGGTCCGCTTCAAGAACCTCTACCGGTTCGCGTACTTCCTGCCGAACGTCACCTCGGTCGTCGCCATCGCGATCGTCTTCGGCTCGATCTTCTCCACCAACTTCGGCATGGTGAACGCCATCCTGAACGCGGTGGGGATCGACCAGATCGCCTGGCTGAACACGCCGTGGGGCATCAAGGTCACCATCGCGGCCCTGATGACCTGGCAGTGGACCGGCTACAACGCGATCATCTTCCTCGCCGGGCTCCAGACCGTCCCGAGCGAGCTGTACGAGGCGGCACGCATGGACGGCGCCGGGCCCGTCCAGACCTTCTTCAAGATCACGCTGCCGCTGCTGCGGCCCACCCTGCTGTTCGTGCTCGTCGTCTCGACGGTCACGGGCCTGCAGAGCTTCTCCGAACCACAGGTCCTGCTCCAGACCTCGTCCAACGACTCGACGTTCGCGGGCGGTCCGGGCCACTCGGGCCAGACGATGGTCCTCTACTTCTTCCAGCAGACCTTCGACAACAACGACTTCGGGTACGGAGCCGCGGTGGCGTGGGGCATCTTCCTCGTCGTCGTCCTCTTCTCGATCATCAACTGGCGCCTCGTGCAGCGCCGGGGCGACTAGGAAGGGCCCGCAAAATGGCATCCATCAAGGGGTCCCGCCGCAGAGGGCTCGCGCTGCACCTACCGCTGATCATCGGCACGCTGATCTCGGCCTTCCCGTTCTACTGGGCCGTGATCATGTCGACGCACAGCTCGTCGGAGATCTTCTCGTACCCGCCGAAGCTGCTGCCGGGCACGCACTTCCTGGAGAACGTCCGCAATCTCTTCGACGCCATCGACTTCTTCGGGTCGATGTGGAACTCGCTGCTGGTCGCGACGTCGGTGACCTTCCTGGTCCTGCTCTTCGACTCGCTCGCGGCGTTCGTCTTCGCCAAGTTCGAGTTCCCCGGCAAGGGGCTGCTGTTCGGGCTGCTCATGGTCATCTTCATGGTCCCGGCGCAGCTGTCGGTCATCCCGCAGTTCGTCGTCATGGCGAAGATCGGCTGGATCGGCTCGATGACCGCGCTGATCGTGCCGGCCGCCGCCAACGCCTTCGGCATCTTCTGGATGCGCCAGTACATGAAGACCGCCATCCACGACGAACTGCTCGACGCGTCCAAGCTCGACGGCGCGAACTTCCTGCGCCAGTACTGGCATGTGGCGCTGCCGGTGGTCCGCCCCGGGCTCGCCTTCCTCGGCATCTTCACCTTCATGGGCCAGTGGAACGACTTCGCCTGGCCCCTGATCTCCCTCACCAACCCCGACAACGTGACCCTCCAGGTCGCGCTGTCCCAGCTCAACGGCACCCACGGCACCACCGACTACGGCATCGTGATGACCGGCGCGCTCCTCGCCCTCGTCCCGCTGCTGATCGTGTTCGCCATCGGTGCCAAGCAGATCATCGGCGACCTCGCGAAGGGAGCGGTCCGCGGATGACAAGCGATCCGCTGCTGGCCCTGCGCCCCTGGGAGTCACCCGAGGTGACTTCCTGGGGGCGCCTGCCCATGAACGCCGTCGACCGGCGCGCCCAGGCTCTCTCCCTGGACGGCGACTGGCGTTTCCAGCTGCTCCCGACGCCGGACAGCCCGGTGGCCGAGGAGTGGTCCTCGACACAGGTGCCGGGCGCCTGGACCCTCCAGGACACCGACGACCTGCCCTGGTACACCAACGTCCAGATGCCGTGGGGCGACTTCCCGCCCACGTCGCCCGTCGCCAACCCGACGGGCGTGTACGAGCGTGAGTTCGACGTTCCGGCCGAGTGGGCGGGCCGGCGGATCGTGCTCCAGGTCGGCGCCGCCGAGAGCGTGCTGCTCGTGCACGTGGACGGGCGGCCGGTCGGCATCTCCAAGGACTCCCATCTGGCGGCCGAGTTCGACCTCTCCGACGTCGTCTGGCCGGGCCGCTCGGCGACCGTACGGCTGACGGTCGTCAAGTGGTCCGACGCCACCCACATCGAGGACCAGGACCAGTGGTGGCACGGCGGCATCACCCGCTCGGTGCTGCTGTACGCGACCGACCCGCTGCACCTCGCGGACATCACCGTGCGGGCGTCGGCCTCCGGTGAGCTGCGGGTGGACAGCCGGGTGCGGGACGCGGGCGGCGCGCTGCCCGAGGGCTGGTACGTCACCGGCGAGATCGACGGTCAACTCCTCGTCCAGGACCTCGACTTCGACCGCCTCAACGCCGAGGACGACCGGGTCTCCGCCTTCCTCGGCGAGCCCCGGCTGGGCGCCCAGGTGCCCGACGTACGCACCTGGACCGCCGAGACGCCCGAGCTGTACGGCCTGACCGTCCGGCTGCACCGCGCCGACGGAACGGTCGCCGACACCTCGTACCGGCGGATCGGTTTCCGGGACGTCGAGATCGTCGGACGGGACCTGCTGGTCAACGGCGAGCGGATCTACATCCGGGGCGTCAACCGGCACGACTTCCATCCGCTGACCGGGCGGACGGTGTCGTACGACGACATGCGCGCCGATCTCGTGCTGCTGAAGCGCTTCGGCTTCAACGCGATCCGCACCGCGCACTATCCGAACGACCCGACGCTGTACGACCTCGCGGACGAGCTGGGTTTCTACGTGGTCGACGAGGCGGACATCGAGTCGCACGACCACGCGCACGAGATCGCCGACGACCCGCGCTATCTGGGCGCCTTCGTGGACCGCGTCTCGCGGATGGTCCTGCGGGACAAGAACCACCCGTCGATCATCATCTGGTCGCTCGGCAACGAGTCCGACTACGGCGCCAACCACGACGCGGCGGCGGGCTGGCTTCGCCGCCACGACCCGACCCGACCGCTCCAGTACGAGGGCGCCGCGAAGACGGGCTGGGCCGATGCGACGGTCGCCTCCGACATCGCCTGTCCGATGTACGCGCCGCTGGAGGACTGCGTCGCGCACGCCCTGTCCGGTGAGCAGACCAAGCCGCTCATCCAGTGCGAGTACTCGCACGCCATGGGCAACAGCAACGGCACGCTCGCCGACCACTGGGCGGCCATCGAGTCAACGCCGGGACTTCAGGGCGGGTTCATCTGGGAGTTCTGGGACCACGGCATTCTCCAGTGCGTGAACAGCGGCAGACCTCTCGGACGCGCGGGCGCCGGGCTCTATGACAACGGTGTCGCCGCCCCCGGCCTGCGCTGGGCGTACGGCGGCGACTTCGGCGAGACGATCCACGACGGCGCGTTCATCGCCGACGGTGTCGTCTTCCCCGACCGCACGCCCAAGCCCGTCATGTTCGAGCACCGGGAGATCGCGGCTCCGGTGCGTCTGGAGGCGTTCCGGCACGAGGGGCTCGTGGTCGCCAACCACCAGTGCTTCCGGGGCCTGGACTGGCTCGCGGCCACCTGGGAACTGACCCTCGCGGACGGCCGTACGCTGACCGCGCCCGCCGAACTGCCGGATCTGCGCCCGGGCGAGACGGCGACCGTGCCGCTGCCCTTCGAGCTGCCGGCGGACGGCGGCGAGGCCTGGCTGACCCTGCGGGTGACGACGGCCGAAGACGAGCCGTGGGCGCCGCGCGGTACGGAGATCTGCGTGCCCCAGCTGCTGCTGCGGGCCGCGCCGGACGTGTCGGAGGCGGCGGTGACGGGACCGCCCGTCAAGGTCGACACGGACGGACTCCTGGTCCACCCGCTGCTGGTCTCCGCGCCCGCGCTGTCCCTGTGGCGGGCCCCGACCGACAACGACGAGCTGGGCGGCATGGCGGCCCGCTGGCAGGACTGGGGCCTCGACTCCCTCGTACGCAAGGCCGTGGACGTACGGCGCGACGGCGGGCGCGTGACCGTGCTCGCCGAGTACGCCGGGAACGCGGGCGTCATCCGCCACGAGCAGGCGTTCACTCCGGTCCAGGGCGGCATCCGCGTCGAGGAGACCGTCGAACTGCCGGACGCCTACGCCGATGTGGCCCGGGTCGGTTCCGTGTTCGAGACGGTGTCCGGCCTCGATCTGCTGGAGTGGTACGGGCAGGGCCCCTGGGAGTCCTACCCGGACCGCGCCGCCGGGGCGCCCGTCGGGCATCACTCGGCCCCCGTGGACTCCCTGTTCACCCCTTATCTGCGACCGCAGGAGAGCGGCGGACGGCACGGTGTACGACAGTTCAGGCTGTCGGCGCCGGACGCCACCGGTCTCTCGGTCGTGCTGGACCGGCCGCGCCAGGTCTCCGTGACCCGGTTCCGCGCCGAGGATCTGGCCACCGCCACGCACCACGACCAGCTGAAGCCACGGCACGGCTGTGTGGTGCACATCGACGCGGCGCACAGGGGGCTCGGCACGGCGTCGTGCGGCCCCGACACCTTCCCCTCCTATCTCGTACAGCCGGGCACCCACCGCTGGGCCTGGACTCTTCGCACGCTCTGACCCCCCACACCACTCCCCTCGACTCACGGAACCACTTACGGAGTTAGTTGTGTGCACCTCGCACGAGTCCGGGCACGAGCCTGCCCTGGAAGCGCCTCAGGCGGGCGCCGGCCGGCGTACTTTCCTGCGGGCGACCGCGCTGATCGGGGCGGCGGCGACCACGTCCGTCGCCCTGCCGACGGCCGCCGAGGCCCTGACGGAGAAAGCGTCCTCTTCGTCGTCGCGGCCCGACACGGAGAGCCGTCGGTTCACGCTCGCCGTGATGCCCGACACGCAGTACCTCTTCGACGGACCGAGCATCGACAAGGCGCCCGTCGAGGCGTCGCTGCGGTATCTGCTGGAGCACGGGCGGGACGAGAACATCGTGTTCCTGTCTCACCTGGGCGACCTCACCCAGAACGGCGCCGCGCCGGAGTTCGCCGCGATCGGCGAGGCGTTCCGGCTCCTCGACCGGAGGGGCGTCGGCTACAGCGTCCTCGCGGGCAACCACGACGTGAAGTCCTCCACCACCGACCAGCGGGGCGCCAGCCCGTACCTCGACGTGTTCGGGCCTGAGCGGTTCAACGGGAAGAAGACCTTCGGCGGGGCCTCGGCCGACGGCTACAACACCTTCCACGTGTTCCGGGCGGCCGGGCGGGAGTGGCTGGTCCTCGCGCTGGACTGGCGGCTGTCGGACCAGGGCTACGCGTGGGCGAAGGACGTCCTGGCGAAGCACCCGGCCCTGCCCGTCATCCTCACGACGCATGAACTGGTCGTCGAGGACGACTCCCTGTCGGACTACGGGCAGGAGCTGTGGGACAAGCTGGTCGCCGACCACGACCAGATCTTCCTCACCCTCAACGGGCACTACTGGCCCGCCGGACGGGCAACGCGCAAGAACGCGGCGGGACATGACGTCGAACTGCATCTGACGAACTATCAGAACCGGTACTTCGGCGGCGCCGCGATGATCCGCCTCTACCGTTTCGACCTCGACCGGAACACGATCGACGTGGAGACGGTCTCCCCGTGGATCCTGGGCCGGGCCGCGAAGGGGCTCAACGAGCTGGAGCGGCAGGAGATCGAACTCAGCGGCGACGCCGACCGGTTCTCCGTCGACATCGACTTCGCGGAGCGCTTCGCCGGGTTCGCCCCGGTGCCCGCGCGTCCGGCCCGCCCGGCGTCGAAGATCGTCATCCCGGGCACGGTGGCCTACTGGCGCTTCGACGGACAGACCGACGGGGCCGCCCTCACCGGCACGGTCCGCGACCGGTCCGGCCGCGGCAACGACCTCGCCCTGGTGACGGTCGGGGGCGCCACCCTGAACTGGTCCAGCGACCACCACCCGGACCAGCCCGGCCACGGCAGCCTGGATTTCAACGGCTTCAAGTCGCCGCTGAAGGGCGCCTATCTGCGGACGGTCGACGGCGCGCCCCTCAACTCGGCGACGTTCAAGGCCGGTTACACCATCGAGGCGTTCTACCGGCTGCCCGCCGACTGGGACCCCTCGCACCACGCCTGGGCCGGAGTGGTCAGCCGTACGGGCACGGGCGGCGCCGCGGGCAAGACGGGCGACGACCCGGACGAGCCCCTGGCCACCCTCTCCCTCTCCAACGACCGCGAGCCGCAGTGGGCCATGCGGCCCCTCAACCAGCAGGGCATCGCCACCAACTGGGGCCAGGAGACCCCGCTGGAGACCTGGTGGCACCTCGCGGTCGTCAACGACGGCAGGCACACCACGCTGTACGTCCAGGGCTGCCCGGTCGTCCGCAACCCGACGGCGACCTCCATCGGCATCACCTCGGTCGGGCTCCCCTGGCTGCTCGGCGGCTACGAGTACGCGGGGAAGATCGACCAGATCCTGCACGCCCGCCTCGGTGACGTACGGATCGTCGAACGAGCCCTGCCCGTCAGCTCGTTCATGAACCACTGAGCCACTGCATCACTGAATCACCGACCCACCCCGTCGGGCTCCGCCAAGCCTCCTGGACTCCACGCCTCTCCAGATCCCACCAGATCCCAAGGGACCCACAGACCATGACAGAGCAGCAGCTGCCTGCCTGGGCCGACCCCGCCGTCTCCCCCGCCGGTCTTGACGCCCAGGGCGTCTCCCGGCGTCAACTCCTGCACCGGGCGGGCCTGTTCGGCGCCGCCTTCGCCGCCGGTTCACTGGCGACGCCCGCCGCCGCCTCCTCCGGCCCGCGCCGGCTCGGCGGCAGCGATCCGCGCCTCGCCTATCTCGTCGGCGACCATCACATCCACTCCGTGTACAGCCACGACGCCAAGTACACGTTCTCCCAACTGGCCGCCGCCGGTGAGAAGTTCGGCCTCGACTGGATGGTGTTCACCGAGCACTCCAACTTCGGGCACGCCGAGTTCGGGGCGCCGCTGGAGCACGCCGAGATCCTCAAGGCGCGGGAGGAGAACCCGCGTCAGCTGATCTTCCAGGGCCTGGAGTGGTACATCCCGGGCGCCGAGCACTGCACGGTCTTCTCCCCGCCCGGCAAGCACGAGGTCGACCTGCTCACGAAGTTCGAGAGCGCCTACGACGGCAAGCTCCTCGGCTACACCGAGGGCTCGGCGGGCGCCGCCGACACCGCCCGCAACGAGGCGCACGCCGTCAAGGCGATCAAGTGGCTGGCCGAGCAGCGCCGTACCGGATACGTCGACGACGTGCTGGTCCTCGCCAACCACCCGATGCGCCTGGGCATCGACTCCCCGCACGAGATGCGCAACTGGCGGGACGCGGCGCCCGAGATCGTGATCGGCATGGAGGGCGCGCCCGGCGCCCAGGGTGCGGCCATCCCCGGCTGGCGCGGGACGACCTCGATCCGTGGCGAGTACGAGAACAAGCCGACGGCGCAGTCCTGGCAGGGCTATCCGGCGGACGGGTATCTGACGTACGGCGGTTTCGACTGGGCGACCGCGACGGTCGGCGGGCTGTGGGACTCGATGCTGGCCGAAGGCAGCCTGTTCTCGATCACCACGAACTCCGACGCGCACCGGATCGTCTTCGACACCTGGAAGAACGGCGACTGGCCGGCCGGGCAGAACTTCGACAACACCGGCAAGCTGCCCGACCCGGTGAACACCGACACCCCGCAGCCCGGCAGCGACTTCTGGCCCGGCCAGTTCAGCCGCACCCACGTGGGCGTCACGGGCTACGGCTACCGCGCGGTGATGGCCGGTATGCGCGCGGGCCGGGTCTGGCTCGACCACGGCCACCTGCTGGACGGGCTCGACGTACGGCTGACCCGGGACTGCGAGTTCGGCCGAGGTGTCACGCTGGGCGGCCGGCTCCGGGTCCGCAGGGGCGAGAAGCTCACGCTGAACATCACGGTGACCTCCGCCTCCCGTCTCAACCCCCAGGGAATCCTCCCCGAGTTGGCGCACGTGGACGTGATCCGGGGCGCGGTGCGCGGCCCGGCCGCCGACCGGGACGCCTGGCAGGCGCCGGACACGAAGGTCGTCAAGTCGAAGGACGTGTCGGGGCGCAAGGGGACGTACACCCTGCGCGTGCCGCTGACCGCCGGCGACGAGTCGTTCTACGTCCGGCTGCGGGGCAGCGACGGCAACCGGCACGGCGCCGGTTACCTCGGTGCCTCGGTCGACCCGCACGGCCCGATCCCGCACGAGCCCGGAAACGGTGACCCGTGGGCCGATACGTGGTTCTATTCCAACCCGGTGTTCGTCGACGTCGTAGGCGGCTGATCTGATGAAGCGTCAACTCCTGTCCCTGGCAGCGTTATTAGGTCTCTCGGGGGCGTTCGCGCTCGGCGGCGGTGGCATGGCGTCCGCCGCCGACGCGCAGTGGACGGAGACGGGGTCGGCCCAGGTCGACACCCTGGGCAGCGGTCAGGGGCTGGCGTCCCGTGCGGACGGCACGCTCCTGTACCGCGGCCTCACCTCCATCCCGCTGGATCTGCGTATCGCCGGCTGGGGCCACATCGGTGACCCGGACATCGGATACGGGTACGTGTTCGACGCCTACCAGGGCTCGGACACGGCCACGTCCAAGATGTTCGCGGTCACCACCCCGGCCGGGCAGAGATACGAGTACGTGCACGCACTGAACTCGGGCGAGAAGCTGAACAACTCCTTCGCCAGCGTCTCGCCCGACGGCCAGTGGCTGGTCTCGGGCGAGTGGGGCGACCAGGGCCGCCTCCAGGTGTTCCCGGCCCCGCTCCTCAACGCGTCCACCCCCGCCACGGGCGGCGCGCTGGCGGAGGCCGGGCAGATCACCCTGGACAAGACCGTGCGGGACATCCAGGGCTGCGACTTCGTCACCGCGACCCGGCTGATCTGCGCCTCGGACGACGACTCGGGCACCCTGTTCCCGGAGATCCGCCCACTGCTCCAGGTCGACCTGGAGCGCGCGGTGGACGGCAAGCCGGTCACGGGCCACGTCACGAGCCTGTTCGCCCTCCCCCAGCGCAGCAGTTGCACGGGGACGGCGTACGAGGCGGAGGGCGTCGACTACGACGTGAACAGCGGCACCCTGCGCGCCGAGGTGATCCCGCCCGGCATCTGCGTGCTGGCGACCACCGTCTACTCGTACCAGCAGGTCACGGGCTGACGTACTGATCGCCGGGGCGTACCGTTGGCCGCGTGACCACCGAAGAGTCGCTGCGGCCGCAGTCCCTGATGCTGACGTTCCTGGGCGATCAGGTGCTCGGGCGTGACGTCTGCGTGTACTCGGGCAGCGTCATCGACGTCTTCGCCCGGGCGGGCGTCGGCGAGCAGGCGACCCGCTCGACGCTGACCCGGATGGTGAGCCGGGGTCTGCTGCGCCGCCAGCGCGAGGGGCGCCGGATGTACTTCGGGCTGACCGGGCGTTCGGCGGACGTGCTGGGCGACGGCGAGCGGCGCATCTGGCACACCGGTGCGGTCAACCGGCAGTGGGACGGCACCTGGACGCTGCTCGGCTTCTCCCTCCCGGAGTCCTGGCAGCGTCAACGCCACGATCTGCGCTCGCAGTTGACGTGGAGCGGCTTCGGCCCACTGTTCAACGGCCTGTGGATCGCGCCGGGCGAGGTCGACGTCGCCGCCCTGGTGGCCGAACTCGGCCTGTCCGCCCACGTGAAGGTGTTCCGGGCGCACGCCGACTCGGGCATGGACATCGGCGCGATGATCGAGGAGACCTGGGAACTGTCCGAACTGGCCGCGCGGTACGAGGTGTTCGTACGGCGGTGGCAGCCCTGGGAGACCGAGCTGCCGGCGGCGGACGACGCCCTCTCCCTGCGTCTCGTCCTCCAGGCCGAGTGGCTCGGGATCGTCCGCCGCGATCCCCGCCTCCCGGTGAAGCACCTCCCGGACGGCTGGCCGGCGGAACCGGCCGAGAAGACGTTCCGGACGGTGTACGAACGGCTCACACCGCTCGCCCAGGACGCCTCGGAACGCCTTCTCGACCTGGTGCCCGTACGCAAGGGCGAGGGCGAGGGTGAGAACGGGGACGGGGACGGGGACTCGGATCAGGCGTAGAACCGGGACAGGCTCTGCAGCACCGCCGCCGGCTTCGGGGCGCCCTCGATCTCGATCGTGCCGTCGACGGTTATCTGCACCCCGCCCGCCACGTCCTCGACGTCGGCCAGCCTGCCGACCAGACGGATCTTCGAGCCGACCTTCACCGGCGAGGGGAAACGCACCTTGTTGAGGCCGTAGTTGACCTTCGTCGTCACGCCCTGGACGTCCAGCAGCTCGGTGAAGAGCGGGATGAAGAGGGAGAGGGTCAGATAACCGTGGGCGATCGGGGCGCCGAAGGGGCCCTCGGCGGCCTTCTCCGGGTCCACGTGGATCCACTGGTGGTCGCCGGTGGCGTCGGCGAAGGTGTTGATGCGCTCCTGCGTGACCTCGATCCACTCACTGGTGCCGAGGTCGCTGCCTGCGAGCTTCTTGAGTTCGTCGATGCCGTTGACGGTGATGCTCATGTCGCGTTCCTTAAATGGGAGTTGATGCTGCGGTGGAAGCGCCGTGTTTAGCCTGCGGGTCAGTGGGGGCTGGTCGCGCAGTTCCCCGCGCCCCTTGCAGGGCCGCCAGGACCGTCTACGAACCCGCGCCGAAGGCCTTCCGCACCCGGGACTTGAGGAGCTTTCCGGAGGCGGTGCGCGGGAGTTCGTCCGCGAGGACGACCGACTTCGGGATCTTGTACTTGGCGAGCCGCCCGGACAGCGAGGCCAGCACCTCGTCCGCGTCCAGGACCGCGCCCTCGCGGAGCACGACCACCGCGCGCGGCACCTCACCCCACTTCTCGTCGGCGACGCCGATGACCGCGCACTCGACGATGTCGGGGTGGGCCAGGAGCAGGTCCTCGATCTCGGCGGGGTAGATGTTCTCCCCGCCCGAGATGATCATGTCCTTGATGCGGTCGACGATGAAGACGTACCCGTCCTCGTCGATCCGGGCGGCGTCCCCGCTGCGGAACCAGCCGTCCGTGAAGGAGGCGGCCGTCTCCTCCGGCAGCCCCCAGTAGCCCGGCATGACGTGCGGCCCCCGGACCACGATCTCGCCGGTCTCGCCGACCTCCGCGAGGGCCAGGTCCGGCCGTACCACCCGCACATCGCTGAAGAAGTGCGGTACGCCCGCCGAGCCGGCCTTGCTGATCGCGTGCTCGGCGTCCAGGAACAGGGTCCCGGGCGAGGCCTCGGTCATGCCGTAGCCCTGGAGGAAGGTGAGCCCGCGCTCCTGGAACCTGGCGATGAGCGGGGTCGGCACCGGCGAGCCGCCGCAGGAGAGCATGCGCAGCGAGGACAGGTCGGCGTCGGCCCAGCGCGGATGTCTGGCGAGGTGGTCGAACATGGTCGGCACCCCGAACATGAAGGTGATCCGGTGCCGTTCGATCAGGTCGAAGGTGTCCTCGGGGACGAAGGACTCGACCAGGACGCACAGCCCGCCCTTGAGCAGCACGGGCAGGGTGAGCATGTTCAGCCCGGCCGTGTGGAACAACGGGGCGGAGACCAGGGCGCGTTCGTCGGTGATGACGTCCTGGTCGACGAGGACGTTGACGGCGTTCCAGGTCAGGTTGCCGTGCGTGAGCATGGCGCCCTTGGGCCGGCCCGTCGTGCCCGAGGTGTACATGATGATGCAGGTGTCGTCGGCGGTGACGGGCGCGTCGATCGGCTCGACGGAGGCACCGGCGAGCGCGGCCTCGTACTCGGCGCCGACCTCGACATACGTACGCACGTCCGAGTTGCCCGGCAGTCCGGCGACGAGACCGGCGTGCGAGGGGCCGTAGACAAGGGCCTTGGCGCCGGAATCGGCGAGCTGGTAGGCGATCTCCGGGCCGGCCAGGCGGGTGTTGAGCGGTACGAAGACCGCGCCGAGCGTGCCCGCCGCGAACAGTGTCTCCAGGTAGGAGGGGTGGTTCGGGCCGAGATAGGCGATCCGGTCACCTCGGCGCACACCCCGGTCGCGCAGGGCGTGTGCGAGGCGGGTGGTGCGCTCGTACAGCTGTGCGTAGCTGATCGTGGTGTCGCCGTGGATCAGGGCGGTGCGTTGGGGGGTCTTGCGGGCCCGGCGGGCGGGCCAAGACCCCAGTCCCTCGTTGCGCATCGTTGCGCCCCTCTGCGAGTAACGGGTGACGAGATACGGCGTGCGGGTTACGGGGTCAGGGCTTCGTCAGTCCGAGCAGCCGGGCCGCGTTCTCCTTGAGGATCTTCGGCCTGACCTCGTCCTTGATCGGCAGCTTCTCGAAGTCGGCGAGCCAGCGGTCCGGGGTGAGCACCGGGTAGTCCGAGCCGAAGAGGACCTTGTCCTTGAGCAGCGTGTTGGCGTACTGCACCAGCTGCGGCGGGAAGTACTTCGGCGACCAGCCGGAGAGGTCGATGTGCACGCCGGGCTTGTGCGTGGCGACGGCGAGCGCCTCGTCCTGCCAGGGGAACGACGGATGCGCCAGGATGATCTTCATCTCCGGGAAGTCCGCGGATACGTCGTCCACGTGCAGCGGGTTCGAGTACTTGAGTCTGATCCCGCCGCCGCCGGGCACCCCGGCGCCGATGCCCGTCTGGCCGGTGTGGAAGAGGGCGATCGTGCCGGTCTCCTCGATCACCTCGTACAGCTCGTACGCGACCGAGCGGTCGTTGGGGAAGAAGCCCTGGATGCTGGGGTGGAACTTGAAGCCCCTGACCCCGTACTCCTCGACCAGCCGCCGGGCCTGCTTGACGCCCGCCCGGCCCCGGAAGGGGTCGATGGAGGCGAAGGGGATCAGCACGTCCGGGTTGGCCGCGGCGGCCTCCGCGACCTCCTCGTTCGGGACGGGCTCGGTGCCGGTCGCGGACTCGGCGTCGACGGTGAAGATGACGGCGGCCATCTTCCGCTCGCGGTAGTACGCGGCGGTCTCCTCCAGGGTCGGCTTCCGCTTGCCCTCGACCTTGAAGTAGGCCGACGAGGCGTCGTGGAGGTCGTCGTCCAGGGACGAGGTGCCCTTGGAGGAGATCTCGGCGTGGGTGTGGACGTCGATCGCGACGAGTTCCTCGACGTTGAGGTTCGCCATGGTTACGCCTCCGGGAACTTGGGGGCGGGGATGCCCACCGACTGGAGTTCGGCGCCGACCGAGGTGGGCCAGGCGTCGGCCAGGGCCTCCGGGGTCCAGCCGCCGTCGGCGTACGCGGCCCTGATCTCCTGCGGATGCGACCAGAGTGCCACCTTGTCGCCGCCGATGCCGATGGCCTGGCCGGTGATGCCCCTGGCGGCCTCGGAGGCGAGGAAGGGGACGAGGGCGGCGCAGTCCTCGGGGGTGCCGAAGCCCTCGCCCTTGCGGAGGAAGGCCGGGAACGGCTCGCCGTTCTTCAGCGCCTCGATGTAGGGGGCGAAGGCGGGGATCGTCTCGGTCATGGCGGTGGCGGCCACCGGCACGATCGCATTGACGGTGATGTTCGCCCGGCCCAGCTCCATCGACCAGGTACGGGCGAAGGCGGCGATGCCCGCCTTGGCGGCGGCGTAGTTCGTCTGGCCGAAGTTGCCGCGCTGGCCGGCCGGGGAGCCGACCAGGATCAGCGTGCCGCCCTCGCCCTGCTCGCGCATGCGTACGGCGGCGGCGCGGGCGCAGGTGAAGGTGCCCTTGAGGTGGGTGGTGATCACCGCGTCGAAGTCGTCGTCGGTCATCTTCCACAGCACCTTGTCACGCAGGATGCCCGCGTTGGTGACCAGGATGTCGAGGCGCCCGAACTCCTCGACCGCGCGGTTCACGAGCCGCTCGGCGGCCTCGGTCGTACCGACCGGGACCACCTCGGCGACGGCGGTGCCGCCGGCCGCGGTGATGGACTTCACGGCCTGCTCGGCCACGGTCTCGTCGATGTCGTTGACGACCACGGAGGCGCCGGCGGCGGCGAGAGCGTGCGCGTAGGCAAGGCCGAGGCCACGGCCACTGCCGGTGACGACGGCGACCTTGCCGGTCAGATCGATGCTGGGCACGAGGTGGTCCCTTCACATGGGGTGCGGCTTCACAGGGGGTGCGGCTTCGAGATCGAAGTTAGGAGCAATAATTGTCAACGTCAATAGTTGTTGATGACATACGGGTACGTCATGCTGGAATCTGCAGGACAGACCGACCCAGGGAGCCCGCCATCACACGCCAGGACGTCACAGACCCGAACCCGATCGACGCGGACGAGCCGTGGATGCGCGGGCTGCACGCCGACACGGGCTATCTGCTGTACCGCCTGGGGCTGCGCTCGGGGCAGTTGTTCAACACGTTCCTCCAGGAGTCGGGGCTGCGGCTGCGCCACTACGCGGTGCTGCGCTTCCTCGCCGGTTCCGAGGGCGCGCTCCAGCGCGAGCTGAGCGCGCGGCTCGGCTACGACCCGAGCGCGATCGTCGGCCTGGTCGACGACCTGGAGAAGCAGGGCTTCGCCGAACGCCGCCCCTCCCCCGACGACCGCCGCAGCCGCATCGTCGTCCTGACCGAGGACGGCCGCGCCTTCCTCCGGGACACCGACGAGGCCGGCCAGCGCGTGACCAACGACCTGCTGGGCCCGCTCGACCAGGCCGAACGGGCGTCCCTGCACACCCTGCTCCAGCGGATCGCGGAGGACGGGCTGGGCTGAGGCGAGTCAACTGATGTTGTGCAAGTTATTGACTGCCGTCTTCGTGATGCCTAACTTCACCGGAGCACCGGTACGGTCTCCCCACCGGTGACGTCCCCCACGGCATCGGCATCAGGGAGCTTCCCGTGCAGCCATCCCGCTCGTCCCCCGGCTCCACCCCCCAACCTCCGCCGGACACAAGGGAGTTGCGCCGCGTCGCACTCTCCGGACTGCTCGGCACGACCGTCGAGTTCTACGACTTCCTCGTGTACGGCACGGTCGCCGCGCTCGTCTTCGGCGAGCTGTTCTTCCCGCAGGCCGACCCCGCCGTCGGCACCATCGCCGCGTTCGGCACGTTCGCCGCGGGCTATGTCGCCCGGCCGCTCGGCGGCATCGTCTTCGGCCACTTCGGCGACCGGCTCGGCCGCAAGTCGATGATGCTGCTGACGATGACCCTGATGGGCTGTGGCAGCTTCCTCATCGGACTGCTGCCGACGTACGACGCGATCGGCGTCTGGGCCCCGGTCCTGCTGGTCGCCCTCCGCGTCGTCCAGGGCCTCGCGATCGGCGGCGAGTGGGGCGGCGCGACCCTGATGGTCGTCGAGCACGCCGAACACACCCAGGGTTCCCGGCGGGGCCTGTGGTCCAGTTCCACCCAGCTCGGCGCCCCGCTCGGCTCCGTGCTCTCCGCCGGAGTGGTCACCCTCGTCGCCACGCTCCCCGACGACCAGTTCCGCTCCTGGGGCTGGCGCGTACCGTTCCTGCTCAGCTTCGTCCTGCTCGGCGTCGGCCTGTTCGTGCGGCTGCGGGTCGCGGAGAGCCCGCTGTTCGCCGAGGGCAGGCGGGAGCCGGCGGCCAAGCCACCGATCTTCGAGGTGCTGCGCCGCCCGAAGCCCGTGCTGCTCGCCTGCTGCGTCGGCATCGGTGCCTTCACCGCCCAGTCACTGCTGACCGGCTTCATGATCTCCTACGCCACCGGCAACGGTTACAGCCGGTCACAGGTCCTCACCGCCGTGACCATCGCCTCCTGCGTGGCGCTGGTCGTCCTGCCCACCGCCGCCGCGCTCACCGACCGCGTCGGCCGCCGCCCGGTGGTCCTCGCCGGCGCCCTCGCCTCGGCCGCACTCGCCTTCCCCGTCCTCGCACTGGTCGACTCCGGCTCACCCGGACTGCTGATCCTCGCGCTCGTCCTCGGCCACGGCATCGCCCAGTCCACGATGTACGGGCCGCTGGGCGCCCTGTTCTCCGAGATGTTCGGCACCGAGGTCCGCTACACCGGTGCCTCGCTCGGTTATCAGGCGGCGACGCTGGTCGGCGCCGGGTTCTCGCCGCTGATCGCGAGCAGCCTGCTCGCCTCGAACGGCGGCGGCAGTACGCCCGTCTCACTGCTGCTGTGCGGGGGCGCGGTGATCACCGCGGTCAGCGTCTGGCGGATGCGCGAGACGAACACCGACACGCTCGGCTCCCCCGCCCTCCCCCAGGAAACCCCCACTCCCGAAGGGATCCGCCCGTGAACTCCCGTGTACTCGTCCTCCTCGCCGCGGCGTTACTCGCCACACCCCTGGTCTCCGCCCAGGCCGCCACGACGACCGCCACCGAGCGCGTGGAGGGCCAACTGCCCTCCGGTGCCGCCTACTTGCTGGAGAAGCCAGCCGCCTGGAACGGGACGGTGCTCCTGTTCAGCCGCGGCTACCGCCCCGCCGGTTCCCCCAACCCGGCCCAGGACGCCCCGAGTTCGGCCGTACAGCAGGAGCTGCTCGACGCCGGGTACGCACTCATCGGGTCGTCGTACGCGACGACCGGGTGGGCTGTCACCGACGCCGTGCCGGACCAGCTGGCCACGCTGGACCTGTTCACCGCGCGGTTCGGCGAGGCCGAACGAACACTCGCCTGGGGCCAGTCGTACGGCGGCTTCGTCACGACGGCCCTGGCCGAGAGGCACGCCGACCGCTTCGACGGCTCGCTGTCGATCTGCGGTCTGGTGCAGGGCGGGGTCGCCAACTGGAACAGCACCCTCGACCCGGTCTTCGCACTGCGGACGCTCCTCGCCCCGGACTCGGGCATCCAGCTCACCGGGTTCGCCGACCAGACGGCGGCCGGCTCGGCCGCGCGCGCACTCACCTGGGAGGTCGCCAAGGCGCAGTGGACGCCGGCGGGCCGGGCCCGGATCGCACTCGCCGCCGCCCTGCACAACATCCCCGGCTACAACGACGCCTCGCAGCCCGTCCCCGGCCCCGCCGACTGGAACGCCCAGCAGGCCAACCAGTACGCGGCGGTCATCGGCCTGATCCTGAACCCCGCGTTCAGCTGGCGCCAGGAGGCGGAATCCCGGGCCGGCGGCAACCCTTCCTGGAACACGGGCGTCGACTACACCCTGATGCTGCACCGGTCCTCGGTATACAAGGAGGTGACCGAGCTGTACAAGGAGGCGGGACTCTCGTTGCGCGACGACCTCAAGGCGCTGAACAAGGCACCCCGGATCAGTGCGGACGCCAAGGCGACGGCATGGATGAGCCGCACCAGCGCGTTCACCGGCCGCCTCGCCGATCCCCAGCTGAACATCCACACCACCGGCGACGCGCTGATCCCCGTACAGGCGGAGAGCGCCTACCGGCGGGCGGCGACCGCGGGCGGCTCGGGCGCGCTGCTGAGCCAGGCCTACGTCGACGGCCCCGGGCACTGCACGTTCACCACCGGCGAGACCCTAGCCGCCGTACACGCCCTGGAGGACCGCCTGGACACGGGCCGCTGGAACACGTCGGCCGCAGCCCTCAACTCCCGCGCGGAGCAAGCAGATCCAACGACAGACGGGCGTTACGTCACCTACCGCCCGGCGGAGTACCCCCGCCCGTACGACGTGGCCCGCACCCACACCTCCACGCCTCCGGGAGCTGCCCGCCCATGACCACCCGCTCCGCGCCCGACCGGCTGCTGTCCGTGCTCAGCGCCTTCGACCACGAGCACTCCGCGCTGTCCCTCACGGACATCAGCCGGCGGGCCGGGCTGACCCTCACCACCACCCACCGCCTTGTGGGCGCCCTCACCGACTGGGGCGCCCTGGAGCGGGACGAGGCCGGCGTCTACCACGTCGGCCTCCGCCTGTGGGAGGTCGCGGCACTCGCCCCACGCGGGCTGGCACTGCGGCAGATCGCGCTGCCGTACCTGGAGGACCTGTACGAAGCGACGCACGAGAACGTGCAGTTGGCGGTACGGGACGGCGGCGAGGTCGTCTACATCGAGTGGCTGTCGGGCCGTTCGGCGGTCGGCGTGCACATCCGCGTCGGTGCCCGCTGGCCACTGCACGCCACGGGCGTCGGCCTCGTCCTGCTCGCACACAGCGACCCGGAGTTCCAACAGGCCTACCGCGAGCGCCCGTTGACCGCCTTCACCCCCCACACGATCACCGACCCGGCCAGCCTCCGCCGCACCCTGGCCGAAGTCCGCCGCACAGGCGTAGCGGTGAGCAGCCGCCAGATCACGGACGACGCTCTGTCGGTGGCAGCACCGGTACGCGGGCAGGCGGGCGGAGTGGTGGCGGCGGTATCGATCGTGGTACCCCAAGCAGACGCCCAGGTACCGGTGTTGGTACCGGCAGTGAGGTTGGCGGCGCGGGGAATCTCGCGGGCACTGGGCTGGCGCCCGGACAGGACCTGAGAGTCTTGGGGAAGTCCAGCGCGCCCTAGAGGGGCGCGAGGAACTGCGCGACAAGCCCCCACCGCCCCGCAGACAGAACACAAGGCTTCCCGCGAAGCGATATCCCCCGTACCGGCGAGGACGAGCCCGCGCACACCTCGCGATACTTGGACGGCCCCTTGCCCCGAAGGAGCCGCACATGCCCCCACCCACCTGGCCCTCAACAGCCCTCGCCCGCCTACGAACAGCGAACCCCTACGCCGTCGACGCCGCCCTCGCCGCACTGGTCCTCTTCGCCGCCTCCCTCCAGTGGATGTTCCCCGACGAGGGCGACGACCAACTGACCTGGCAGGGCTGGCTCCTGGCCGCCGCCACGGCACTCCCGCTGGTCTGGCGGCGCCGAGCCCCCTTCCTGTGCGCCTGCGCGGTCTCGGTGGCCACCCCGGCGATGGCCGTCTACCACGCGCCACCGCCCGACGTGGAGTACGCCGGCCTCGTGGTCCTGTTCACCATGGCCTCCCAGGCCCCGCCCTGGCAGCGCCGCACCATGCTCGCGGGCTGGGTGACCGGCGGCATCCTGGTCATGCAGCACAAGGAGAACGCTCTTCCCTTCGAGTACGCCTTCCATCTGACCAGCCTGGGCTGCGCGTACGGCCTCGGGGTGCTGACCCGCGTACAACGCGCCTACACAACCGCCGTGGAGGACCACGCCCGCCGACTGGAGCGGGAGAGAGCGGCCGACACCGCTCGCGCTCTGGCCCAGGAACGGGCCAGGATCGCCCGCGACATGCACGACATCCTCGCCCACGCGGTGAGCCTCATGGTCGTACAGGCGGAGGCCGGACCGGTCGTCGTACGCAGTGATCCGGAACGCGCGGAGGCAGCCTTCGACGCGATCGCCGGGGCCGGCCGGGACGCGATGCGGCAACTGCGGCTCATCCTCGGGGTGTTGAAGGAGGAAGAGGACGAGAAGAAGAGAACCCGGAACGGGAACGGACGCCACCTCCCACAACCGGGCATCGCCTCCCTGACCGCACTGGTCGAGCAGGTACGGGACTCCACGGGCCTGCGCGCCGAGTTGCACACGACAGGCACCCCCCGCCCCCTCCACCCGGACACGGAAGTGGCCGCCTACCGCGTGGTCCAGGAAGCCCTGACCAACACCGTGAAACACGCGTACGCTGCGAGCGCGCGGGTTGAACTCGACTGGGGGGAGGACGAGTTGAAGCTGACGGTGACGGACGACGGGCGGGGCCCGGAGCAGGACGCGCGCGGGGGCGGAGGCGGCCACGGTCTGATCGGCATCCGGGAGCGGGCCGCCGCCTGCGGAGGCAGCGCGACCGCGGGCCCCGGCCCGGGCAGCGGCTTCCGTGTCGTCGTCCACCTGCCGACCGCCGCGGACCGGCAGACGGCCCTGGGGTGACGCGATGAGCATCCGGGTGGTCGTCGCCGACGACCAGGAACTCGTCCGCAGCGGCTTCAGCATGATCCTGGAGGCGCAGCAGGACATCGAGGTGGTCGCGGAGGCCGGGGACGGCGCCGAGGCCGTCGCCGCGGTCGTCCGGCACTCCCCCGACGTCGTCCTGCTCGACATCCGGATGCCCGGCATGGACGGCCTGGAAGCGGCGCGCCGGGTGTGCGCGCAGTCCACCTGCAAGGTCGTCATGCTGACCACCTTCGACCTGGACGAGTACGTCTACGAGGCCCTGTACGCGGGTGCCAGCGGCTTCCTCCTGAAGGACGTACGCCGCGACGACCTGGTCCACGCGGTACGGGTGGTGGCGGCCGGCGACTCGCTGCTGGCCCCCACGGTGACGCGCCGTCTGGTCGCGGACATCGTCCGCAGCCGCCGCGAGCAGGCCGCCGCCGAGCCGACTCCGCAGCGCCTGGAGGTTCTCACCGGCCGCGAGGAGGAGACGCTGCGGCTCCTGGCGCGCGGCCTGTCCAACGCGGAGATCGCCACGACCCTGTTCGTGAGCGAACACACCGTCAAGACGCACGTGAGCAACGTGCTGAGCAAACTGGGGCTCAGGGACCGGGTGCAGGCGGTGATCTGCGCGTACGAGACGGGGTTGGTGACACCGGGGGCACCCTGACGGCCATTCACTTATCCATGTAAACCGGTACTGGGCAGCCCGAAGTCGCGCTAACGTCCCCGCGTGACGATCAGACGATCCGCTCTTCTCATCGGGGTGGGCGACACCCCGCGTGCCGCGTCGAGGTTCGGTCCCCTGGCGGAGCCGGTGGCGTGCGATCTCGGAGCGATGGGTACGCAGCTCGCCGCGTCGGGATACTCCGTCCACACCCTCGGCCAGGGCGACGGCGGGCAGGTGGAGCGCAACGACATCACGACCGCGCTGGAACGGGCGGCGCGGGAGGAGTGCGAGCTGCTGCTCGTGTACTTCACGGGGCACGGGGTGCATGTCGGCGGCACCGACTATCTGGTTCCGGGTGACGCCCTCGCCCCCGAGCGGGGCCAGAACTGGTCGAAGGCCCAGCTCGACTCGCTCCTGCCCGTCGACATGACGTCCTACCTGGCCGGGTGCAGGGCGGAGTCGGTCGTCTACGTCGTGGACGCGTGCCGTGACAGCGCGCCCGCCGACGACTCGGCGGGCTTCGGCGCCGCCACCGTCCGTCCCCCGTCGAAGCGGCTGGCGCTGCTGGTCGGCTGCGCTCGCGGGGAGCGCTGCCACTTCGACGCCACCGGAAGCTACTTCACCCGCGCGCTCGCCGAGGCCCTGGACCCGTACGCCCCTCAGCGCACCCTCGAGGCGGTGTTCCGTCAGGCCAAGGAGCGCACCACCGACTACGCACGCCGGGCCGGTGCGCAGCACCCCCAGGTGAGCTTCGCACCCGGGGACGAGCCCGGCTCGGCCTTCCCCGAGCTGTGCGAGGGCACGGAGATCCCGCTGCGCTGGCGCGAGGACGTGGAGAAGGCCCCGTTGTGGATCTCCGGGCCGGGTGTGGAGGGCCCGGACTCACCGATGCGGGAGCGCATCGCCGAGTTCGCGCGCGAATGCGCCGTCTCCGTCCTCAAGGACCGGCGCCGCTTCGACGACCCGTGGAACGACCCGGGGCTGCCGACCCGGACGGTACGCCGGGTGATGCCGGAACTGCTGCACGGCGGCGCCGACCGTTCCCCGGTGGAGACCGGTCTGCTGGTGGCGCTGCCCTTCCTGCGGGAGGCCATGTGGGCCCGCAAACTCAGCAGGCTGTCCGAGGCGGATCCGTTCGACCTCGATCCGGTACGCCATGACGAGAACCGCTCCAAGATGCGCAACGAGCTTCAGTACGTGCACGAGAGCCACCCTCAGCTGCTGCGCAAGGCCCGCGGTCACGGCCGGCGGGGCGAGACCGAGGCCCACCGGGCGCTGGCCGCGTGGCTGGCCCATCGCTGGGTGGCCGAGCAGCTCGTCGACACGCCCGACTCCGGCGGGCTGGAGCTGATCGGCCGGCTGGCCCGGGCCCTGCTCGGACCGGGACAGGACCATCAGGAGCAACTCGACGAGGTCCGCTGGCTGTTGGCGAAGAGCATCCGGTTCCTCGCCGACGACCCCGTCGACCTGTCCTCGTACAACCGCTACCTGGCGGACGCGCCCACGGCCCTCACGACCGCCGAGGAGCGGTGCCCGGTACGGCTGTGGAGCGTGCTGGGGCTGGTCCGGCTCGCCGGTCTTCTCGCCGCCGACATCCGGCAGTTCCCCGACGTCCTGCCCGATCACATGGGTGTGGCGGACCCGGTCCGGCCGGCCGATGTCGTGCGCACGCTGCACGATCAGCTGGAGTGGGCCAACGAGGGCAACGACCTCCACCTGAAGATGCTGTGCCCGCACCCGGCGCTCCATGAGGGTCTCACCGACCTCGCGCTGCGCGCGGACACCGTCCTGCGCGCCCTGCACACCGCCCGGGAACAGCAGCGCGGCGACTTCCCCGACCGGCTGCCGGGCCGGGTCACCACCCGCGATCTGCTGCCCGCGCGGCGCCCGCAGTCGGAGGAACGCGTCTACTCCGCCCCGCTGTTGCGCTTCGCGCTGGCCCAGGACGAGATCCGCGAACTCCTGATGGGCCATCAGCTGTACGGCGACCGGTCCCTGGCCGTACGGGAGTTGTACCAGAACGCCGCCGACGCCTGCCGCTACCGCGAACTCAGGTGGGAGTACCTCAAGCGCAAGGGTGGCGCCCCCTCCAAGTGGACCGCGGAGATCCGGATCACCCAGGGCCGTGAACCGTCTGTGGACGGCCGCCCGGGCCGCGCCTACATCGAGTGCCGCGACAACGGCGTCGGCATGGGCCGGGCCCAGTTGGAGCAGACGTTCAGCCGGGCCGGCCGCCGCTTCTCCCAGACCCGCGCGTTCCGCCAGGAACAGGCCCGCTGGCTGGAGGAGGACCCCGAACTCCAGCTCTACCCGTACAGCCGGTTCGGCATCGGCGTACTCAGCTACTTCATGATCGCCGACGAGGTCACCCTGGTGACGCGCGAGGTGGACGCCGAGGGTTCGACCGCCCAACAGGCCCTGATCGTCGACATCTCGAGCAGCAGCGGTCTGTTCCGGATCCGGCGGTACGAGGACAAGGACGGGGGCGATCCGATACGGGACGGGGGGACTCTGGTCCGGCTGATGCTGAGCGAGCCGGAGGGGGACGACGAGGAGTTGGTGTCGGCGCTGGATGTACTGAGGCACCAAGTACGGCTGAACGAGCATGAGTTGGTGCTCCGCGAGGAGGTCGGCGAACCCGTGGTGTGGCCGGCGGGAGAGCTGCGGCACCCCGCGCCCCGGGACGAGCCTGGATCCGTCCCGCCGCTCGACGCCCGGGGCCATGTGTGGTGGGTGCCCGACAAGGGCATGGTGCTCGCCGACGGCATCGTCACCTCGCAGGAGCCCTTCGGGTACGTCATCAATCTGACCGGTCCCCAGGCCCCGCAGCTCAGCGTCAACCGCAACAGCCTGCTGAGCTGGGACCGGGACTGGGCCATCGAGGAAATACGCCGGGCCGTGGCCGACCTGGCCGGGTGGGAAGGACTGGACCTCCAGTGGCTGTGGAGCCTGGAGGAGGACAAGGACTCAGTGGCCAGGACCGTGGCCGCCGAGCTGGCCGGAACAGGGCTCACACTGCCGGTGCGGCGGATCTCCATCCATCATCAGCCGGACGTCGATCTCGACTCCGTCGGCTGGTTCCCGGACGACGGCAATCTCCTTCCGCCGGAGCCCGGAACCTCGCACCCTGGCGTCACCGAACTCACCGAGTCGTGGCGCCTGGCCGTCCTGCGCGACCAGGGCATCCGGGTCGACGACGACGACGTGGGCGACACGGTCGTGCTCCCCGAGGACGTCAGCGGACACCCCGTTCCTCGACCGGGCGACAACAAGCTCCTCGACAACGCGAGCAGCGAAATCAGGGAACTGGCCGACTACACCCGCCTCTACGGCCGGACCATCGCCGAGGCCGTGCGTGACCTGCGTCGTTTCGCGATCCTCGGCCCCCGTCTGCGGATCCCCGCAGTCGCGGCGGACGACACGCACACCCTGGACTTCGTTCCCGAGTCCGTCGACCTGGACCTGCTCACCTGGATGCGCGACTGGTCGGTGCCCGGCCGGGCACAGTGGCAGCCCGCTGCGGGGGCGTTGTTCTCCATATCGGCCCGCACCGGCCTGAGCATCGGCCATCTGTTGGAACGCTGCCTCCAGTACGCGTCGCTCGGCCTGACCGCGCCCGACGTCCCGGCCGCCGACATCACCGCCCATGTCGCGACCGCCAGGGAAGCCGAGTTGCTGGCCGGCTGGACGAGGACCGAGCGCTCTTACAGCACCAGCGGCCTGCCGATACACGTCCTGCCGGTCCACATCGCCCGGCTGGCGGAGAGGCTCGGGCTCACCAGCGCCGAGGTGCTGGCACAGCTTCGCCCCTGGGAGTTCCTCGGCTATCGGCTCCCCTCGGAGGACCAGTTGCTGTCGGCCGCCCCCAGCTCGGACCAGTGGGACATGTTCAGACAGTTCTGGGACCCGTCCGAAGACCGGCGCGCCCCTACCCTCCAGGCCCTGCTGGCAGAGGCGGCGCACCGCGAGATCACAGTGGACGCCCTCCTGGAGTCCGTCGGGGATCTCGCCGTCCAGGCCGGAATGCGGCTGCCCGATCTGAGCCCGCGGTCGGCCGAATCCCGCCCGCTGGAGGAGAGCGATCTGAAACTGCTCACGATCGACGGGCACTTCAGCAGACCGCTGCCCACCCAGTCGATCCCCATAGACGCCCTGGCTCTGTGCTATGCCCCCGGGGGCAAGATGCCCGGTCTCGGCGCGGACCTGGACTACGAACCGTGGGACGCCTTCGTGGCCCGTCTGCGGCGGCTGGAAGCGCTCGGTATGAGCGTCCCCGACGACCTCGAACCCCTCCGCCACTGGCTGGACCTCTCCCCTCGCGACCGTATCGCCCTCCTCATCAGCAGCCTCGATCCCGGTGTCCCCTGGACCGCGGCCACTCTGGTCTGTGCGGCGGGCGAACTGGGGGAGTCGCTGGGTGACTCCCTGAGGCGGCTGACCGCTCACGGGCCCAAGCTCCACAAGGAGGCCCCAGTCCTTCCCTCCACGGCCCTCACTCTCACGCCCGGCGAGGGCGGATCCGCTCTGCTGACGAAACTGAGCGGCATCAACACCGGCGAGCCCTTCCGGACAGTCTGGAACGACATCACCCCGTTCAGCCTCGCCGAATACAGCCACGAGGCCAAACTCACCATCGACGAGGCACTCGACCACCTCGGCCCGTACCGCGCCCTCGGCGCCCTGATCCCCGAACTCACCGACGAACAACGCGTCACGGTGACCGGACTCGAACCCGACCGGCACGACCTCCTCGTCCTGTCCGCGAACATGGCTCTCAAGGAGCCGCGCGACTCCTCCCCCATCAGACCCCTGGAGCTGGTGGCCATCGCCGCCCGCCTCGGCCGGACCGTCCAGAGGGTGCACGAGCGCCTGCGCCGCTACGAACCCCTCGGCGTCGTCCTCGACGTCCCCGACACCCCGGACACCCTCCCCCTCTGGCAGGACCTCGTCCTCCTCAGCGAAGGCCTCAACGGCCGGGAACCCGCCCTGCAAGGCACCGTCTCCGCAGCCCAGGTCGCATCACTGGCCCGCGAACTGGACACCGACAGCGCCTGGGTGACAGAGCGTCTGCGCGTCTACGCGGCCATGTTCCAGCTGGACGTCGCCGGGACCGAAGCCGCCGACACCTCGAACGCACCCCAGGAGCAAGCGACTTGAGCACCCCCTCCCACCAGCAGAACCTGCAATACGCACAGGTCGACGTCGGGCAGGTCGACGACGTCTTCCAGGTGACCGCCGACACCGCCGGGATCACCGTCACCGGCGTCTGCCCCCGCTGCGACGGCGGCACCTCCACCACGTTCCCGCTGGGGATCGCGGGCACGAAGGGCCTGTTTCCCTGGTCCAAGGGCAAGGTGCCGTCCCTCGCCGAACAGGTCGCCCTCAAGGCAACCGAGACGTTCTTCTGCGAATGCGGCTTCGCGCACTCCGGGCAGCCGGAGAACACCCTCTTCGAAGGCTGCGGCGCCCAGTGGAAGTTCAAGCCATGAGCGCCGGTGTCGACCGTCGTTGGGCCGAGCTGGCCCGGGAACTCCAGTTCAGTCAGCTCGACCAGTTGCGCAAGCAGGCGGAGGGCTGGCGCAACGGGCTGATCGGGCTCACCGCGCTCGTCACGGTCCTCGCCGTGCTCAAGGGCCGCGACGACCTGTCCAAGCTGCCCTCGCCCTGGCAGACCGTCGCGATCCTGCTGCTCGGCTCGGCCTTCCTGCTCCTCGTGGCGGGTTCACTGGTCGCCGTGCGCGCCTCCTTCGGGAAGCCCGGCGAAGTGCTCCATCTCGGCGGGCAGTCGCTGCGGAAATGGACCCTCACCGAGATCCGGCGGGTACGCCAGGCGTTGTACCTGAGCATGACCGCCTTCACCCTCGGCATGGCCCTCGTGGCCGCCGCCCTGGGCGTCTCCTGGACCCAGACCGAGGACCCCGCCGCCGACCTCGTCAAAGTCGCCACCACCACAGGGGACTTCTGCGGACAGCTCGTCTCCTACGCCCCCTCGAACGTCACCCTCCTCCCCACCACCGGCGACACCACCAAGCCCCTCGTCCTGCGCACCGCCGACGTCCGGAAGATCACCCCGGCGACCGCCTGCTGACCCCTCCCCGACGCCCGGCACAACACTCCCGGTCCCCGACGCCCGGCACACACTCCCGGACGACCGAGCCCGCCCCGCCCCTCCCCCGCACGACCCATACCGCCCCGCCCCTCCCCCGTACGACCCATACCGCCCCGCCCCTCCCCCGTACGGGCGAGTCCCGGAAACCCCTCCCCCCGGCGATCCGCCCGGCCCCCGCCCGGCAGCAGCCTGGTCGGTGACCCGATGTCCACCGATCCCGTGGGAGGGACCGTGCTCGCCACAGTCACCCGGGCGACAACTCGCCGCCCGCTCACCGTCATTGCTGTCTGGGTGCTCTTCCTGCTGCTGGGGTTCGGTCTCGGGACCGGCGTCTTCGGCAAGCTGTCCGACGATGTCCCGGACGTCCCGGGGACCGAGTCCGAGGTGGCCGCCGCATATCTCGACGGCGTGTCCCCGACCGGGGAGACCCTCACCGGTGTCGTCGCCGGGCTCGCCGTGTCCGACCCCGGGCTGCGCGCGCAAGTAGAGCGGGCCGTCACCGAGTTGCGTGCCGTCGACGGCGTCGCCGCCGTGCCCGACCCGTACGTCACCGAGGGTCTCGTCGCCGAGGACGGCCGGGCCGTGATCATCCCCGTCACCCTGAGGAGCGGGCTCGACGACGATGCCGAGGACGCCGTCATCGACTCGGCCGTCGACCGGATCGAGGCGATCGACGCGCCCGAAGTGCACGTCAGCGGCGGCCCGTTGCTGGGCGAGCAGCTCGGCGGGCAGGCACAAGAGGACGTCAAGAAGGCCGAGTTGATCTCCTTGCCGGTCGTCATGGTGCTGCTGTTCTTCATCTTCGGCGGGCTGCGTGCCGCCGCGCTGCCGCTGCTGGTGGCCGTCAGCGGTATCGCGGGCGCCTTCCTGGCGCTGTTCCTCTTCAGCCAGGTCACGGACATCTCCGTGCACGCGATCCAGGTGACGACCATGCTGGGGCTCGGACTCGCCGTGGACTACGCCCTGTTGATGGTGGTCCGGTTCAGGGAGGAGCGCCGGCACACCGACGACGTCGTCGAGGCCGTGCACCGAACCGTCACGCGCGCCGGCCGGACCGTGCTGTTCTCCGGGCTCACCGTCGCCGTCTGTCTGACCGGGCTGCTGATCTTCCCGAGCACCTTCCTGCGCAGCATGGGTCTGGCCGTGGCCGCCGTGGTCGTCGTCGACATGCTCGCCGCGCTCACCCTGCTGCCCGCGCTGCTCACCCGGTTCGGCGCGAGGATCGCCCCGGCCAAGGTGCGGCCCGACGGGGAGGAGGGCAGGGTCTTCGCCCGGCTCGCCACCTTCGCCGCGCGCCGTCCGGTCGCCGTGCTCGTGGCGGTCGTACCCGTGCTGCTCGTTCTCGCGCTGCCGGTGACCGGGATGAAGATCAACCTCGGGGACGCGACCCAGCTGCCCACCAGCAGCGAGGCACGGCAGTTGCAGGACACCGTGCGGGCGCACTTCCCGCCCGGTGTCGGGGTCACGCCCATCACCGTCGTCCTGAAGCCGGGCACCGACCCCGCGACCGCCGACCGGATCAGCGCCCTCTCGCCGACGACCCAGGCCCGTACGCTGCCCGGCGGGACGACCCTGCTCGAACTCCAGCCGAGCGGCAGCGTCGACGGGAAGGCCGCGACCGATCTCGTCCAGCGGATCAGGGACGTACGCGGTGCCGAACCCGTCCAGGTCACCGGCCCCGCCGCCCAGCTGGTCGACTTCCGGGAGATGCTCACCGACCGGGGGCCCTGGGCGGCCGTCACCGTCCTGATCGGCATCTTCGCGCTGCTGTTCGCCTTCACCGGGTCGGTGCTGATCCCGCTGCGGACCATCGCCACGACCCTGCTCAGTCTCGGCGCCGCGCTCGGTGTGGTCGTCTGGGTGTTCCAGGACGGGCATCTGGCCGGTCTCCTCGGCTCCGAAGAGCTGGGCTCGCTCAGCCTGACCGCGCCGCCACTGATCATCGCGATCGCGTTCGGTCTGGCCATGGACTACGAGCTGTTCATCCTGGCCCGGATGCGCGAGGCCCGCGCACAGAGCGGTGACGACCTTGCGGCCGTGGTGACCGGGCTGCGCCGCTCCGGCCGCGTCGTCACCTGCGCCGCGCTGCTGCTCGCCGTCGTCTTCGGCGCCTTCATGACGGGCGGCTTCGCGCCCATCCTGCAGATCGGGCTCGGGCTGACGCTGGCCGTGCTCATCGACGCGACGATCGTACGGATGCTGCTGGTCCCGGCGACCATGGCGCTGCTGGGACGCCGGGCCTGGTGGGCGCCGCCGCCGCTGCGCCGCGTGCACGACCGGTTCGGACTGCGCGAGGAGGCGCCGGCACGGGAGCGGGTGACGGCCGACGCCTGAGCGCGGGGTGCGGGGCGGTCCCTGAAGGCCTGAAAGGGCCTGAGGAGGCCGCCCCCTTGGCGTCCTTACCTGAATCTCAGACGGCGAGCCCCCGTTTCAAAGAACAAACCCATACAGAAAGCGCACCATGCACGCGCAGCATCGATCACTCCTGGTCGTTTCAGAAAGGCGTGCCGTGGGCGTTCCGCACATACCGAACCCGTCCGAGCCGAGCGGGCAGGGGTCGGCCAACTGGTCCCGGCGCGGGATACTCGCCGCGCTCGGGGCCGTACCGGCCGCCGCCGTGCTCACCGGTTGCAGCAGCTCCGCCGACGCCTCGGCCGCGACGAAGGCGAGCGCGAGCGCCTCCGCGAAGGCCGTCAGGAAGGCCGTCGTCACCGTCACCCCGGCCGACGGCACCCAGCACGCCGACTTCGCCGCCCCCGTCGAGGTCACCGTCACCGACGGCACCCTCGCCTCCGTCACGGTCACCGGCGGCGACGGCAGCGCACTGGCCGGGGCCCTCGACACGGCCCGTACGAAGTGGACGTCCACCGGGAACCCGTACTCCGGGACGACGTACAAGGTGTCGGCGCAGGTCACCGACGCCGCCACGCACACCGCGACCTTCACCACCGCCTCGCCGTCCGCGACCTTCGTCGGGTACTTCACGCCGGAGGCCGGCTCCACCTCCGGTGTCGGTATGCCGGTGTCGATCAACTTCACGGAGGCGGTCACCGACCGGGCCGCCGTCCAGAAGGCGATCACGGTGACCGCCGAACCGGCCGTCGAGGTGGTCGGGCACTGGTTCAGCGACACCCGGCTCGACTTCCGGCCGGAGACCTACTGGGCCGCCGGTACGAAGATCACGCTCGGGCTGCGGCTCAAGGACGTCGAGGGCGCGGACGGGGTCTACGGCACCCAGTCCAAGGACGTCACCTTCCACATCGGCCGCGAGCAGATCAGTACGGTCGACCTGGCCGCGAAGACCATGACCGTACGGCGGGACGGCGCGACCACGGCGACCTACCCAGTCTCCGGCGGCGACGCCGAGCACACCACCTGGTCCGGGATCATGGTGATCAGCGAGCGGTTCAAGCAGACGCGGATGGAGTCGTCGACGGTCGGGCTCGGCGACGAGTACGACATCTCCGACGTCCCGCACGCCCAGCGCCTGACCACCTCCGGCACCTTCGTGCACGGCAACTACTGGGCGTCGACCTCGGTGTTCGGCAGCACCAACACCAGTCACGGCTGCGTCGGCCTGCACGACGCGAAGGGCGCGAACGACACCTCCGTGCCGGGCTACAAGTTCTACGACAGTTCCATGCTCGGGGACGTGGTGATCGTCAAGAACTCGGGCGAGGTGACGGTGGACCCGGCCAACGGACTCAACGGCTGGAACCTGTCCTGGGCGGACTGGCAGGCGGGCAGCGCGGTTTAACACGTATGCGGTGTTCATGACGTGAACTTCCGTACCCGGAAAGGACTTTCCCTGCTTTAAGTCTTGACGGCCCCGGTACCGGAGAGCACATTGGGCCCACTTTGAGAGCGCTCTCAAGCATTCTCGAAGACACCCGCGCTCACTTCTCCGTACCCGAGAGGCACCCCCATGAGTGAAACCTCCGGCATACCCAGACGGCGACGGGCCCTCGTCGCCGTCCTCAGCACCCTCGGTCTGGCCGCCGCCGTGGCGACGGCGGCCACCCTCCCCGCCGACGCCTCCGCACCCACACCCCCCACCGGCTGGACGCAGGTCTTCGTCGACGACTTCAACGGCACCGCCGGGACCGGCGTCTCCACCACCAACTGGCAGTACTCGACCGGGACTTCGTACCCCGGCGGGCCCGCCAACTGGGGCACCGGCGAGATCGAGACGATGACGAACAGCACGAACAACGTCTCGCTCGACGGCAGCGGAAACCTCCGGATCACCCCGATCCGCGACTCCGTCGGCAACTGGACCTCGGGCCGTATCGAGACCAACCGCACCGACTTCCAGCCCCCGGCGGGCGGCAGGTTGCGTGTCGAGGCCCGTCTCCAGGTACCGAACGTCACCGGCGCGTCCGCGCTCGGCTACTGGCCCGCGTTCTGGATGCTCGGGGCGCCCTACCGGGGCAACTACCAGAACTGGCCGAGCGTCGGCGAGATCGACATCATGGAGAACACCCAGGGTCTCAACACCATCTGGGGCACCCTGCACTGCGGTACGAGCCCGGGCGGCCCCTGCAACGAGACGACCGGCCTCGGCAGTACGACCACCTGCTCCGGCACGACCTGCCAGGCCGGCTTCCACACGTACAGCATGGAGTGGGACCGCTCGGTGACCCCGGAGGCGATCCGCTTCTACGTCGACGGCACCAACTACCACACGGTGACCGCGAATCAGGTCGACGCGACGACCTGGTCCAACGCCACGAACCACGGCTTCTTCATCATCCTGAACGTGGCGATGGGCGGCGCCTTCCCGGCGGCGTTCGGCGGCGGCCCCGACGCCAACACGGTCTCCGGGCGCCCGATGGTCGTCGACTACGTCCAGGTGCTCCAGTCGACCACCGGCGGCGGTACGACCACTCCCCCGCCGACCGGTTCACGGGACGCGTACAGCGCCATCCAGGCCGAGTCGTACAACAGCCAGTCGGGCACCCTCACGGAGACCACCACCGACACCGGCGGCGGCCAGAACATCGGCTCGCTCGCCAACGGCGACTGGGCGCTCTACCAGGGCGTCAACTTCGGCTCCACGGCGGCCACCCAGTTCGTCGCCAGAGTCGCGAGCGGCGCGAACTCGGGCGTGAGCGGACTGGTCGAGGTGCGTCTCGACAGCCGTACGAACACCCCGATCGGCAGCTTCTCGATCGGCAACACGGGTGGCTGGCAGAGCTGGCGGACGGTACCGGCGAACATGAGCTCCGTCACCGGCACCCATGACGTCTATCTGACCTTCACCAGCGGCCAGGCGCAGGACTTCGTGAACGTGAACTGGTTCAACTTCGGTCACTGATACGGGTATCGCGTTGCCGGAGGGGCGGGCCACCAGGTCCGCCCCTCCTCTGTCGTCCGCTCAGCGCAGCTCCGCGCGGAACGCCACCGGCGTGGTCCCCGTGTGGAGTTGGAAGAACTTGGAGAAGTTCGCCGCGTCGGGAAATCCGACGGCCGCACCCACCCGACCGATCGGCAGGGACGTGTGGGCCAGCAGCCGCTTGGCCTCCAGGACCACGCGCTTGTCGATGAACCCCTTGGGCGTCTCACCGGTCGCGGCGCGCACCGCGCGCACGAGGGTGCGGCGGGAGTAACCGAGGGCGTCGGCGTACGCGCTGACGCTGTGATTGGTGGCGAAGCCCTTCTCCACCGCGTCCCTGAACAGGGTGAACGTGGTGTCCGTCCGGCCGCGCGCCGCCTCCGCCGAACTCGTCGCGAGATGGGACAGCCGCAGCAGGAACGCGGTGAGCAAGTGGCGCAGTACCGAGGTGTGCACGCCTATCGGGAGGGTCGCCGTGTCCTCGTACTCGCGGCCCAGTTGCGCCAAGGCCGCTTGCAGACCAGCGAGTTGGGGAGCGTCCGGGCGCAGCAGCGGGGGCAGGTCGTAGCTGTAGAGGCCGGTCGCCTCGACCGTCGCGCGGGGCAGGAAGCCGGGTTGCATGGTGAGGACGGTGCCGTGGTACCCGCTGGTGCGGGAGAAGCGGTGGACCTGACCGGGGCGGATCCAGAGCACATCGCCCGCTGTCGCCTCGTACTCGGCGAAGTCGATCATGTGGGTGACCGGGCCGTCGTCGAACAGCATGACGATATGGAAGTCGATGCGGTGGACGCGCTCCAGCGGGGCGTCGTCCTCGTGCCAGGTGCGGTCGGGTGACATCGGGCCGGCCTGCATGCCCACGCCCAGGACGCTCAGGCCGACCGGGAAGGGAAACGTCCTGATGCCGTCGCCGTCTCGGACGGTGTCTTGGATGGTTCTGTCCGCCATGTCCTTCTCTTGCCGGCTCGGCCCCGCTGCCCGTGTCCCACTTTCACCAAAGGGTGACACACAGGCACCTGGCCCCGTAAAAGTCAGACTTTTAAGTTTGAACACGCCCGAGCAGTTCGTAGCAGTTCGTTCGCCCCTATCGAGGAATTCTTGAAGATGAGTACGCAGACATCCGACAGCCTCCAGTGGACCGATCTCGACCGGCGTGCCGTCGACACGGCCCGTGTCCTCGCAGCTGACGCCGTGCAGAAGGTCGGCAACGGGCACCCCGGCACGGCGATGAGCCTGGCTCCCGCCGCGTACACGATCTTTCAGAAGGTGATGCGACACGACCCCGCGGATCCCGAGTGGACGGGCCGCGACCGCTTCGTCCTCTCCCCCGGGCACACCTCGCTGACCCTCTACACCCAGCTGTTCCTGTCCGGGTACGAGCTGGAGCTGGACGACCTCAAGGCGTTCCGGACGCACGGCTCGAAGACACCGGGTCACCCGGAGTACGGCCACACGGCCGGCGTGGAGACGACGACCGGCCCGCTCGGCCAGGGCGTCGCCAACGCGGTCGGCATGGCGATGGCCGCCCGCTACGAGCGCGGCCTCTTCGACCCCGAGGCACCCGAGGGCACCTCGCCCTTCGACCACACGGTCTGGGCGATCGTCTCCGACGGCGACCTGGAGGAGGGCATCTCCGCCGAGGCCTCCTCGCTGGCCGGCCACCAGAAGCTCGGCAACCTGGTCTTCGTCTACGACGACAACCACATCTCCATCGAGGGCGACACGGCGACGGCGTTCTCCGAGGACGTGCTCAAGCGGTACGAGGCGTACGGCTGGCACACCCAGCGCATCGAGCCCTCCGCTGACGGTGATATCGACGTGAGTGCGCTGTACACGGCGCTCAAGGAGGCGCAGGCCGAGACCGCGCGCCCCTCGATCATCGCGATGCGCACGATCATCGCCTGGCCCGCCCCCAACGCCCAGAACACCGAGGCCTCCCACGGTTCGGCGCTCGGTGCCGAGGAGATCGCGGCCACCAAGCGCGTCCTCGGCTTCGACCCGGAGCAGAGCTTCGAGGTCGCCGACGAGGTCCTCGCCCACGCCCGCCAGTCCCTCGACCGGGGCGCCGAGGCACACGCCGCCTGGGACAAGCGGCTCGCTGAGTGGCGCGGTGCCAACCCCGGGCGGGCCCAGCTGTTCGACCGGGTCGTCGCAGGTCAGCTGCCCGAGGGCTGGGAGGACGCGCTGCCGGTGTTCGAGGAGGGCACGTCCGTCGCGACCCGCGCGGCCTCCGGCAAGGTGCTCCAGGCGCTTGGCCCGGTGCTGCCCGAGCTGTGGGGCGGCTCGGCCGACCTGGCCGGCTCGAACAACACGACCATCGACAAGACGTCCTCGTTCCTCCCCGCGGGCAACCCGCTGCCGGAGGCCGACCCGTACGGCCGTACCGTCCACTTCGGTATCCGTGAGCACTCGATGGCCGCCGAGATGAACGGCATCGCCCTGCACGGCAACACCCGTATCTACGGCGGCACCTTCCTGGTCTTCTCCGATTACATGCGGAATGCCGTACGGCTGTCGGCGCTGATGCAGCTGCCCGTGACCTACGTCTGGACGCACGACTCCATCGGCCTCGGCGAGGACGGCCCGACGCACCAGCCGGTCGAACACCTGGCCTCCCTGCGCGCGATCCCGGGTCTGAACATCGTGCGCCCGGCCGACGCCAACGAGACGTCCGTCGCCTGGGCCGAGATCCTCAAGCGGCACGCCACGAACCCGGCCCCGCACGGCCTCGCGCTCACCCGGCAGGGTGTACCGACGTACGCCAGGAACGAGGATGCCGCGAAGGGCGGTTACATCCTCCGCGAGGCCTCCACCGGCACTCCGGACGTCGTCCTGATCGCCACCGGCTCCGAGGTCCAGCTCGCCGTCGCCGCCCGCGAGGCGCTGGAAGCCGAGGGTGTGGGTACGCGTGTGGTGTCGATGCCGTCCGTGGAGTGGTTCGAGGAGCAGCC
This sequence comes from Streptomyces sp. NPDC000878, assembly GCF_053599695.1. Taxonomy (NCBI): domain Bacteria; kingdom Bacillati; phylum Actinomycetota; class Actinomycetes; order Kitasatosporales; family Streptomycetaceae; genus Streptomyces; species Streptomyces sp. NPDC000878. Next base: position 65,799 of record NZ_JBSFMT010000014.1, on the reverse strand, counting down.
GCGCGAGTACCGCGAGAGCGTCCTTCCGCCGTCCGTGAAGGCACGCGTGGCGGTCGAGGCGGGCATCGGTCTGACCTGGTACCGCTACGTCGGTGACCACGGACGCATCGTCTCCCTCGAACACTTCGGCGCCTCCGCCGACGCCAAGACCCTGTTCGCCGAATACGGCTTCACCGCCGAGAACGTGGCCCAGGCCGCGCGGGCTGTGCTCGATTCAACTACAGGACTTTCCGCCGCCCGCGGTTGATCCGATCGCCAGAAGGAAGATGATCATAGTGACCACCGAAACAACCACCACCGCGGGAACACTCAAGCGCCTCTCCGACGAGGGCGTCTCGATCTGGCTGGACGACCTGTCCCGCAAGCGCATCACCTCCGGCAACCTGGCCGACCTCATCGACACCCACCACGTGGTCGGCGTGACCACCAACCCGTCGATCTTCCAGGCCGCCATCGGCTCCGGCGAGGGGTACGAGGAGCAGCTCGCCGACCTCGCCGTTCGCGGCGTCACGGTCGACGAGGCCGTACGGATGATGACGACCGCCGACGTCCGCGCCGCCGCCGACATCCTGCGCCCGGTGTACGACGCCACGGGCGGCCGGGACGGCCGCGTCTCGATCGAGGTCGACCCGCGGCTCGCCCATGAGACGGCGGCGACGACCGCCGAGGCCAAGCAGCTGGCCTGGCTGGTCGACCGGCCCAACGTGATGATCAAGATCCCGGCGACGAAGGCCGGTCTCCCGGCGATCACCGAAGTCATCGGCCTCGGGATCAGCGTCAACGTCACGCTGATCTTCTCCCTGGAGCGCTACCGCGAGGTCATGGCCGCCTATCTGGCCGGCCTGGAGAAGGCGCAGGCCAAGGGCCTCGACCTGGCGAACATCCACTCCGTCGCCTCCTTCTTCGTCTCCCGCGTCGACTCCGAGATCGACAAGCGCCTGACGGTCCTCGGCACGGACGAGGCGCTCGCCCTCAAGGGCAGGGCGGCGCTGGCCAACGCGCGGCTCGCGTACGAGGCGTACGAGGAGGTCTTCGGCGGTGACCGGTGGACCGCCCTGGGTGGCGCCCGCGCCAACAAGCAGCGTCCGCTGTGGGCCTCGACCGGCGTCAAGGACCCCGCGTACAAGGACACGCTGTACGTCGACGAGCTGGTCGCGCCCGGCACCGTCAACACGATGCCGGAAGCCACTCTCAACGCCACCGCCGACCACGGTGACATCCACGGCGACGCGGTGAGCGGCGGTTACGCCCAGGCCCGTGCCGATCTCGCGGCCGTCGAGGGGCTCGGGATCTCGTACGACGAGGTCGTGAAGCTGCTGGAGGACGAGGGCGTCGCGAAGTTCGCGGTCGCCTGGGACGACCTGCTGGACGCCGTCACGAAGTCGCTGAACAGCAAGGGAGTTGACGGGGAATGAGCAGGAAACCGACTCCGCCGACGGCCACCGCCGAGGCACCCGAAGCGACCGAGGCGCCTGTCACCGACGCCCCGTTGTTGGACGTGGACCTGGACCTGGATGCCGACTGGGACAACCCGCTGCGCGATCCCGGCGACCGCCGGCTCCCCAAGATCGCGGGTCCGTCCGGGCTGGTCATCTTCGGGGTGACCGGTGACCTGTCCCGCAAGAAGCTCATGCCGGCCGTCTACGACCTGGCCAACCGGGGGCTGCTCCCGCCCGGCTTCTCGCTCGTCGGGTTCGCCCGCCGGGACTGGGAGGACGAGGACTTCGCGCAGATCGTCCACGACTCGGTGCGCGACCACGCCCGTACGGAGTTCCGCGAGGAGGTCTGGCAGCAGCTCGCCGAGGGCATGCGGTTCATCCCCGGCGACTTCGACGACGACCAGGCGTTCAAGCAGCTGCGCTCGGCCGTCGAGGAGCTGGACGCGTCCCGGGGTACGAGCGGCAACTACGCCTTCTATCTCTCCGTACCGCCCAAGTTCTTCCCCAAGGTCGTCCAGCAGCTGAAGAAGCACGGGCTGGCGAAGGCGCCGGAGGGTTCCTGGCGGCGCGCGGTGATCGAGAAGCCGTTCGGGCACAACCTGAAGAGCGCCCGCGCGCTGAACAAGGTGCTGCACGACGTGTTCGACCCGGAGCAGGTCTTCCGGATCGACCACTACCTCGGCAAGGAGACCGTCCAGAACATCCTGGCGCTCCGCTTCGCCAACCAGATGTACGAGCCCATCTGGAACCGGTCGTACGTCGACCACGTACAGATCACGATGGCCGAGGACATCGGCATCGGCGGCCGGGCCGGGTACTACGACGGCATCGGGTCGGCGCGTGACGTGATCCAGAACCACCTGCTCCAGCTGATGGCCCTCACCGCCATGGAGGAGCCGATCGCCTTCGACGTCGACTCGCTGCTGACCGAGAAGCTCAAGGTCCTGAAGTCGGTGAAGCTGCCGGAGCACCTGGGCGAGCACACCGTGCGCGGGCAGTACGCGGCGGGCTGGCAGGGCGGCGAGCAGGTCAGCGGCTACCTCGAAGAGGACGGCATCAACCCGAAGTCCAGTACGGACACGTACGCGGCCGTCAAGCTGGAGGTCGACAACCGCCGCTGGGCGGGCGTCCCCTTCTATCTGCGGACCGGCAAGCGGCTCGGGCGGCGCGTCACGGAGATCGCGGTCGTCTTCCAGCGCGCCCCGCACTCCCCGTTCGACTCGACGGCCACCGAGGAACTCGGCGCGAACGCGATCGTGATCCGCGTCCAGCCCGACGAGGGCATGACCGTGCGCTTCGGTTCCAAGGTCCCGGGTACCTCGATGGAGATCCGGGACGTCACGATGGACTTCGCCTACGGCGAGTCCTTCACGGAGTCCAGCCCGGAGGCGTACGAACGGCTCATCCTGGACGTCCTGCTCGGCGACGCCAATTTGTTCCCCCGTCACCAGGAAGTGGAAGAGTCCTGGAAGATCCTCGACCCGATCGAGGAGTACTGGGGCACGCACGGCAGGCCCGCGCAGTACGCCTCGGGCAGTTGGGGCCCGGAGGAAGCCGACGAGATGCTCGCACGAGACGGACGGAGCTGGCGCAGGCCATGAAAATCGACCTCACCGACACCACGGCAAGCAAGATCAACAAAGCACTGGTGAAGGGGCGACGCGCCATCGGCACCCCTGCCGTGGGCATGGTCCTGACGATGGTGATCGTCACGGACGAGGAGAACGCCTACGACTCGATCAAGGCGGCGGAGGATGCCTCGCACGAGCATCCCGCCCGCACCCTGGTCGTCATCAAGCGGCACGCCCGCAGCCCGCGCGACCGCACCAAGTCCCACCTCGACGCGGAGGTACGGGTGGGCGCCGACGCCGGCACCGGCGAGACGGTCATCCTGCGGACGTACGGCGAGGTGTCCGACCACGCCGACTCCGTCGTCCTGCCGCTGCTGCTGCCGGACGCGCCCGTCGTCGTCTGGTGGCCGGTGGACGCCCCCGAGGTGCCCGCCAAGGACCCGCTGGGCGCGCTGGCCCAGCGCCGGATCACCGACATGTACGCGGTCGAGAAGCCGCTGATCGCGCTGGAGGCCCGGGTGCGTTCGTACGCGCCCGGCGACACCGACCTGGCGTGGACGCGGCTCACCCCGTGGCGCTCGATGCTGGCGGCGGCCCTCGACCAGGCCCGTACGAAGATCATCTCGGCGGCCGTCGAGAGCGAGGCCGAGAACCCGAGCGCCGAACTGCTGGCCCGCTGGCTCGGTGCCCGGCTGTCGGTGAAGGTGGACCGCGTCGTCACCGCGGGCCCGGTCGTCACGGCCGTCCGCCTCGGCACCGACAAGGGCGAGATCGTCATCGACCGCCCCGAGGGCCCGCTCGCCACGCTCACCCTGCCGGGTCAGCCCTCCCGCACCCTCGCGCTGAAGGTGCGCCCCACCTCCGAACTGATCGCCGAGGAACTGCGCCGCCTCGACGCCGACGAGATGTACGCCGTCGCACTGCGGGGCGACGGCACCAAGGAGACCGCCAAAAATGTCTGACTCCCCCAGGCTCAGTCGGCGCCCCGAGTGGACCGTGCTGGAAGACCACCAGGCCGGTGCGCTCAACCGGCCGCGGCTGCGTGAGCTGTTCGCCGCCGATCCCGGGCGCGCGGAGCGGTACGTCGTGCGGGTGGGCGACCTGCACATCGACTACTCCAAGCACCTGATCACCGACGAGACCCTCGCCCTCCTCCAGGAACTCGCCGCCGTCACCGATGTGTTCGGGCTGCGGGACGCCATGTTCCGGGGCGAGCGGATCAACATCACCGAGGACCGCGCGGTCCTGCACACCGCACTGCGGGCACCGCGCGACGCGGTCGTCGAGGTCGACGGCGAGAACGTCGTCCCGGCCGTGCACGCGGTCCTGGACAGGATGGCCGACTTCGCGGACCGGGTCCGCTCGGGTGCGTGGACCGGGCACACCGGCAAGCGCATCAAGAACGTCGTCAACATCGGCATCGGCGGCTCGGACCTCGGTCCCGCGATGGCGTACGAGGCTCTGCGGGCCTTCACGGCACGGGAGTTGACGTTCCGGTTCGTGTCGAACGTCGACGGCGCCGACCTCCACGAGGCGGTGCGGGACCTGGACCCGGCCGAGACCCTCTTCATCGTCGCGTCGAAGACGTTCACGACGATCGAGACGATCACCAACGCCACCTCGGCCCGCTCCTGGCTCCTCGCGGGCCTCGGCGGCGAGGAGAAGGCGGTCGCGAAGCACTTCGTGGCGCTGTCGACGAACTCCGGCAAGGTCGCCGACTTCGGCATCGACACGGCGAACATGTTCGAGTTCTGGGACTGGGTCGGCGGACGCTACTCCTACGACTCGGCGATCGGCCTGTCGTTGATGATCGCCATCGGCCCGGACCGGTTCCGGGAGATGCTGGACGGCTTCGCGCTGGTCGACGACCACTTCCGCACAGCTCCGGCGGAGGCCAATGCGCCTTTGCTGCTGGGCCTGTTGGGCATCTGGTACGGCAACTTCCTCGGCGCCCAGTCGCACGCCGTACTGCCCTACTCGCACTACCTCTCCAAGTTCACGGCGTACCTGCAGCAGCTGGACATGGAGTCCAACGGCAAGTCGGTCGACCGTGACGGGCTGCCGGTGGAGTGGGAGACCGGGCCGGTGGTCTGGGGCACGCCCGGCACCAACGGGCAGCACGCCTACTACCAGTTGATCCACCAGGGCACGAAGCTGATCCCGGCGGACTTCATCGGCTTCGCCGAGCCGGTCGCCGAGCTGAGCGACGAACTCAAGGGCCAGCACGACCTGTTGATGGCCAACTTCTTCGCCCAGACCCAGGCGCTGGCCTTCGGCAAGACACCGGAAGAGGTACGGGCGGAAGGGGTCCCGGAGGAACTGGTCGCCCACAAGACGTTCCAGGGCAACCATCCGACGACCACGATCCTCGCGCGCGAGCTGACCCCGTCCGTGCTCGGCCAGTTGATCGCGCTCTACGAGCACAAGGTGTTCGTCCAGGGTGCCGTCTGGAACATCGACTCCTTCGACCAGTGGGGCGTCGAGCTGGGCAAGGTCCTCGCCAAGCGGATCGAACCCGCGCTCACCACCGGGGCCGACGTCCCCGGCCTCGACCCCTCCACCACCGCCCTCGTGGCCACGTACCGCACTCTTCGTCACGCTCAGGAAGTGAACTGACATGCAGATTGGTCTGATCGGTCTCGGCAAGATGGGCGGCAACATGCGCGAGCGCATCCGCCGTGCCGGCCACACCGTCATCGGCTACGACCGCAACCCCGAGGTCTCCGACGTGGCGAGCCTCGCCGAGCTGGTCGAGAAGCTCGAAGGGCCGCGCGTGGTCTGGGTGATGGTCCCGGCCGGTGCCGCCACGCAGTCGGTCGTCGACGAACTCGGCGGTCTGCTGGAGTCCGGTGACGTCGTCGTGGACGGCGGCAACTCCCGCTGGACGGACGACGAGAAGCACGCCGAGGAACTGGCGACCAAGGGCATCGGCTTCGTCGACGCCGGTGTCTCCGGCGGTGTGTGGGGTCTCCAGAACGGCTACGCCCTGATGGTCGGCGGCGACAAGGAGGACGTCGAGCGGCTCCACCCGATCTTCGAGGCGCTGAAGCCGGAGGGCCCGTACGGCTATGTCCACGCGGGCAAGGTGGGCGCCGGGCACTTCTCGAAGATGGTCCACAACGGCATCGAGTACGCCATGATGCAGGCGTACGCCGAGGGCTGGGAGCTGCTGGAGAAGGTCGACTCCGTCACCGATGTGCGCGAGGTCTTCCGGTCCTGGCAGGACGGGACGGTCATCCGGTCCTGGCTGCTCGACCTGGCCGTCAACGCCCTTGACGAGGACGAGCACTTGGAGCGGCTGCGTGGGTTCGCGCAGGACTCCGGTGAGGGCCGGTGGACGGTCGAGGCGGCCGTCGACAACTCCGTGCCGCTGCCCGCGATCACGGCGTCACTGTTCGCGCGGTTCGCGTCGCGGCAGGACGACTCCCCGCAGATGAAGATGATCGCGGCACTGCGCAACCAGTTCGGCGGCCACGCCGTCGAGTCCAAGAAGTAGGAAGCCGTGGGTGACCTCCTCCTGGTCCGCCACGGCGAGACGGAGTGGAGCGCGTCGGGCCAGCACACCAGCTGGACCGACCTGCCCCTCACCCGGCACGGCGAGGAACAGGCCAAGTCCCTCGCTCCGCTCCTCGCCGGACGGACCTTCGCACGCGTCCTGACCAGCCCCCTCGTCCGCGCGGTCCGCACCGCCGAACTCGCGGGACTGACCGGGGCGTTGACCGACCCCGACATGCACGAGTGGGACTACGGCGGGTACGAGGGTGTGACGACCGCCGAGATCCATCGCACCCGGCCCGACTGGTACCTGTTCACGGACGGCGTCACGCCCGGCCCGGACGGGCACCCCGGCGAGTCGCCCGACGAGGTGGGCCGGCGCGCGGACCGCGTCCTGACCCACATCAAGGACGCGCTCGAAGAGGGTGACGTGGTCCTGGTGGCGCACGGGCACTTCCTGCGTGTGCTGACGGCCCGTCACCTCGGGCTGCCGGCCGCCGACGGACGGCTGTTCCAGCTCGCCACGGGCACGGTCAGCAGGCTCTCCACGGAGCACGACCGTCCGGTGGTCGCGGAGTGGAACTCCCGGCAGAGCACGGCGAGTTGATCCGACAGTCCGGTCCGGCGGGCTGAAGTGACGATCGGGCCCGGGGCGTTGCCCCCGGGCCCGATTGACATGTGCGTCGGGGGCGCGTCAGAGTCGCCCCGGTGGAGATCAACGAGCTGACGACGGCCGAAGCACGGGTGTGGCAGGCCTTCCGCACGGGTGAGCCCGTGGACTTCCGTGAGCCGGGCAGCGATGACGCGGCCGACGGCGCGGACTGGGGACCGGAGCGGACCGTACGCGCCTCGGTGCTGCGGGTCCTGCTGCTCAGCACCCGGCAGGAGGACGGCGAGATCCCCCGGCTCAGGCTCTCGGGCGCCCGCATCACCGGGCATCTGAACCTGATGTACGCGATCGTCGACCACCCGCTGCACCTCCGGTACTGCCACTTCGACGAGTCGCCCGACCTCTACGGCACCCGGCTGCGCCAGCTGAATCTGCGCGGCTCGGTGCTCCCGGCCGTCAATCTCGCCAGTACGCGCATCGACGGTCCGCTGCGGATGACGGACTGCCGGGTGCGGGGGCCGGTGCGGCTGGCCGGTGCGGAGATAGCGGGCGCGCTCTTCATGGACGGCGCCGAACTCACCACGTCCGACCCGTCCGTGCCGGTGCTCCAGCTCCATCAGGCGGTGCTCGGCGACGGTTTCGCAGCGCCGGGACTGCGGGTGCGGGGCGAGATGCTCCTCAACGGTGCCACGGTGGGCGGGTCGATCTCGCTGGACGGCGCCGAACTGAGCAACCCCGGCGGCCATGTCCTGCGCGCACAGTCCATCGAGGTGCGGGCCGACGTACGGGCACGGACCCTGCGTACCGAGGGCGGCATCGATCTGCGCGGCTCCCGTATCGCGGGGTGTCTCGACTTCACGCGGGCGCGGCTGTCGAACCCCGGCGGTATGGCTCTGCGGGCCAGCAGTTGCACCATCGGTGAGTTGTGGCTGTACCGGTGCGAGCCGATAGAGGGCAGGCTGCATCTGCGCCGCTCCCGGATCGAGGTCCTGGGCTTCGAATCGGAGGTCGCCCCGGGCGAGGTGCTCTTCAACAACCTCACCTACACGACGCTCACCCCGCACGAGCCCGCCGAGCGTCGCCTGCCCCTGCTGGAACGCGACGGCGACGGCTATGTCCCGTACGCCTACGAGCAGTTGGCCGCCGCCTACCGGCATGTCGGCGACGAGGGCGCGGCCCGCCGGGTCCAGCTCGCCAAGCTGCGCCGGCACCGGGCCACCCTGCCCTGGCTCGGCCGGGTGTGGGGCCACCTCCAGGACCTCACCGTCGGCTACGGCTTCCGCCCGCTGCGCGCCGCCGTCTGGCTGCTGTCACTGCTGGCGGCCGGCTCGATCGCGTACGCCGCACACCACCCGAGCCCGCTCAAGGCGTCCGAGGCCCCGGAGTTCAACCCGGTCTTCTACACCCTCGACCTGCTCCTCCCGGTGATCTCCTTCGGCCAGGAGGGGTCCTTCGCACCCGTGGACGGGTACCAGTACCTGTCCTACGTCCTCATCCTGACCGGTTGGATCCTGGCGACGACCGTCATCACCGGCGTGAGCAGGAGCGTCACCCGGCAGTAGAGGCGCAGGGCAACTCCCTTTAGCGCACCGGGCGTTGCGCGTGCTGGGCGGCGAGGCGCACCGGGGCGTTCTGGGCGCCGTAGCCCTGGTAGCCACCGTCCCGTTGGACCAGTTCGAAGAAGACGCGGCCCACGGTCTGGGTGTAGCAGTGCCTGAACTCGCCCTGGGCGTCACGGTCGTAGAGGATGCCGAGTTCGCGGTAGGTCGCCAACTCGCCCTCGGTGAACTCGTATCGGGCCGCGAGGTCGTCGTAGTAGTTCGCGGGCATCGGCAGCAGTCGGCCGCCGGCCTCGCGGAAGCGCCGGGCGGCGGCGACCACGTCGGCGGTGGCCAGCGCGATGTGCTGGGCGCGGGTCTCGGCCTCGGTGGGCGCGGGGCCGACGGCGAGCGCGATCCGTACGCTGCCACCGGAGTTGGTGACGGCCCGGCTGCGGAAGAGGCCGTACGGGTCGGCGACGTCGACGCTCTCCCGGCCGTTCAGGCCGAGGACGCTGCTGTGGAAGAGGGCCGCCTCGTCGAAGTGGTGCCAGGGCTGGGTGAGGGCGAGGTGGTCGATGCGTGTGACGCCGTCGGCGGCATCGATCGCTGCGACGGTCTCGAAGTCGGTGCGCCAGTTGGGGAGTTCGGGGCGGTCCGTGGCGCAGAAGAAGAGTTCCGTGCCGTCGGGGGCGGCCACCGCGTCGAGCGGGGCGTCCTGCGGGGCGCGGCGACGGGGCAGGACCGGGGCGAGCAGGGCCTCGGCGCGGCGGGCGGCACCTGCCGGGTCCGGGGACTCCAGGCCGACGGCGGCGAGTCCGGTGCCGTCGCGTCGGGCGGACGGCCCGGTGTTGACGAGGATGCGGGCCTCGCCGCGCTCCCAGAGGTCGACGGGCTTGCTGCGGTGGCGTGCCGTACGGGTGAGGCCGAGCGCGCCGAGGACCGCCGAGACCGGTTCCGCGTCCGGGGTGACGAGTTCGGCGAAGGCGATGCCGGAGGGGACGACGGGCTCGGGCAGCGGGGCGAGGCCGATGCTCTCCTGGAGGACGAGGAGGGAGCGCCGGGCGTCCACGGCGGTCGGTCCGGCCTCGGCCTGCCGGAAGACGTCGTTGAAGACTTCGAGGGAGAGCGGACCGTCGTATCCGGCCTTGATGACGTGCTGGAGGAGGCCCGCGATGTCGAAGCCGCCCTGCCCCGGGAAGCAACGGTAGTGGCGGCTCCACTGCAGGACGTCCATGGCGAGCAGCGGGGCGTCGGCCAGCTGGAGGAAGAAGATCTTCTCGCCGGGGATGTCCTCGATGCCCTTGGGGTCCGACCCCCGGGAGAGGATGTGGAAGCTGTCGAGACAGGTACCGAGCGCGGGGTGGCCGGCCGTCTCGACGATGCTCCAGGCGTGGTCGTACGTACTGACGTGCCGTCCCCACGCGAGCGCCTCGTAGGCGACGCAGACGCCGAACTCCTGGGCCAGGTCGGCCAGTCGGCTCAGCTGGGCGGCGGCGAGGGCGTCGTCGTCGAGGGCGAGCGGGGAGACGCTGGAGCAGACAAGGACGGTGTCCGTACCGAGCCGCCGCATCAACTCGAACTTGTGCCGGGCACGGCGCAGATTACGGGCGAACTCGCCCTCGGGCACGGCCTCGATGTCCCGCATCGGCTGGTAGAGGTCGATGGTGAGCCCGAGATCGGCGCAACGGGCGCGGATCTCCTCGGGGGTGAGGGGACTGGCAAGCAGATCGTTCTCAAAGACCTCGACCCCGTCAAACCCGGCCCGGGAGGCGGCGGTGAGCTTCTCGGTCAGGGAACCACTGAGAGACACGGTGGCGATGGATGTACGCATGGGCCAACTCCTTGAAGATGCCTGTACTGCAGCGCCCCTCCAGGGGCGCGGGGAACTGCGCGACAAGCCACAACCAACCCGCAGCCGCCACACCACCTAGCCCACCGAGCTCTCCGCAGCCCCAGCCAACTCCGCAATATCCACCAACATCCGCCCACAATCAGGCTCACGCCCAGTAAAGAGACGGAACGCATCCGCAGCCTGAAACACAGCCATCCCACCCCCGTCGAGAGTGGCGCAGCCAAGTCCACGCGCCGTGCGCAACAGCTCGGTCTCCAACGGCCGATAGACCACCTCGGCAACCCAGAGGCCGGCATGCAGCAGCTCTGCGGGGAGCGGCAGGCCGGGGTGGGCGGCCATACCGGTGGGCGTCGCGTGCACCAAACCGTCGACACCGCCCTTGGCGATCAGCGCCGCCAGCCGGTCGGGCGTCGCGGCGGTCGCCCGGCCAGGGCCGAAGTGCCGGTTCAGTGAAGCCGCAAGATCAGCCGCCCGGTCGGGCAACGCGTCCACGACGGTCACCTCCCCCGCGCCGAGGGTGAGCGTGGCGTGCGCGACGGCCGCACCCGCTCCACCGGCGCCGAGCTGCACGACCCGTTCCAGCGGAGCGTCGGGCAGCCCGCGCGCGAAGGACGCGGCGAACCCGGTCACGTCCGTGTTGTGGCCGACCGCACGGCCGTCCTCGAAGACCACGGTGTTGACGGCACCGAGCGCCTCGGCCTGCGCGTCGAGGCCGTCCAGGTGCTCGATGACGAGTTGCTTGCACGGATGCGTGATGTTCAGCCCGTCGAACCCGAGGTCGCGGGCGGCCCGTACGAGATCACCGACCGCCTGCGCCGGAACGCCCAGCGTGTCGATGTCGATCAGCCGGTACAGATAGCGCAGCCCCTGCCGATCGGCCTCCCGCTCGTGCAGCGCGGGGCTCAGCGACGGGCCGATGCCGGAGCCGATGAGCCCGACGAGAAACGAGTCCTTGGCCACGACCGACCTCCACTAATGTACGAACTAGTACGTTAGCTATATCAGCATGACCCGGCCACGGGGAAGCCCCCGGGGAAGCCCCTCGGTGTGCTTCTAGAATTCACGGCACTGGCCCCTCACCCGAAGGAACCCGATGACCAGCGTCGAAGAACCGGCACGCAACGGCGGGCGCATCCGCGACGCCGCCCGCACCAAGGCCGAGATTCTCGACGTGGCCACCAAGGAGTTCGCCCGGGCCGGTCTGGCGGGGGCCCGGGTGGACGAGATCGCCGCCCTCACCCGCACCACCAAGCGGATGATCTACTACTACTTCGGCGGCAAGGAGCAGCTGTTCACGGCGGTCCTGGAACGCGCGTACACCGTGATCCGGCAGGCCGAGCAGGACCTCGACGTCGAGCATCTGGACCCGGTCGCGGCCATCCGGCGGCTGGCGGAGCTGACCTTCGACCACCATGAGGCGCACCCCGACTTCATCCGTCTGGTGAGCATCGAGAACATCCACGAGGCCGAGCACATCGCCGCCTCCGAGCAGCTCGGGCGGATCGGCTCGCCGGCGCTGGAGGTGATCCACCGGATCCTGGAGTCGGGCCGTAAGTCGGGCCTGTTCACGGCCGAGGTGGACGCCGTGGACCTGCACGCCATGATCAGCTCCTTCTGCTTCTTCCGGGTGGCCAACCGGCACACCTTCGGCGCGCTGTTCGGCCGCGATCTGACGGCCCCGGACCAGCGGGAGCACTACCGGGCGATGCTCGGCGACATGGTCATCGCCTATCTGACGGCGGACCGTACGACCTGAGGACCGGCGGAAAGATCCTTCGGCACGACCTCTTGACACCCGGGAAACGTGAGCGCAACATCCGTAGCCAACCGCTACTAACTATCCAGTGTGTTAATTATCCGGGCAGCGGCAGCTCCCGGCACGGCCGTCCCATCACCCCCGGGATCCGGCACTTCTCCCCTCCGCTCACTCCGCCTACGTCGGAGTTCCCTCGAAGGAGCACGCCGTGTCTGACTCCGTCGCACCCCGCGACCCTGCAGCACCCCTGGACGCCCCACCCGGGGGCCAGCCGAAGAAGGCCGCCACTGCCGCCTGGATCGGCAGCGCGCTGGAGTACTACGACTTCTTCATCTACGGCAGCGCGGCTGCCCTGATCTTCCCGAAGATCTTCTTCGACGACTCGGACCCGGCCACCGCTACGCTGCTCTCGCTCGGCACCTTCGGTGTCGCGTATGCCGCCCGGCCGGTCGGCGCGCTCTTCCTCGGCCACTTCGGCGACCGGCTCGGCCGCAAGAAGATCATGGTCTTCACGCTGATCCTGATGGGCGTCTCGACGTTCCTCATCGGCTGCCTCCCCACCCGCGACCAGGTCGGCACCCTCGCCCCGGTCCTCCTCGTGCTCTGCCGTGTCCTCCAGGGCATCTCGGCCGCCGGTGAGCAGGCGAGCGCGAACTCCATGACGCTCGAACACGCCCCACCGGACCGGCGCGGCTTCTTCACCAGCTTCACCCTGAGCGGCACCCAGGGCGGTCAGCTCCTCGCCACGCTGGTCTTCATCCCGATCGCCGCCATGCCCGAGGACCAGCTGCTGTCCTGGGGCTGGCGGGTGCCGTTCTGGCTGAGCATCGCGGTCGCCGTCGTCGGCTACGTCATCCGCCGCAAGCTGGAGGAGACGCCGGCCTTCGCCCAGCAGGCCGCCTCCGAGGGGGTCGTGAAGCTGCCGCTGCTGATCCTGCTGCGCGAGCACTGGGCGGACGTCCTGCGGGTGATCGCGGGTGCGCTGGTCGCCTCGGTCTCGACGATCTTCACGGTCTGGGCGCTGGCGTACGCGACCAGCGACGCGGTGGGCATGGACCGCTCGTCCATGCTGTGGGTGGCCGCGCTCGCCAACCTGGTCGCGCTGGCCGCGATCCCGCTCTGGGCCACGCTGTCCGACCGCATCGGCCGCCGCCCGGTGTTCCTGGCCGGCGCCGCGGGCAGCGGGGTCATGATGTTCGTCTACCTGTGGGCGATCTCCACGGGCTCCTACCCGCTGATCCTGGTGCTCGGCATCATCACCTTCGGTGTGGTCTACAGCGCCGCGAACGGCATCTGGCCCTCCTTCTACGGCGAGATGTTCTCGACCCGGGTGCGTCTGTCGGGCATGGCGATCGGCACGCAGATCGGCTTCGCCGTCGCCGGTTTCGCGGTCACCTTCGCCGCGGAGATCGCCGGTCCTGACGGGGACGACTGGTTCTCCGTCGCCCTGTTCACGGCTGCCCTGTGCATCCCGCCGGTGCTGGCCGCGATCACGGCACGCGAGACGCACCGGGTGCCGACGGAGCGGCTCGGTGAGCGTGGCGCCGAGAACGTCACGGAGCGCGCGACGGTCTCCGCCTGAGCACTTCGCCCTTGGGCGGTCGCCCCGCTCCCTCCAAGTCCCCGACAGCTCAAGACTGTCGGGGACTTGGGCATTTCCGGTCGGATTGCCCCACTTGATACCTGTCGCATGGTTGACAGCTGACATTTCACGCAAGAGCATCGGCCAAAACGAGCAGAAAAGAACAGTGCTCCCGCGCGTACCGGCCGATTTCAGGGGCGGCCGGTGCGCGCGGTTCCGCCGTTGACTATCGTTTCCCGATCACAGGCACGAGAGGCGGGCGGGCGAGGGCGTGGCGGGGGCCGGGTGGATACGGGTGCCGGTCGGCGACGACTCGGCACGCTGGGCCACGCGGAGCCGAAGCCACAAGGTACTGCTCGTCGTCCACAACGTGACCTCGGCGACCCGACTCCTCGACATACTGCCGCTCTTCGACGACGACTTCAGGGTGCAGTTGCTCGTGACCTGCACGGAGTCGTCGGTTTTCCGGTCGGGTGTCGAGGAGTTGCTGGCGGGGACGGGGGTGCCGGTGCTGCCGTGGGAGCAGGCTGTCGAGACGCCGGTCTCGTTGGCCGTATCGGCGAGCTTCGGCGGTCAACTCCCGGATATTATCGGACACTTGGCCATATTGTCCCATGGCGTCGGATATACCAAGAAGCTGCCGATGGCGGGCGGTGGAAATTCGGGAGGCGGCGGGCCGGTCTTCGGGATGTCGCCCGAGTGGCTGCTCGACGAGGACGGCGTTCCCGTCGCGGACGCGCTCGTCCTCTCACATCCGGAGCAGTACGAGCGACTGCGCAACGCCTGCCCCGAGGCCGCACCCACCGCTGTACTCGCCGGGGACCCTTGCTGGGACCGCGTCCTCGCGGCGCGCCCGTACCGCGATCGCTTCCGCCGGGCCCTCGGTGTCCGCGACGGCCAACGGCTCGTCCTCCTCAACTCCACCTGGAACCCCGAGTCGCTGTTCGGCGACGGCGGCGGCGATGACGTGCTTCCGTCACTCCTCCCCCGGCTGGCCTCGGAGTTCCCGGCCGACGAGTACCGGTTCGCGGCCGTTCTGCACCCCAACATCTGGCACGGGCACGGTCCCGGTCAGATCCGTGCCTGGCTCGACCGCGCACGGCGCGCCGGGCTCGCGCTGATCGATCCCCTGCACGGCTGGCGGCAAGCGCTGATCGCGGCCGACGTGGTGATCGGCGACCACGGTTCGGTCACCTACTACGCGGCGGCGCTCGGCACCCCCGTTCTGCTGGGCGCCGCTCCCCTCGCCGGCCTCGCGCCCGACGCCCCCGTCCACGACTTCGTGCGCGACGCCCCGCGTCTCGACCCGGCGCTCCCGTTGCGCCCCCAGGTGGAGGCGGTCGTCAGCCAACACCAACCCCGCCCCGAACCCGCAGAGTTCATCAGCTCCGTACCCGGCGAGTCGGCCACCCGGCTGCGCCGCCTCTTCTACGACGCCCTCGGCATCCCCGAACCGGACGAACCCGCCCTGCTCGAACCCCTCCCCCTGCCGCCGTACGAACCCCCGTCGCACACCGTGCCGTTGGTCGTACTCACCCGGCTGCTGGGCGTCGGCGAGGTCGAGGTCACCCGGTACGCCGGACCGCACCCGCCCGCCGACAGCGCCGGCGAGCTGCACACGGCCGTGCACGAGGACACCCGCGAGACTCACCAACTCGCCCTCGCCGACGTGGTGTTCCGGTACGGCGAACCGGACGACGTGCGCTTCGGCTCACCGGAGCAGTGGACGACGGAGGCACTGGCCCTGCATCCCCAGTGCACACTGGCCGCCTATGTCAGCGGCCCCGGTGACTGCACAGTCCGTACCCGCGTCGGCGAACTCCTGTCCCTGCACACCGAATCGGGGGCGGACGCCGACCCTGCCGCATACGCCTCCGCCCTGTACGCATGGCTGGCCGCGGGCAAGTCGCTGGACGAGCTGGTTGCCCAGGGCCTGACGGTACGGACGGGTGGGGTCGCCCATCGGACCAGGGTCACGCGGCGCTGACGCACCGCCCCAGCAGCACTCAGACTGGAGTGCTGGGCGTGGCCTCCACCCCAGGGACTACACACCGCCGCCCCCCTACCGCAGCCCCCGAACGACCTGTCCACGCCGAGCCGACGGTACGGACAGACACGAGCGCCCACCAGGCCAAGCTCACCCGCCGCTGACGCACCGCTCCCGCAACCTCCGCAGGTGGGTCAGGTGGTAGCCGGCGTTCTCCTCACCGAGCACCGCGATCGCCTCGTCGACCAGGGGCAGTGCGGCCGTGAACTCCGCGCCGTCGAGATGGGTTTCGGCGAGGTCGGTGAGGGTGCGGGCGGTGTTGTACGCCTCGCCGCTGTCCCGGAAGAAGCGCAGCGCCTGTTCCAGGCGCTCGTAGGCGTCGCCTCGGCGGCCGAGGCCCCGCAGTGCGCGACCCCGGTGGCGCTCCAACAGGGCACGGGCGCGCGGGAGATCGGCGGCGCCCTCGTCAGCGGGGCCGATGCCGTCGAGGACCCGGTACGCCTCGTCGAAGCAGTCGTACGCCTCGGTGAAGCGCCATTGGCGCAGTCTGAGCAGGCCGAGGAACTCCACGGCGGAGGCATGGCCGCGGGTGTGTCCGGCGGCCCGCTCGTCCCGGGCCGCCGCGAGGGCCTCCGGCTCCGCCTCGTCCCAGCGGCGCAACTCGGTGTAGGTGTGGGCGAGTTGGGCGTGGAGAGAACCTGCGGTGCTACTGGCGGCGAAGTGGGCGTCGGCGGTCCGTGCGCCTGCCTGGAGCGCGGGGAGGAGGATGTCGTGGTGACCGGCCTTCAGCTGGAGCGGCCACAGCGCCTGGCACAGCCGTACGACGGTGTCCCAGTCGCTGAACTCCTCGGCCGCGCGCACCGCTTGGACCAGGTTCTGCGCCTCGGCGGCGAGGGCGGCGACGGCTGTGCCCCGGTCGCCGTACGAGATCGGCGAGGTTCCGGCGGGGACGCGCCAGCTCTCCGGGAGGGCGGCCTGCGCGGCGCCCACCGCCAGGTGGAGATAGTGCTCGACGGTGCGGGTGACGGCCGCCGAGCACGCGGCGATGCCGTCGACGGCGGTGCGCTCGGCATGAGCGCGCACGGCCGGGCGGTAGCGGTAGCGGCCGACGTCCGTGGGGTCCAGGAGCAGCGCGGCGGCCAGTTCTTCGAGGAGGCGAGTCGCGTCCGCCTCGTCCAGGTCGGCGGCTCGCGCTGCGGCGGCGGCGTCCAGGGTGGGCCACGCGTACAGCCCGGCCAAGCGGTAGAGGCGGGCGGCGTCGGGGGTCAGCAGGCGGTAGGAGTCCTCGGCGGCGGCGCCCACCGCGTCCAGGGCGGGGTCGCTGGTGGTGCTCTCCGTGGACGTCGGCGCGGCGGGGGCGGCAGCGGTCAGGCGGGGTGCCGCTGCCCGTAGGGCGTACGGCGAGCCGGCGCAGCGGTCGAGTACGCCGGGCAGGGTGGCGCGGGCCGCGCCGATCGCGGGTTTGCCGACCAGCTCGGTGAGCAGCCGCTTGGCGTCCTTGCGGGCCAGGGGGCCGACCGGGACGCGCAGCGCGTCGAGACCGGCGAGCGGCTGCCGGGCGACGACCACGGTGACGACCCCCGGTGACGAGGTGAGCAACGCCCTTACCTGGCCCGCCGATTGGGCGTGGTCGAGCACGAGGAGGAGCCGCCGGTCGGCGAGGCAGCGCTGGAAGAGGTCGGCGCGGTCGGTGGCAGCGGGCGGTATCTCCTCGTCGGGCAGGCCGAGTTGACGCAGGAGGGTGCCGAGGGTGGCCTCCGGGCTGAGGGTGCGCAGATCGGCGTAGAGCTGTCCGTCGGGGAAGCGGGACTGTTGCCGCCAGCCCCAGTGGATGGCGAGGGTGCTGGTACCGATGCCTTCGGGGCCGTGCAGCAGGGCCAGCCGGGGGCGGCCGTCGAAGACGCGGGTGGCCTCCTTGTCCAGGGACTTCAGGGCTTCCTGACGATCCGTGAAGAAACGCGGGGAGGCCGGCAGTCCGGCCCGGCGCGCGAAGGTGCCGGTAGGGGCGCCCTGTGCGGGCACCCCCTGGGCGAACAGGGTCCAGGCGTAGGCGAGTTGGGGCTCGTTCCGTACTCGTTCGTGGACGAGGTGGGCGACCTCGGTCAGCTGTCCGGGGGTCGTGGGCGCGGCGACCTCGCGCCCCGCGATACGGCGGACCACGCCTCCGGCGGACTCCCAGGCCCACCGTCCGGCCTCGTTGGCCATGCCCGATCCGACGGCTCCGAGTACCGCACCGATGGCGCCCATCGACATCGGATCCATGATCCCGCACCCTCCCCGTCTCCCGTGCCCCGCACGGCCGTTGCGCCGTCTTGTGGATCAACCCTAGCGGCAGTGCGGGCACGCTGACGGAGAGTCACCCACTCTCGCTCGCTCAGCGGCGCGGCAGTCCGTACACCCGCTCCACCCTGATCCGCAGCACCAGCCGCCGGTCCCGGACCATCGCCGCGCGGTAGTCGTCCCAGTCGGGGTGCTCGCCGCGTACCGCCCGGTAGAGGCGGATCAGTTCCTCGACCGTCTCGTCGTGCGGGTCCTGCGCCACCGGTGTCAGGTCGGCCGTGCCCTCGACCACGGTGTACGCCCAGCGGTCGGCGCTGGTCACGTGGTAGGAGACGCGTGGGTCCCGGCGCATGTTGCGGGTCTTGGCGCGGGGGTCCGTGACGGAGACGCGGAGGGTGCGTTCGTCGGGGTCGTAGGCGTGGTTGACGTTCGAGAGCTGGGGGCGGCCGTCCGCCTTGAGAGTCGTCAGTACTCCGCCGTCGTACTCGGAGAGCAGCTTGAGGAGCGCGTCCTGTGTGTCGTCCTGAGTCATGCCTACATCAACTGTGCACCCGTGCGACTCCATTCCGCGCCAGACCACCACGCGTACGGTAGACACTGTCTACTGCACCCTGGTAGACAGTGTCTATGAGTGACTCCCTGCGTACCCGCCTGATCGATGTCGGCGTCGACCTGGTGACCTCGGAAGGCATCCACGCGCTCACCCTCCGGGAGATCGCCCGCCGTGCCGGCGTCTCCCACGGCGCCCCCCGCCGTTACTTCCCGACCCACCGGGAGCTGCTGTCGGCCATCGCCCGCCGTGGTTTCACCGAGCTGGCGGCCAGGGGAGCCCGGGCGATCGAGGAGAGCGGGCCCGGTGGTGGCGGTGCGGCGGGGGCCCGGGAGCAGATCGCCGTGCTGGGGCGCGTGTATCTCGACTTCGCGCTCGCCAACCGGGGCATGCACGAGCTGATGTTCCGTCACGATCTGCTGGAGAGCAACACGTTGGGGCTGCGCGAGGCCAGTCTGCCCGTCTTCGCGCTGCTGGTGGATCTCGTCGGGCAGGTCCGGCCGGACGCCGACGCCCGGGTCGTCGCCGGGGCGTTGCTGGCGAACCTGTACGGCATCGCCCAGCTGTGGGCCTGGGGCAGCCTCCAACTCACCACCGGGGCCGACGACTTCACGCCCCTGCTGCGTGCGGCTCTCGACGCGCACCTCGGGCCGGAGGAGCGGTGAGCGCGCATCGGCGGGTCACCGTCGCGAGCAGTGTGATCGGGGCGGTGGTCGTCGCTCTCGACGGCACCGTGCTGACCATCGCGCAGCCCACCCTGCAACAGGATCTGCACGCCTCCTTCGCCGAGGTCCAGTGGACGAGCACCGGGTATCTCATCGCGGTGGCGAGTCTGCTCGTGTTCGCCGGGCGGCTCGGGGACCGGTACGGGCATCAACGGCTGTTCGCGATAGGGGTGTTGGGATTCGGGGCGGCGTCGGCGGGTATCGGGGTCGCGTCCGGGGTGGGCTGGGTGATCGGACTGCGGGTCGTCCAGGGGGTGTTCGGCGCGCTGCTGCAACCCGCCACGCTCGGCATGCTGCGCGCCGCGTTCCCGCCCGACCGGCTGGGGATGCCGATCGCGTGGCGGACCAGTGCGATCGGGGTGGCCGCCGCGGCCGGTCCGCTGGTGGGCGGGGTGCTGGTGACCCACCTGGGCTGGCGGTCGGTGTTCTTCCTCAATGTCGTACCGGCGCTGGTGCTGGGCGTCCTGGCTTTGGCCGTACGTCCTCCGGGCCCGCCTCGCTCTCCCGGGGCCGGGCGCGCGCGGCTCGACCTCCCCGGCGCCGCCCTGCTCGCGCTGGCCCTCGCCTGCCTCGTGCACACGCTCGTCGGTGTGCCGGAGCACGGCTGGAGTGCGTCAACCGTCCTCGGGCTGCTCACGGCGGCCTGCGCGGGCCTGCTCCTCGTACGCCATGAGCGGCGCGCCGCCGACCCCCTGTTGCCGCCCGACGTGCTCGGATCGGCGGTCGTGGGCGCCGCGCTGGGGATTCTCGTGGCCGCGTCGGCTGCGATGTTCGGCACACTCTTCGTGGCCAGTTATGTGCTCCAGGGTGAGCTGGGCATGGACCCGCTGCGGACCGGTCTGGCCGCACTGCCGGGTGGCGTGGCGATGGTTCTGGGGGCGCCGGTGGCCGCCGTACTCCTGCGTCGGTACGGGGCCCGGCGTACGACCGTGGTCGCACTGACTCTGCTCGCGCTCGGGGTGCTCGTGCTGTTCCGATCGTCCGGGGCGGGGGCGGTCGGCGGTGGATTCCTGCTGCTCGGAGCGGGTTTCGGCACCGTGATGGTGACCGCGACGGCCGTCGTCGTACGGCATGCGGCGGCCGAGTCTGCGGGGGTGGCGGGCGGGTTGCAGCAGACCGCGATGAACGTCGGACCGGTGCTCGGGGTGGCCATGGCGGCCACGCTCGCCGCCGTCACCGACGGGCTGCGGACGGCGTTGCCCGTGCTCGCGGGTACAGCGGTCGTAGGGCTTCTGGGTGCCCTGAAACTGCCGGATCTTGGTGATCGTAGGGCGACGGGCACCCGCTCTCTGCGTCACCATGGGGGTTCTGAGGCCTGAGGTGGTCCTGTCGGGGTATGACAGGACGGCACTTCAAGCGACCGGAGGGGAACGATGGCACAGCTGCGACAAGAGGTCGATCCGAGCGAGGTCGGACTGGATGTGAAGGCGCTCGACCGCCTCGACCAGCACTTCGCCCACTATGTCGACGAAGGGCGGCTGCCCGGCTTCCTCGTGTCCGTGGCCCGCGCCGGTCGCGTCGCGCACCTCACCACGCACGGCCGGCGCGACGTCGCGGCCGGACTTCCGGTCGAGGCCGACACGATGTGGCGGATCTACTCCATGAGCAAGCCGGTCACCTCGGTGGCCGCGCTGATCCTGGTGGAGGAGGGCCGGCTCGCGCTCACGGACCCCGTGTCCCGCTTCCTGCCGGAGTTCGCCGACCCGCAGGTGTACGTGACCGGTTCCGGGGACGACCTCACGACCCGGCCCGCCCAAACCCTCCTGATCCAGCACCTGTTGACCCACACGGCGGGCCTGACCTTCGCGTTCTACCACTCGCACCCCGTCGACGCCCTCTACCGCGAGGCCAACCTGGAGTCGTCGGTGGTGCCGGGCTCGACCCTGGCCGAGACGTGTTCGGTGTACGCGGGCCTGCCACTCCAGTTCGAGCCGGGCACCCAGTGGAACTACTCGGTCGCCACGAACGTCCTCGGCCGGGTCATCGAGGTGGCGTCCGGCCAGCCGCTCGACGAGTTCGTCGCCGACCGTGTCTTCCGCCCGCTCGGTATGACGGACGCCGGTTTCTGTGTGAGCGGCGAACAGGCGGACCGGCTGGCCGAGTTGTACGGGGAGACCGAGGACGGCGGTATCGAGCCGACCCTCGGTCTGCCCCTGAAGGGCCGGCCCCGGTTCCTGTCCGGCAGCGGCGGCATGGTCGTCACCGCCCACGACTACCACCGGTTCATGGAGATGCTGCGCCGGGGCGGCGAACTCGACGGCGTCCGCCTCCTGTTGCCCGAGACGGTGGCCCTGATGACCTCCAACCACCTTGCGGGCGGCGCCGATCTGCGCACCTTCGGCGCCCGTCCGCACGACGAACCCGGCAACGCGGGCGTCGGTTTCGGTCTCGGGGTCTCGGTGGTGATCGACCCGGACCGCACCCTGGCCCCGAGCGGCCTCGGCACGTATGGCTGGAGCGGGGTGGCGACGACGACGTTCTGGGTCGACCCGAGCCGTGATCTGACCGTGCAGTTCATGACCCAGGTGCGACACAGGACGAGCCAGCCGTACTGGCAGGATCTCCGACGGCTGGTGCACGAGGCCGTCGTCGCCGAGTAGTTCCCAGGAGGCAGGAGCAGGAGGCAAGAGGCAGTACGCAGTTGGCGGGGAGCGCGCCGCCGTCAGCCGACGGTGAGCCTGAACTCCAGTCCCTCCCCGCCGAGTTCGCTCAGCCATTCCTCCGAACGCCCTGCCGTCTCGGCGGCGCGGCTCAGGCCCGGCGGCAGCGAACCGTCGAGGATGTGCCCGACGCCCAGGGCCAGTGTGCGGGAGACACAGCGGGCCATCGCGCTCTCGGCCGCGTCGCCCTCCAGGTCGAGGAGATAACGGCCGGACCAGGCCCGCTTCCCGGAGCCGGTGTCATCGTCCGCGTCCACCTCGAGGGAGACGGCCAGGACCACGCGGTCGCGGTCGGCGTCGGTCGTCGGGTAGCGCGCCGCCAACTCCCTTGCCAGCGCACCGATCCGCTCGTCGTCACCGCCCTTCAGCTCCTCGAAGACGGAGTCCCAGGCGCTCAGCCAGCCGTCCAGGCGCAGGGTGCCGCGGACGAAGGTCTCCGCCTTCCACGCCGTCGGCAGTTCGTACTGGCCGACGAACGGCAGGCTGTCCCGGTTCGGGTACACCTCGAAGGTCTCCCCGTCGATCGCGTGCGGACGCGTGACCTCCCAGGGCCGGTCGGCGACCGTCTCGGCGCCGTCCTCGATGTAACGGGCGGGCGAGCGAAGGGCGTTGAGGACTCCGGCGGGCGCCCAGCTGAACCGGTACCTGAAGTCGTTGGGCACCGCGGGGATGCCTCCGCAGTACGACGTGAGGCGGTACGAGGCCGGCGTGCCGGCGCCGATCGCGTGCTCGGCGCGGGTGACCAGGCTGTGGGCGAAGAGGTGGTCGATGCCCGGGTCGAGCCCGCACTCGGTGAGGACGACCAGACCGGCCGCCTCGGCTGCGGGAACCTGCTCAAGGACCGCCTCCGACACATAACTTGAGCACGCGAAGTGCGCCCCGCTCTGTACGCAGGTGGCCAGCAGCGGGGCGTGCTCGGGCGCCGGGAGCATGGAGACGACCACGTCTCCCGGGGCGAGTTCGGCCGCGAGCGCGGGGAGGGTGTAGGCGCGGGGTTCGGCGCGCCCGGTGAGGCCCAGGTGGGCGAGGGCCTCGGCGGCGCGGCCCTCGGTGCGGTGCCACACGCGTACCCGCCCAGCCGTCTCGCACAGCGCGGCCAGGCCGCCACCCGTGGACAGGCCCGCGCCGATCCAGTGGACGGTTCCGCTCCCGGGGACCGGCTGCTCACTCATGGCCCAACTCCTCCTTGACGATGCCGAGTTCACGGCACACCTGATGGAACCGGTCCAGACAGCGCCCCCACGCCCCGGCGACCCCGAAGTCGAGCAGCTGGGGCAGCAGCGCTGCTGAGAAGTCCGCGCTCGCCTCGCGGGGCAGCAGGGACGGCAGGTTGTCGATGGCGATCAGATCGAGCGGGGGCTCCTCGCGCAGCCTGCGGACCGGGTCGTCCCAGGTGGTGGCCGTGTCGTAGACCGGGAGGAGGTTCATGGGCGAGCCGACGTCGACGGTGACGTCCGAGAGGGTGCGCAGGCGGCGGCCGGGTGTGTCCAGGTCCTCGTCCGTCAGGAAGGGCGGGACCGGGCGGGTGGTGAGCACGGTGTTGACCAGCAACTCGTGGGCCAGCAGGGCCGGTCGGTCCAGGTCGCGGGTCTCGGCCAGGTCCCAGCAGGTGGGGTCGACCCCGGCCTCGTCGAGCGCGACCCGCGCACCCCGGCCGCTGCGGCCCAGGGCGCCGATCACCAGCGCGCTCATCCGGATCCCGGGTGCCCGGAGTTCGGCCTCCAGCGCCTCCTTGGTGGTCGGCTCCAACGGAGTTGTCAGCTTTCCCCGGTGCTGGAGCACGGCGAGAGCGGCGCCGAGATATCCGGCCCAGTAGCCGAAGGCGGCCAGCCGCCTCCCCTGGTCGTCCGCCAGGTACTCCAGGTCCAGCAGCGCCCCGCCCCCGGCGACAAAGCGGTTCAGCAGCTCTTCAGCGCCCTGCTGGCCCTTGTAGGCGTGCCCGAAGAAGATGTGCCGGTGGCGCAACTCGCCCGGCTCGTCGGGGAGTTCCTTGAGGCCGACGATGACCGCGTCCTCGGGTGCGGAGACCCAGGACCCGGCGTCGGCGACACCGCAGCCGACCGCCTCGTACTCCTCGATCGGGAAGATCCGCTGCGGGGACTCCTCCACGGTCAGGCGCACTCCCTCCTCGACGAGCCGCCGGGCGTCGGACGGGACGACGGCTGTACGGCGTTCGGTCGTGCGGGTCTCGTGGCGCAGCCACAAGTGGAGCTGGGTCATACGAGGTTGACCTCCGGGCGCAGGGCATCGGCCGCGAAACGGCCGGCGTTCAAGGGGCTGATGTCGACGAAGGGTACGCGGCCGAGGTAGAGGTCGCGGATCACCTCGCCGACCGCCGGTCCCTGGAGGAAACCGTGGCCGGAGAAGCCGGTCGCGTAGAGGAAGCGGGAGACCGAACTGGCCTCGCCGATCAGGGCGTTGTGGTCCGGGGTGATCTCGTACAGGCCCGCCCAGCCGCCGGTGCGGCGCAGGTCGAGCAGGGTGGGCGCCCGGTGTTCCATCGCCTCGTACAGGCGCGGGATCCAGCGGTCGTGGGTCTCGGTGGCGAAGCCGGTGGTCTCGTCGGGGTCGGACATGCCGAGGAGCAGGCCGGGTCCCTCGGTGTGGAAGTAGAGGCTGCTGCTGAAGTCGATCGTCATGGGAAGCGTCGGTGGCAGTCCGGGGACCGGTTCGGTGACCGCGATCTGGCGGCGGAGCGGGTCCACGGGCAGGTCCACGCCCGCCATCGCGCCGACCGCCCGTGACCAGGCACCGGCCGCGCAGATCACGGTGTCGGTGGCGATCCGTCCTTTGTCCGTGACGACGGCCGTGATGGTGTCGCCCTCACCGTCGCCGTCGCGTTCGATGCCGGTGACCTCGGTGTGCCGCAGGACGGTCGCGCCGTGGCGACGGGCCGCGGCGGCGTAGCCGTGGACCACCGCTTCCGGGGTGCAGTGGCCGTCGTCGGGCGAGTAGGCCGCCGCCAGCAGGCCGTCGGTGGTGATCAGCGGGGACAGGCGGCGGGCCTCGGTCGGGGTGAGCATCCGGCTGGGCACGCCCAGGTTGTTCTGGAGCGCGACCCCCGCCTCGAAGGACGCGACGTCCTCGGGCGTGGAGAGGAGGAAGAGATAGCCGACCCGGTGCAGTCCGATGTCGTGCCCGATCTCCTCCCCGAACCGCCCGAACGCCTCCAGGCTCCGCGCGCCGAGCTGGATGTTCAGCTCGTCGGAGAACTGCGCCCGGACCCCGCCGGCGGCCCGCGAGGTCGACCCGGACGCCAGTTCGTCCCGCTCGACGAGCACCACGTCCCGCACACCCGCACTGGCCAGCTGGTAGGCGATGCTCGTGCCCATCACCCCACCGCCGATCACGACGACGTCCGCCCGCGTGATGGTCATCGGCCCTCTCCCCATGCCGCGTGGACAACGGCCCAGGCCGCTGCCAAGTCCTGTACACCGAGCCCGATGCCGTCCGCGCCGGTACGGGCGGTCCACGCGCCCGCGCCCATCCCTCCACCGCCGGTTTCGACGACGTCCGCCCGCCGCAGGGCGCTCATCGGCCCGCTCCCCGCGCCGCGTGGACGACAGCCCAGGCCGCCGCCGCGTCCTGCACTCCGAGTCCGACGCTGTTGTAGAAGACGATGTCGTCGGGGCCGGTGCGGGCGGTTCGCGTGCGCGTGAGGACGTCGCCGAGGCCGATCAGGTCCTCGTGGGCCAGCAGACGGTCCCGTAGGGCGTCGACCACCGGGCCGGCGTGCTCCGCCGCGGTCTCCGGGTCGTCGACGACGACGGCCGCTGCCCGCCGTAGGACCTCGGCATCGACCTCGCTGCGGGTCGGCTCGAACGAGCCCACGCTGACCACCGTGCAGCCGGGTGCGAGCCAGGCGCCGCGCACGACGGGGGTGGTGCTGAGCGTGCAGGCCGCGACCAGGGACGCCCCGGTCACCGCCTCCCGGGGTGTGCCGGTGGCCTCGGCGGCGATGCCGAGTTCGGCCGCGAGCTGTTCCGCCGCTCGCGCGCGGCGCTCCGGGGACGGGCTCCACACCCGTACGGACTTCAGGTCCCGTACCCGGGCGAGCGCCCGTGCGTGCGCGAGAGCCTGGGTGCCCGAGCCGATGAGGGCCAGCTCGGCGCTGTCGGCGGTGGACAGCGCGTCAAAGGCCACCGCGCTGGCGGCGGCCGTACGCAGGGTCGTGACCGCCGTGCCGTCCATGACCGCGGCGAGTTCGCCCGTCACCGGGTCGAGGGCGGTGATGACGGCGTGCACGGTCGGCAGGCCGGCCGCCGCGTTGCCCGGGTTGACACTGCCGAACTTCGCCACCGCGCCGGTGTCCTTGGACAGCCGGGAGACGTACGCGAAGACCACACTGTCGTCGAAGCGGCTGGGATGCATGATCTTCCCGGGCAGATCAGGCTTGCCGGCACCGCCCGCACCCAGCGCGCCGAACGCCGCGCGCTGCGAGGCGATCGCCGTGTCGGGGTCGAGGAGGGCCGTCACCTGGTCCCGGGAGAGGAAGAGGACGTCGTCGGTCATTCCCTCTTCCTTTCCGGAATCGGGGCTTCTGGCACCCCCAGCGCGCGTCCGAGTGACGCACGCCCCCAGATCGGGACTCCCGGCCCGGTCTCCCGGTCAGGTCAGGACCAGTGGGCCACCGCGTCCAGGTGCGGCAGGACGTGGTCGAGACGCTCGCGCTTGGTCCGCAGGTAGGTGATGTTGTTCTCGCACGGCGGGATCAGCAGTGGCACGTCCTCGGCGATCTTGATGCCGTGGCGGAGCAACGCCTCGCGCTTGCGCGGGTTGTTGGACATCAGCCGGACCGAGCGGACGCCGAGGTCGTGGAGGATCTCCGCGGCGACGCCGTAGTCGCGGGAGTCCACCGGCAGGCCCTGCGCGAGGTTCGCCTCGACGGTGTCCAGGCCCTCCGACTGGAGCTGCATCGCGCGCAGCTTGGCGAGCAGACCGATGCCCCGGCCCTCATGCCCTCTGAGGTAGACGAGAATGCCGCGTCCCTCGGCGACTATCGCGCGCAGCGCGGAGTCGAGCTGGTCGCCGCATTCGCAGTGCTGGGAGCCGAACGCGTCACCGGTCAGGCACTCGGAATGCAGCCGGGTGAGTACGTCGTCCTCGGTGATCTCGCCGTAGACCAGCGCCACTTGCTCGTCACCGCGATCGTGGTCCATGTAACCGACCGCCTGGAAATCGCCGTACACGGTGGGCAACGGCGCATTAACGACGCGTTCGACTCCCGACGGCTGGGAGGCTTTGCCGAGTACGCCAATTTTTTCTGTCATGATCTGGTTCCTAAGCAGAGACGAAAGGCCGTGAGAACATGGATGATTCGGGAATACGGTTGCCGGTGGACACTACGGAAGACGTACGGACGCGAGCCGCCGGCGTCTCAACGCAGGTCGCCGTTCTTCCGGTCGGGAGCTTCGAACAGCACGGTCCCTTCCTTCCGTTGACGACGGACACCCTGGTCGCCTGTGCCATAGCCCGGGAGATCGCAGCCGCGTACCCGGTGCACCTCCTTCCGCCGGTGACGATCGCGTGCTCCCACGAGCACGCCGCCTGGCCGGGAACCGTCAGCATCTCCTCCGTGACCCTTCACGCGGTAGTACGGGACATCGCCGATTCGCTGCGCCGCTCGGGCGTCGACGCGCTGGTCGTCGTCAACGGACACGGCGGAAACTACGTACTGGGCAACGTCGTTCAGGAATCCTCCGCGCGCGGTGAGCGGATGGCGCTGTTCCCGGCCGCAGAGGACTGGGAGACGGCGCGCGAGCGGGCCGGAGTGGTGACCTCGCTGCTCACCGACATGCACGCGGGGGAAATCGAGACCTCCATCCTTCTGCACGCTCATCCCGAATTGCTCCGTCCCGGTTATGAGACCTCTGATTTCGTCGCCGACGACCGTCGGCATCTCCTCACCCTCGGCATGGCCGGTTACACCGATTCCGGTGTCATCGGCCGGCCTTCACTGGGTTCCGCCGAAAAGGGGAAGGCGTTGCTGGCGAGCTTCGCCGACTCCTTCGGGGCGTATTTCTCGATGCTCACCGAGTCCGGGGACGACGATTCGGTGAGCACCGAGGGTTCCGTGGAGTCCGTTGACTCCGTGGGCGACCAGAAGTAGCGGACGACCAGGACGACCGCGCCGGGCAGGGCGGCGACGAAGCTCAGTACGCCGTACACGACGGCGACGCTCAGCCCCATGCTCGCGCCCAGTCCCGCCGCGCCGAACGCCCAGGCGGTGACGCCCTCGCGGGGGCCCCAGCCGCCGACGTTCAGCGGCAGCCCCATCGCCAGCAGCGCCAGTACGGCCAGCGGCAGCAACTCGGCGACGGTGGCCGAGGATCCGGCGACCCGGGCGGCGACCACGAACATCCCGAGGTGGCCGGAGAGGACGATCACGGAGGAGAGTGCCACGCCCGGCAGGTTCTCGCGGGAGAGCAGTGCGCCACGGGCCTCGGTGAGCACGGCGCGCAGTGCCCGGGCCCGGCGGGCCGTGACGCTCGGGGCCCGGTTCATCCGCACCGCTGCGACGACCGCGATTGCGCCGACCGCCGCGAAGGCCGCCAGCAGGGCGACGCGACGGGCCTCGGCCATCACGGGCGACGGCTGGGTCAGCAGCACGCCCGCGCCGACGGCGATCAGCGCGATCTGTCCGGCGGCGCGTTCGAGGACGACCGCGCGGACTCCGCGCCCGACATCACCGGCGCTCTGTCCGTGCCGTACCGCGCGGTGCACGTCGCCGAGGACGCCGCCGGGGAGGGCCGCGTTCAGGAACAGCGAGCGGTAGTAGTCGGCGATGGCGGGAACGAGGGGCAGCCTGATCCGCAGGCTGCGGGCGACCAGGGCCCAGCGCCAGGCGCTGAACACGGTGGTGAGCAGTCCGATGCCGAGGGCGACGAACAGGATCGGTACGTCGATGCGGCGCAGGCCGTCCAGGAAGACGCCGGTGCCGAGGCGCCAGAGGAGCACGCCGAGGATCGTTACTCCGGCGAGGGTTCCCAGGTGGGGCTTCAGGGCTCGGGCGGCTCGGCGGAGTCGGCCAGGGGGTGTTGCCTGGGGGGTGACCCTGTCCCCGACGAAGCCGATGACTCCTGCCCGTCCGGCCGAGGAGCGCGCCGCGGGATGGGAGGTTCGTCGGCTGCGGGTCGGTGGGGGCTGGTCGCGCAGTTCCCCGCGCCCCTTTCGGGGCGCTGGCGCGCGCCCGCCAATGACGACCTCGGGCGCGTCCACCGTCTGGATGCTCATGACGTCGTCCCGCCCTTCGGCCTCGCCAAGGCCAGCAGGTCGCTGTGGTGGACCTCCACCCGCAACTCACCGGCGGCGCACGCCTCCAGGCGGTCGGCCAGGTACTTGTCGGCCTTCGGCTTCAGGGCCGGGCGTTCCTCCACCGCCGCCGCGACCCAGCCGCGCAGCCACTCCGCGGTGAGCGGAGCCTCGACGGGGCCGAGGCGCCAGGCGCTCGGGTGGACGTGGACCGTGGCGCCCCGCTGGTCGAAGGCCTCGCAGGCCGCCGTGACCGCGTCGGGGCCGAGCAGTCCCGCCCGTCGCTGGTGGGTGTTGAACGCGTCGGCGATGTCCCCGTCCAGCGGGTCGGGGGCGCCGAACTCGACGCGGCCGGCCACGGACAGGGTCAGCAGGGCCGGGCAGCCGACGCCCGCGCAGGCCGTGGCGAGGGCGTCGACCTCCTCACGGGTGAGGACGTCCAGCAGGGCGGACGCGGTGACCAGCGAGGCGCCGACCAGGGCGTCGGAGGTCAGCCGGGCGACATCGCCCCGCCGGGTCTCGACCGTCACGCGGCTGCCGTCGGCGGCGGCGCGCGGGGAGGCCACGGCGGCGAAGTGGAGGAGGTAGGGGTCGCGGTCGTGCAGGACCCAGTGCTGGGCGCCGTCGAGCCGGGGCGCGAGCCAGCGGCCCATGGAGCCGGTGCCGCAGCCCAGGTCGTGGACGACGAGCCCGCCCGCCTTTCCGGGCAGGTTGGCCAGCCGGATCCGGAGCGGATCGAGCAGTTCGACGGCGCGCGCGGCGGCGTCGGCGCCCTCGCGCAGCTCCAGCCAGTCGGGCGCGTACCGGGGCGGGTCGTCGGGCCCGGCCTCGCGCAGCCGGATCGTGCCCCGCTCCCCCGGGCCCACCGGTCCGGCCCCGGCCTTGACGTCCCTGTGCGTGGGCTGGGCCGGAATCCCGGCGGCGGGCTTGGCGTTCGTGTCCACCGGAGTCACCGGTCCCCGTCGCTGGATCTCGGACGCCGCCGAAGTCGTGATCGTCGTCGCCTTCTTCATGCCGCGCTCCTTGCTTCTGGGGGAGTCCGCTCCGGCGTCCTCATGAGACCCCGCAGCGCGGCCACCCGGCGTCCCCGAGCGGCGACCAGCTCCACGTCGGCGTCCACGGACGCCACCGAACCCGCCCGCCCCGCCTCCGACCCGCCCGAAACCGCCACCGTCATCGCCCTCTTCATGCCGCGCTCCTCACTCGCCCGGGAGCCCACACCGACGCCCCCACGAGACCCCGCAGCGCGGCCACCCGGCGTGCCCGGACGGCGACCAGTTCGACGTCGGCGGCCACGGACGCCACCGAACCCCGCGAGGTTTCCGAGGGAATCCGCCCCCGCACTCCGACGGCACTGCGCAGGGCAGCAACCCGGCGTGCCCGGGCGGCGACCGACTCGGTGTCGTCGCCCCTGAGCGCCTCCGACCCGGCCGAGGCCGTCGTCGTCGCGTTCCTCACGTCGGCCTCCTCACCCGGAGCGAAAACGGCCCGTCGTAGCAGTGCCACTTCCCGGCGGCCCTGAACGGCCGCCGCTTCGGCATCGGTGGCCACGAGCACCACCAGGCCCCGCTGCCCGGCCGCCGGCATCGTCATCGTCCTCTTCATGCCGCCCTCCGGGGTTCCCAGGGGATCCGGCCCAGTACTCCGGCCAGGCTTCGGGCGGTCGCCGCCCAGCCGTCCAGGGCTGCCCGGCGGCCCCTCGCCGCTGCCTTCAGACGGCGGCGGACGTCCGCCTCGCCGAACCAGCCGCGCAGTTCCGCCGCGAGCGCCGCCGGGTTCTCCGGCGGTACGAGGATGCCGGGGACGCCTCCGTCAGGGGCGCGGCCGACCGCCTCGGGCAGGCCGCCGACGTCCGTCGCGAGGACCGGGATGCCGCGTGCGAGGGCCTCCGTGACCGCCATGCCGTACGTCTCCGCGTAGGAGGTCAGGACCATCAGGTCCGCTGCGGCGTAGGAGGCGTCGAGCTGGGCGCCCGCCTGGGGGCCGGCCAGGTGCAGACGGTCCTCCAGGCCGTGCCTCGCGATCAGGGCGCGCAGGTCGGCGACGTACTCGGGGTCCTGTTCGAGGCCGCCGACACAGACGCAGCTCCACGGCAGGTCGGTCACCGCGGCCAGCGCCTCGACCAGCCGGTGCTGGCCCTTGCGCGGGGTCACGGCGGCCACGCACAGGAGGCGGGAGACGCCGTCCGTACCGGAGGCGAGGGGGGCGATGTCCGCGCCGGGGGCCGCCATGTGCACGCGGTCCGGGGCGAGTCCGTGGTGGGAGACGAGGCGGCGGACCGCCCAGTCGCTGGTCGCGATCACCGACGGCACCGCCCGCAGGGTGGCCCGCTCCAGCGCGTCCAGCTCGGCCGCGACGGCCGGGTCGAGGCCCGTCTCGTCACCCAGCGGAAGGTGCACCAGCACGGCGAGGCGCAGGCGTTCGGCCTCCGGGACGATGATCTCGGGGACCCCGCAGGCCACCAGCCCGTCGAGCAGGACGACCGTGCCGTCCGGCAGCTCGCGCAGCGTCCGCGCCAGTTCCGCGCGGGCCTCCGCGCCGGGCCGGGGCCACTCACCGGCGACGGCGTGCTTGTGCACCTGCCAGCCGAAGCCGGGCAGATCGAGGCTGATCCGCCGGTCGTAGGCGTTGCCCCCGCTCGGTGTGGCCGGGTCGTCGACGCCACCCGGCATCACGAAGTGCACGGAGCGCAGGGACATGGGGATGATCGCCGCGTTCTTGAGGGCCGTGTTCTGCACCGGCACGTAGTTGAGCGTCGTCTGCACGTGAGCCTGTACCTGTACCTGTACCTGAGCCGGGGCGGCCGAAGGGGCCGCCGGGGAAAGGGAAACCGCGCGGTCGAGGGTCGTGTCGGTCACAGGGCACGCTCGTAGCTCGCCCAGGCGACGTGGGATTCGTGCAGCGTGACGGTCAGGCCTGCCAGCCCTCGCGCACCCTCGCCCAGCGCACCCTTCTCGATGCGCGCGGCGAGCCGGTCGGCGATCACCTTGGCCAGGAACTCCGTGGAGGTGTTGACGCCGGCGAAGTCGGGCTCGTTGTCGAGATTGCGGTAGTTCAACTCGCTCACCACGGCACCGAGTTCCTGGGTGGCCAGACCGATGTCGACGACGATGTTGTCGTCGTCCAGCTGTTCGCGGCGGAACGTGGCGTCCACGAGGAACGTCGCTCCGTGCAGGCGCTGCGCGGGCCCGAAGACCTCTCCGCTGAAGCTGTGGGCGATCATGATGTGATCGCGAACGGTGATGCTGAACAACGGACGACCCTCCAGGTGCGGCGCGTCTTGCCCCGAGCTGATCGCTGCCGGGGCATGCCGTGTAGTACGGCTGCTCAGGGCAGCTTGTTCAACGGCTTGTTCATGTGGCCCTGCCTCTTTTTCCTTCTTCTTTTACTGAGGTCAGGTTTCACTCGGCTCGGGCCTTACTCAGGTCAGGCGATTCTCTCAGCCGGCGTCCGGGTAGCGGACGCGGTGGCAGAGCGCCGGGATCTCGCCGGAGGCCAGCTTCGGCAGCACGTCCGGGAGTTCCTCGAAGTCGCTCTCCCCGGTGATCAGGGCGTCGAGCGCCGGCTCGGCCAGCAGGTCGAGGGCGAGGGCGAGCCGGTCGGCGTACGTACGGCCGGGGCGCGCGGACGGGGAAACCGTCCCCACCTGGCTGCTGCGGACGGTGAGCCGCCGGGAGTGGAACGCCTCGCCCAGCGGCAGGCTGACGCGCCGGTCGCCGTACCAGCTCAGCTCGATCACCGTGCCCTCGGCGGTGAGGAGTTCGAGCGAGCGGGCGAGTCCCGCCTCCGTGGCGCTCGCGTGGACGACCAGGTCGCACTCCCCCAACGCGTCCTGCGGCAGCGCGAAGTCGACCCCGAGCGCCTCCGCGGTCTTCGCCCGCCCGGGATCGGCGTCCACCAACTGCACGCGCACGCCGGGGAAGCGCGCGATCAGGGCAGCCACGGAGCAACCGATCATCCCGCCGCCGACCACGGCGATCCGGTCACCGGCGAGCGGCGCCGCGTCCCAAAGGGCGTTCACGGCGGTCTCGACGGTCCCGGCGAGCACCGCCCGTTCGGCGGGCACCGAGTCCGGCACCGGGGTCACCGCGCCCACCGGGACGACGTACCGCGTCTGATGCGGGTAGAGGCAGAAGACCGTACGGCCGACGAGCGCGTCCGGGCCCTCCTCCACGACACCGACGTTGAGGTAGCCGTATTTCACAGGCCCGGGGAAGTCGCCCTCCTGGAACGGCGCCCGCATGGCCGCGTACTGGCTGACCGGGACCCCGCCCCGGAAGACGAGCGTCTCCGTGCCACGGCTCACGCCCGACCACAGGGTGCGGACGAGCACCTCGCCCTCACCGGGCGCCGGCAGTTCGACGTCACGGATCTCTCCGTGGTCCAGCGAACGGAGCCAGAACGCACGTGCGGCGCGCTTCATCGGAGTCCTCCTGAACGCTTGGGAAGTTGTTCACGTACCGAGATGTGCACAGTCCGCGCACAGTACGCGGCATGATCCACTCTGTACATACGGCGGAGGACGAGCGGTGGCCCTGAACTACACGTACGACGTAAGGCCGGCACAGCAGGAGACCGCTCTGGGAGCGGGCATTCAGATCCTGTTGCTGGTTTTGCTGGGCTCCGCGATCGGTCTGGGTCCGGCGGGCTGGCTGACCGGACTGACGTTCGCGTTCGCCACCTGGGCCGTCCTGTCCCGTGCGCTGCACCGGTCCGGGTCGAAGTCCTTCGGTCCGGCCAACCGTGTGACCCTCGGCCGGGCGACCCTGGTCGGCGGGGTGACGGCCCTGGTCGCGGACTCCTTCGAAAGCTCGCCGCCGGTCACGCTGTTCGTCGGTCTGACGGCCGTGGCCCTGATCCTCGACGGCGTGGACGGAAAGGTCGCCCGCCGCACCGGCACCTGCTCGACACTGGGCGCGCGCTTCGACATGGAGGTCGACGCGTTCCTGATCCTCGTCCTCAGCGTGTACGTGTCGATGTCGATGGGCCCGTGGGTGCTGCTCATCGGCGGTATGCGCTACGCCTTCGTCGCCGCCGCCCGCGTCCTGCCCTGGCTCAACGCCCCGCTCCCCCCGAGCACCGCCCGCAAGACGGTGGCCGCCCTCCAGGGCATCCTGCTGCTGGTCGGCGCCTCCGGCTACCTGCCCCTCGCGGCCACGCAGGCGGTCGTCGCACTGGCCCTGGGCACCCTGGTCTGGTCGTTCGGCCGGGACATCCTGTGGCTGTACCGCACGTCCCACCCGCGTACGACGCCGATCGCGTCGTACGCGGACGTGGAACAGCAACTGCGCGCACTGGTGCCGGCCGAGTCCGTGTCCCGGTGATGGCCCGCGCCCCAAAGGGGCGCGGGGAACTGCGCGACCAGCCCCCACCGCCCCGCGGCCGAAGAACCGCCCAACCCTTAACTCGACGAACGTGACCCTCGGGCCCTGACCAGCACGAACGCCGCCGCACCCAGCCCCAGCACTCCCACGACCAACCCGGCGATCCCCAACCCACGAGCCGTCGAGTCACTGGCC
Source organism: Streptomyces sp. NPDC000878 (assembly GCF_053599695.1). Taxonomy (NCBI): domain Bacteria; kingdom Bacillati; phylum Actinomycetota; class Actinomycetes; order Kitasatosporales; family Streptomycetaceae; genus Streptomyces; species Streptomyces sp. NPDC000878. The sequence goes on along the minus strand of NZ_JBSFMT010000014.1, from coordinate 30,981 downwards.
GAGGCCGAAACAGCCTGACCGGCGCCGCTCTTCGCCGAAGTCGGCGCCGGCGCCGCCACAAGCTTCAGCGTGGGCGCCGGATTCTCCGGCTCCTCCTGTCCGGCCTGAGGCGTCTCGATCCAGCGGACGACATTCCCGTCGGAGTACGTCTGGAGGGTCTTGAAGGCCAGCTGACCCGTGTCGTCGGGCAGTTGACCGAACGCGACGTCGAAGTCCTCGTACTCCCCCGACCGGATCCGGCCGCCGGACCAGGTGATCTCGGAGACCGCGTCGGTGATCGTCCCGTCGTCCGTCTTGATCGGCGTCTTGAGCTTGGTGGTCGTGACCTTCGCGGTCCAGCCCTCCTCCGGAGTGACCAGCACGCCGAGGACGGGGTGGTCGGTGGGCAGGAAGACCTGGACCTTCGTGGTGCTCGCGGTGTCCTCCTCGTTGGGGACCCGGAAGGTCAGGACGCCGTCCGTGGCGCCCTTGGCGTAGCTCTCGGGGTGCACGGTGACGTGCGCGAAGGCGGAACCGGCCGCCGCGAGGACACCGGCGGCGGTGAGCCCGGTGACGACGCCGGCGCGGCGCAGAGTGCTGCGTGTGGGAAACATGGGGCGGAACTCCGTACTGGTGACTGGTGACTGGTGTCGAGGGCCTTCAGGGCGTGTACGGAATCCCTGTCGGCGGTCCTCGACCGCTCACCGCGTATCGGAGGAGAAGCCGGCGCGGCCGGACGACCGACGACGACATGCGCCCCGGGGCCGGGCGGGACGGCACGGCGGGCGCGTCCCGCCACCAGGCGGCGAGGCCCGGCACGAAGGCGACCGCCCAGCGCAGCAGCGACCACAGCGCGGCCTCGCCCCGCCGCAGGCACCAGGAGGCGGCCAGGGCGGCGAGGACGTGGGCGCTCATGACGTGGGAGTGCGCGTGGGCCATCGACATCCCGGGGTGGTGCATGGGCGCCATGGTCCGGCCGCGCACCGCCCCGAACGCGAGGTGCAGCCCCGCCTGGGCGGCCAGCGTCACGGCGCCGATCCCCGGCAGCGACCGCTCCCGGCCGCCGAGCAGCCACCCGGCGGCGAACACGGCCGCGAACCCGGCGCCGTCGGCCGCGAGGGCCGGTGGTTCGCCGGTCGCGAGGCCGTGCGCGGCGGCGGCCAGCAGAACGCACACCGCGGCCAGCACCGCGGCGCGCAGACTCCGTACCGCCGGGGACGCGTCGCTCATCGTGCCGGGATCCTCCCACAAGCGGATCCCAGCAGACCTGGGGGCTCCGCCCCCCAGACCCCCGTATCGCGCTGAACGCGCTCGTCCTCGAACGCCGGACGGGCTGAAGAGCCCGAGCACGGCGGGTCACTCCGCCGCGGCGGTCTCCTCGTCCTCCAGTTCCTTCGCCAGGCGGCGCAGATGGGGCCCGTACTCCGGGTCGTTGAGCGCTGCCGCGAACTGGGCGGTGAGGTAGGCGAGCGGGTTGCCGGTGTCGTACCAGCGGCCGTGGATCACCTGGCCGTAGACGGCGCGGTTCGCGGCGTAGGCGTTGATGGCATCCGTGAGGTACACCTCGCCGGTGCGGTGCTCGTACCAGCGCTTGGTCTGTACGCGCAGTTCGTCGATGATGCCGGGCGTGATGACGTAGCCGCCGATGGCCGCGTACGACGAGGGCGCGTCCTGCGGGCGGGGCTTCTCGACCAGGCCGGTGATGCGCAGCAGACCGTCGTCGAGGTCCTCCTTGACGACGGGGACGCCGTAGCGCTGCGAGTCGCCCGGGTCCATCGGCATCAGCGCGAGGACCGGGGAGTTGGTCGCCTCGTACGCCTGGATGAGCTGCTGGGCGCGCGGGACCTCGGCGACGAACACGTCGTCGGGCCACAGCACCAGCATCGGCTCGTCGCCGAAGTTGCGGGCCGCGTTGAGGACGGGGGTGCCGTTGCCGTACGGGCCGTGCTGGTCGAGGTAGGTGATGTGGCCTTGCCGGGACAGCTCGCCGACCTCCTCGACGGCGTCGGCGTAGGCGGCCTTGCCGTCGGCGCGGAGCTGGTCGACGAGGCCGGGGTTGGGCCGGAAGTGGTCCTGGATCAGGCCCTTGCCGCCGGACACGACAATGGTGATGTCGGTGATGCCGGAGGCCACGAGCTCCCGGACCGTGTGCTCGATGACGGGCTTGTCACCGACGGGCAGCATCTCCTTCGGTGTCGCCTTGGTGAGCGGCAGCAGCCGGGACCCCAGTCCGGCTGCGGGAATGACTGCCCTGCGAATCGTGGCCATGGGCCCCCCTGTACGAAAACGCGTACGTTTCATCGGTCGGTAGTACTTAGTCGTGCTCGGTCGTGCTCGGTTGTCGGTCGTCGTGCTCAGCAGTGCCCGGCGCCGCTCACCCGCGCGTGTCGGCGCGGGTGGTGTGACGCTACCAATCGGCATGCCCCACCGCCGCACCCCCCAGACCCCGCAGGTGCTCCCCCGGCCACCGGTTCAGGCCCTGCGCGGTAGTACGGCGATCGCCGCGAGGGGTACGGCGGCCAGCACCAGCCAGGGCACGGCGGCGGGCAGTCCGGTGTCGAGGAGGGTGCCGGTCAGTGAGCTGCCGACCAGCACGATCAGGCCGGAAACCGACGACAGGGCGCCGGTGTAGAGGCCGAGCCGGCCCTCGTCGGCGAGGTCGGGCACCCAGGCGCGGGCGACCGGCGCGACCAGCATCTGGCCGAACGTGAGCAGGACGACGAAGCCGGCGGCGGGCAGCAGCCCCACGGTTCCGGTCCAGGCCGCGGGCCTGGCCAGGGCCACGACGGCGAATCCGGCGGAGATCAGCAGCATCCCGACGATCATCGATCGGCGCAGGGCGAGGCGGTCGCCGACCCAGCGGGTGACCGGCAGTTGGGCGGTCACGACGAGCAGCGAGGAGAGGGCGAACAGCCAGGCCAGGGCGGTCTGCGAGCCGGTCGCGCGCTCGACCTCGTCGGGGAGCGCGAGGTACAGCTGGTTGTAGGCGAGGAGGTAGGCGCCGTACGCGGAGCAGAGTGCGAGAAACCGACGGTTGCGCAGCAGTGTGCGCACGCCCCCTTTCGCGCGGATGCGCTCCCGGCCGGGTATGCGCTGCGGGAGCAGCAAGGCGTGCCCGGCGAGGACGAGGACGAAGATTCCGGCGCCCACGAGGCAGACGACCCGGAAGTCGACGGACAGCAGCAGTCCGCCGAGGAGCGGCCCGACGAAGGCGCCCGCCTGTCCGGCGACGGTGAACAGGGCGAGGACGCGGGTGCGTGAGCCGTTGCCCTGCTCCTCCCAGACCACGGCCTGCCGGGCGACCTCGGACTCGACGGCGGGCGAGAAGAGCGCGGCGGCGAAGCCGATGAGGAGGACGGCGCCGATGACGGTCGCGGTCGAGTCGGCATAGCCGAGCCAGGCGAAGCCGGCGATGCGCAGGGCGCAGCCCGCGAGCACCACCGGCCGGATGCCGTACCGGTCGGCGAGCGCGCCACCGACCACGAACAGCCCCTGCTGACTGAAGGTACGCAGCCCGAGCACGAACCCGACGAGCCAGCCGGCCATGCCGATCGTCTGCCCGAGGTGCTCGGAGAGGAAGGGCAGAACGGCGAAGAACCCGACGTTGAAGGCGAGTTGAGTGAGGATCAGCAGCCGCAGCAGCGGCGACAGTCGCATCCGGGCGGTCACCCCGTCCCGAAGGCCGGCGGTTACGGGGGTGGTCACTGAAAGGCCAACTCTCGTGATTCCGGGCGGGGTTGGTTCACACGCACCGCCTTCCGAGGCCTCCGCACCCTGAGTCCCGCAGCCGTCACGGCCAACGCGCCCAGCAGGGCGAGTACGGCGGCCGGGGCGAGGACCGCCCAAGGGGCGCGTTCCGCGTACGGCTGGTTCTCCGCGAGGAGCAATCCCCATTCCGGGGACGGTGGTTGGGCGCCGAGGCCGAGGAAGCCGAGGGCGGCCAGGGCGAGCGCTACGGCGGGCAGGCGCAGCAGGGCGTGTCGGGTGACCGGAGGGAGCGCGGCGGGCAGGAGTTCATGGCGCAGGACGTACCAGCGGTCGGCGCCCAGGCCGCGGGTGGCCGTGACATGCAGGGTGGCGCGTTCCTGGCGCAGCAGGGCGGCGGTGTGTGCGGCCAGCGGTGCCCAGGCGACGGCGGTCACGGCGAGCGCGGGGGTGGCCCCGCCGCTGCCCACGACCGCCGTGACGAGCAGCGCGGCGAGTACGGGCGGTATCGCGTTGACGGTGTCGACGAGCGGTCCGGACAGTCGCGGCACCAGCCCCAGCACCAGCCCGATCAGCAGGGCGGCGGCGCTGATCGCGGAGGCGAGCAGGAGCGTGTCAAGGGCGCCGTGTCCGACGCGGGCGAGGACGTCACGGCCGAGGGCGTCCGTGCCGAACGGGTGGGCCCAGGAGGGAGGTTGGAGCCGGGCCCGGGTGTCCAGCGCGAGGGGGTCGCGCGGCAGCCCGAGGGCGACTACGCCGAGCAGCACACCGGCGTACAGGAGGGGTGGGGTGCGGCGGGCGGGCGGCAGTGGCCGGTGCAGGGAGGAGAGGCCGCCGTCGCGCAGGGCGGGGCCGATCAGCAGCCGGGCCGCCAATCGCGTTCCGCCCGCCGCGAGCGCCGCCAGCAGGACCAGGGCGAGGGTGCTGGCCTGGAGGACGGGCAGGTCCTGGGCGATGGCGGCCTGGAGGGCGGTGCGGCCGAGGCCGGGGATGTCGAAGATCTGCTCGACGGCGACCGAGCCCCCGGTCAGCCCGACGACGAACAGCCCGGCGTTGGGCAGCAGTCCGGGCAGACAGCGGCGTACCGCCTGGCTCGCGATCCGCCGGGCCGGGATGCCGCGTGCGGCGGCGGCCAGTGCCCAGGGCTCGGCGAAGGCGCCGGGCAGCAGATCGTCGAGGAGCCGTCCGAGCAGCGCGCCGGCGGGCAGGCCGAGGGCGAACCCGGGCAGGATCGTCCACTGAAAGCCGTACCAGCCGAGCGCGGGCAGCCAGCCGAGCTGGACGCCGACGACGGTGGCCAGCACGGACGCGGTGAGGAACTCGGGGAGCGCGGCGACCATCGCCGAACCGCTGCCGCCGGTGCCCCGCCGCCCGGCGCTCCACAGCGTCGGGGCGCACACCAGCGCGGCGACGAGGACGGCGGTGGTCAGCGCCACGGCCATCAGCAGCAGCGAGGCGCCGAGGGCCTCAAGGACCCCGGGCATGACCTCCGTCCCGGAGATCCAGGACCGCCCGGCATCGCCGCGCGGCAGCCCGCCGAGCCAGTCCCCGAGCAGCCGCAACGGCCCGGCGTCCAGGCCGAGTTGCTCCCGGATGTCGGCCAGCACGGCCGGGGTGGCCTCGCGCTCCGCCGAGCGGGCCTTGAGCACGGTGAACGCCGGGTCGGTGCGGGTCAGCCAGGGCAGCAGACCGATCCCGCACACGAGCAGCGCGGCGAGCAGGGCACGCCACAGGAGCGTGCCCACACGACCCCGCACGGGTCAGCGCCGGGTTCCGGTGCCGACCAGCGCGCGCTCGTACGGATCGAGGAGCACGCCCTGTACGCCGGCGTCGACGCCGGTGATGATCCGCTGGTGGACCAGCGGGACGACGGCGTCGGCGCCGAGGACCAGGGCCTCCGCCGCCATCGCCGCGTCCTGCCGCTTCGCGGTGTCCTCGATGCCCTCGGCCTCGGCGACGGCCTGGTCGACCTTCTTGTCGCAGAGCAGGGAGAGGTTGTAGCCGCCGTCGCAGGTGTAGTCGCTGGCGAGGACGGAGACGGGGTCGCCGGAGTCGAGCATGGTGTTGCGGGCGGCGACGACGGCGTCGAACTTGCCTGCCAGCGCGTCGCTTTCGAGGCGCGAGTACTCCCGTACCTCCAGCGTCACCTTGAACCCGGCCTTCTCCAGCTGCTGCTTCAACACCTGGGCGGCTTCCGGGAGTTCGGGCCGGTTGTCGTACGTGGCGAGGGTGACGGCCGTGCCGTCGGGCGCCGCCGCCTTCGCGCGTCCGGTGGGCTGGACGCGCTTGCCCTCGGCCCAGGTGAGCGCCGGGCCGTAGATGCCCTGGCCGGCGTCGGCGTGGCCTTCGTAGACGCCGTCGGCGATCGCAGAGGTGTCCACGGCGGCGCGGGCCGCGGCGCGCAGCTTGGCGTCCTCGAAGGCGCCGGACTTGGTGTTGAGGTGGAGGTAGGTGGTGCGGGCCGTGGCGGTCTCGCGGCGGGTCGCCTTGTCGAGGGAGGCGGCCTGGGCGACGGGGATCGCCTCGGCGATGTCGACCTGGCCGGTGCGCAGGGCGTTGGCGCGGGCGGTGCCGTCGGCGATGAACCGGGCGTCGATCCCGGCGGCCTGGGCGCGTCCGCCCCAGTAGTCGTCGAAGCGGTCGAGGGTGGCGGCGGTGGAACCGGTGGTCTTCGTCAGCTCGAAGGGGCCGGTGGCGGTGCCGACCGGGTCGACGGCGCCCTTCTTCGCGAACGCCTTGGGGGCGAGCACGGCGAGGCCGGGGCTGGAGAGGCGCAGCGGGAGCACGGGGTCGGGCTCGGCGGTGGTGACGCTTATTCGTCCGTCGGCCGCGGCCTTCGCGGTGAGGGTGACGCCGGTGAGGGCGGCGGGCTCGGGCTCGGCCTGGGTCGCGCGGGTGAGGGCGGCGGCGACGGTGGCCGCGGTGACGGCCGTGCCGTCCTGGAAAGTGGCCTCGCGCAGGGTGAACTGCCAGGTGCGGTCGTCCTGGCGGGTCCAGGACTCGGCGAGCGCGGGGGCGGCGGAGCCGTTGGCGTCCAGGGAGGTCAGGCCCTCCGTGACACCGAGGCGGCTGAGGAGGGTGGCGTCGGCGCCGTACGGGGAGAGGTTCTCGGCGGGCGGGAAGGCGAGCGCGACCTTCAGCCGGGAGCCGGACCCGGCGTCCGACGACGCGTCGCCGTCGTCGCCGCCGGAGGCGAAGCAGCCGGTGAGCAGCGGGGCGAGCAGGACTCCGACGAGCAGTCGGCGGCGGCGGGGGGTGCGCATGATCCTCGGGTTCTGTGAAGAGGGCGGGCGGGCAAACAGGGCGTGCGAAGAGGGCGGAGTGGCACGTACGGGAACCGCACGAATACCGGGGACACTATCTGATTATCATTTCCAATAGCCAGCCCGGGGCAGGTCAGCGGCGGTCACCACTCCGGCCGTGACGGTCACCGTGCGAGCGGAACCTCGAAATGGACGACGCCCTGCCCGCCGCCCGCGTCCTCGCGCTCGTCGTGCACGACCTTGCCGAGCGACCGCCAGAAGCCCTCGGCGCCGGCGACCGAGGGATCCGTGTGCAGATACACGGCGCGATAGCCGCCGTCGGCCGCCGCGAAGGCCAGCAGTTCGGCCACGAGCCGCCGGGCCAGTCCGCACCTGCGGTGCTCGGGACGGACGTACACCCGGCGCAGTTGCGCGGTGGCGCCCGACGGATAGCGCTCGGCGACATGGCGCGGGTTCGGCGGATGGAGGGGGCCGCGCGAGTCGAGGGCGGCGGTGGCCACGATGCTCGCGTCGCGCCCGTCGACCGCGACCAGGAGGGTGTGACGGGCGGGCACGAGGTAGGAGGACTCGGGGTCGACTATGTCGCCGTGCCAGCGGGGCACGTAGCCCGTCCCGAAGTCGCGGTAGACGGTGTCGAGCATGACGGCCCGCGCGCCGTCGAGGTCGTCGAGGGTCGCCACCCTGATCCGATAGTCACTGATGCCATATTCACGCACTTGCACATCATATGCATTTAGGACCCTCGAACAAACGGCCGCCAACTCGACACCGCCGCACCCCAGTTAAGGGTGAGGCGATTTGACAGCACCCCGGACGCCGCATAAATACTTGCCACATGACATTCATTTTCAAAACGGCTGGCAAAGAGGCCGCCGCCGGCCGAGGAGCTGCCCGGTAATGCGCGTCGCGTTCGTCGGCAAGGGCGGCAGCGGCAAGACCACGCTGTCCGCCCTGTTCTCCCGCCATCTCGCACGCTCCGGCGCGCCCCTGGTCGCCATCGACGGCGACATCAACCAGCATCTGGCCGAGGCGCTCGACCCGGTCGGCGGCGAGGCGTTCGCCGCACCGCCGCTCAGCGCACACCTCGGTGACATCAAGGACTTCCTGCGCGGCACCAACCCGCGTATCGAGTCGCGCGAGGCCATGGTCAAGACGACCCCGGCCGGCCGGGGCTCCCGGCTGCTGCGCCCGCTCGGCGACGACGAGATCCACCAGCGGCACGTCGAGCGTGTGGGCGGCGTACCGCTGATGGCGACAGGCGCCTTCGAGGAGAGCGACCTGGGCGTCGCCTGCTACCACTCCAAGCTGGGCGCGGTGGAGCTGTATCTCAACCATCTCGTCGACGGGCCCGGCGAGTACGTCGTCGTCGACATGACCGCCGGTGCGGACGCCTTCGCCTCCGGGCTGTTCACCCGGTTCGACATGACTTTCCTGGTCGCCGAGCCGACCCGCAAGGGCGTCTCCGTCTACCGCCAATACCGCGACCACGCCCGCGAGTTCGGGATTCCGCTCGCGGTGATCGGCAACAAGGTCACCGGCGAGGACGACCTGCTCTTCCTCAAGGAGGAGACCGGCGACGACCTCCTCACCCACTTCGTCCAGTCCTCCTGGGTGCGCGCCGCCGAACAGGGCCGCGACCAGGGCGAGTTGGAGCCGCACAACCTGCACGCGCTGAACCAGCTCAAGGACGCGCTCGACGCCCGCCCCAAGGACTGGGCCACCTTCCAGCGGCACGCCGTCGAGTTCCATCTGCGCAACGCCCAGGCGTGGGCGGACAAGGCGACGGGCCTGGATCTGGCCGGTCAGGTGGACCCGGAGTTCGTGCACGGGCCCGCAGCTCTCGCCTGACCGCACTTTCACCGCACCACCCGTGAGACCGCAAGAAGCCGCAAGAAACCGAAGAACAAGAAACCGAAAGAACAGGACACCCCTTCATGTCGCTCGACGTCTCCCCCCAGCTCCTCGCCGAAGCCGAGCAGGGTGACATCCGTGAGGACGACTTCGTCGAAACCGTCCGCACCTCGCTCCCCTACGCCTACGACCTCATCGCGGACCTCGCGTCCGAACTCCAGGGCGGCACCGCCGAGTTCGCCGACAACCAGACCCCGCCGCCCTCCGAGCAGGAGCGCGGTCAGCTGCTGCGGGCGCTGGCCAGCGACGCGATCCGGGGCAGCCTGGAGCGGCACTTCGGTGTCGCGCTCGCCTTCCAGAACTGCCACCGGGTCGCGGCCTTCCACCCCGGCGCGCAGACCGGCGAGACCTACGCCCGCTTCACCTCGCTGCGCTCGCAGGTCCTCAACCAGTCACCGGAGTTCCGCGACTGCTGACGGGACGATCCGGCGCCTGTCGGCAAACCGCAGCGGCGGCACCCCTGATCGGACTCGACCCCCCGGCCCAGCTCTGGGGCGTTCAGCGGCCGATGTCGTCCAGCTCGGTCAAGTCCTCAGGAGAGAGGGAGAGTCCCGCGCCGGCGACGTTCTCGCGCAGGTGTGCCGTCGATGACGTGCCGGGGATGAGCAGGATGTTCGGTGATCGCTGCAGCAGCCAGGCCAGTGCGACGGCCATCGGCGTCGCCTCCGATCGGGCGGCGACCGCCGAGAGCGCCGAGGACTGAAGCGGGGTGAAGCCTCCGAGGGGGAAGAAGGGCACGTACGCGACGCCGTCGAGGGCAAGCCGGTCGATGAGCTTGTCGTCGTGGCGGTGGGCGAGGTTGTACATGTTCTGCACGCACACGATCGGCGCGATGCCCTGCGCCTCGGTGACCTGCTCCTCGGTGGCGTTGCTGACCCCGAGGTGGCGGATCAGGCCCTGCTGCCGGAGTTCGACGAGCGTGTCGAACGCCTCGGCGAGCGAGCCGGGCTGGGGACCTTCGGCGTCGCCGAGTCGGAGGTTGACCAGGTCGAGTACGTCGAGCCGGAGGGACTTGAGGTTGTCGTGGACCTGGCGGCGCAGATCTTCGGGTCGCCGGGCCGTGGGCCAGCCACCCTGTTCGTCGCGGGTCGCGCCCACCTTGGTCACGATGTGCAGCGACTCGGGATAAGGGTGCAGTGCCTCGCGGATCAACTCGTTGGTGACGCGCGGCCCGTAGGCGTCGCTGGTGTCGATGTGAGTGATACCGACGTCGACCGCTTCACGCAGAACGGCCAGGGCACCCTCGCGGTCGGCGGGCGGCCCCATGACCCATGGGCCGGCCAGTTGCATGGCGCCGTAGCCGAACCGGGTGACGGTCAGGTCGCCCAGAGTCCAGGTGCCGCCGGGAAGAGAGAGGGAGGGTGTGCTCATCTTGTTGCCTTTCGTCGTGCACTTGGGGGGGTACCTGCCGCCTCCCTGCATCAGCATTGGAGAGAAACTTCCTGTCGGGAAGTAGGCACTTTGGAGTGCGTAACCCACCCATAGGGGAGAGGCGCGATCAGTGACGACGACGAAGGCGGCCCAGAAGAGGGCTCAGGCCAAGGTGGAGTACAACGCGTTCCTGGCAGGGTGCCCCAGTCGGCAGTTGCTTGACCGAATCTCGGACAAGTGGGTCGTCCTGATCCTGTGTGCGCTGGGCGGCGACAACAGCCCTCGCCGGCCCGGTGCGGCACACGCAGCCGCTCCGAAGGCGATGCGTTACTCCGAGATCTCTCGCCTGCTGGCCGGGGTCAGCCAGAAGATGCTGACCCAGACACTACGGTCGCTGGAGCACGATGGCCTGCTCACCCGTACCGTGACGCCAACCGTCCCCGTCACCGTCTCCTACGAGCTGACCGACCTCGGCCTCTCGCTCCACCACATGACGCGCGGACTCAGGAACTGGGCGCAGACACACATGGCCGAGGTCCTCGCGAACCGCGAGGACGACGACTCTCGCACCTCTTGAGCTCGCATCGACTCGTCGACTCGGGGAACACGGTCGTCGTCATCGAACACAACCTCGATGTGATCAAGACGGCGGACCGGGTGATCGACATGGGCCGGAGGCAGGGACCGGCGGCGGCCGGGTGATTGCCCAGGGCACTCCGGAACACGTGGCGGCCGAGGCTCGTTCTCATACAGGGACGTTCCTGCGTGCACTCCTGGAGAGGAAGTGAGCACGATGGCGACCGACACCGAGGTGACCGAAGTGTTCGACCCGGCCACCGAGGACGAGAGCGATGCTCCCCTCCCCCGGCTCAGCACCGGCGGCGGCTCGGTCGACCAGGTCCGGGACTATCTCCGGGTGATCGCCCGGGTCCGGCTCCTCAGCGCCGAACAGGAGGTCGACCTCGCGAAACGCATCGAGGCCGGCCTGTACGCCGAGCACAAACTGCTGGAGGACCCGCCGGAAGACCCGGTACTCCAGCGGGAGCTGGAGATCCTCACCACGGACGGGGAGCGCGCCAAGTCCCACCTCATCGAGGCGAACCTCCGGCTGGTCGTGTCCGTCGCCAAGCGCTACACGGGCCGGGGGCTGCTGTTCCTGGACCTGATCCAGGAGGGCAACACGGGCCTGATCCGGGCCGTCGAGAAGTTCGACTACGCGAAGGGCTTCAAGTTCTCGACGTACGCGACCTGGTGGATCCGGCAGGCGATCTCCCGCGCGCTGGCCGACCAGGGCCGGACCATCCGGATCCCCGTGCATCTGGTCGAGGTCATCAACCGGGTGGCCCGCACCCGCCGCGAGCTGATCCAGGACCTCGGCAAGGAACCCACACCGCAGGAGCTGGCGGAGAAGGCGGGCGTCGATGTGGAGCGGCTCCCCGAACTGGCCGCCTACACCAGGGAGCCCGTCTCGCTGCACACCGCTCTCAGCGAGGACGGCGACGGCGAGTTCGGCGACCTGATCGAGGACCGGGACAGCGTCACCCCCATGGACATGGTCACCTTCGTGCTGCTGCAGGAGACCATCCAGTCCATCCTCGCGGACATGACCCCCCGGGAGGCCGGGATCATCTCCCTGCGCTACGGCCTGTCCGGCGGCCGGACGAGAACCCTGGAGGAGATCGGCCAGGTGTACGGCGTGACGCGCGAGCGCATCCGTCAGATCGAGTCCAAGACGATGTCCAAGCTGCGCCACCCGTCCCGCTCCCAGGTGCTGCGGGACTACCTCGACGCCATGTGACCGGGCCGTCCCCTCCTTCTTGCAGCCGTCGTCAGGCGGTGCCGAGTGCCGTACGCAGGGTGCTGATCGCCTGCCCGATGGCGGCCTCGGCGGCATGCGTGCCGCGCAGGGCGTTGAGCATCACGAAGTCGTGGATGATGCCCTGGTAGCGGACGGCGGTGACGGGTACGCCGGCCTCGCGCAGCTTGTTCGCGTACGCCTCGCCCTCGTCGCGCAGGACGTCGGCCTCGGCGGTGATGACCAACGCCGGGGGCAGACCGGTGAGTTGGGCGGTGGTGGCGCGCAGCGGGGACGCGGTGACCTGGGCGCGCTCGGACTCGTCGGTCGTGTACTGGTCCCAGAACCACCGCATGGCGTCGCGGCGCAGGAAGTAGCCCTCGGCGAACTGCCGGTAGGAGCCGGTGTCGAAGGCGGCGTCGGTCACCGGGTAGAAGAGGACCTGCTGAACCAGGGGCACATCGCCGCGCTCCTTGGCCATCAGGGTCAGCGCGGCGGCCATGTTGCCGCCGACGGAGTCACCGGCCACCGCGATCCGGGTGGCGTCCAGGTGGTGGTCGGCGCCGTCGGAGACGATCCAGCGGGCGACGGCGTAGTTCTGCTCGATCGCGACCGGGTAGCGGGCCTCGGGCGAGAGGTCGTACTCCGGGAAGACGACCGCCGCCCGGGCGCCGACGGCCAGTTCACGCACCAGCCGGTCATGGGTGTGGGCGTTGCCGAAGACCCAGCCGGCGCCGTGGATGTAGACGATCACCGGCAGTACGCCCTGGACCCCGGCCGGGCGGACGATCCGCGCCCGGACCTCTCCGGTGGGGCCGCCGGGGACGGTGACCCACTCCTCGTCGACGGCTGGCTTGGTGATCTCGCCGGACTGCACCTCGTCGACGGTCTTGCGGCCCTCGACCGGGCCGAGGTCGAAGAGGTACGGCGGGTTCGCGGTCGCCTCGGCGAAGCCTGCGGCGGCGGGTTCGAGAACGGGGCGGGTGTCGGTCATGGCGATCTCCTCGGATCGGGTGCCGGGGCAGGCTCCACCTGCGGTTCTCGCCGGGAGCGGCGGCACAACAGAAGAGTAGCCCTCGATTAAGTCGTGCACAACTTGTTCGCACTCGATTAATTGATGCACCATGCAGTCGAGGGGACGTGAACGATAGGGTGGAAATCGCCGTCAGCAGCACAGAGACCGGGGGTCGTACCGTGAGCGCAGCCGGAAGCAGATCGCCGCAGGAGCAGCCTTCCCTGCTCCTCGACGACCAGCTCTGCTTCGCCCTCTACGCGGCCTCCCGGGCAGTCACCGCCCGCTACCGGCCGCTGCTGGACGAGTTGGGCCTGACCTATCCGCAGTACCTGGTGATGCTGGTGCTGTGGGAGCAGGACTCGATCTCGGTACGGGAGCTCGGGCACGCCCTCCAGCTGGAGTCCAGCACCCTCTCCCCGCTGCTGAAGCGGCTCGAGGGCAACGGCCTGCTGCGGCGGGAGCGGCGGGCGGAGGACGAGCGCTCGGTCGCCCTCCGCCTCACCGAGGCCGGGGCCGCGATGCGCGACCGGGCGGACACGGTGCCTCTCGCCATCGGCGACGCGATGGGACTGACGGCCGAACAGGACGCGCTGGCCAAGCAGTTGCTTCGCCTGCTCACGGCCAACGTGAGCGGCGACTGACGCCGGCTCTCCGTCTCGGTCTCAGGGGATCCGCGGGACAAGTAGTTCGTTCACCGCGGGCCGGTGGGGGCTGAGCGCGCAGTTCCCCGCGCCCCTTCAGGGCGCGGTTCGGCGGCGGGCCGGGCGGCTCGGGTGGTCGGTACGAGGAGGGCGGCCAGGGCTGCGGCCAGGCAGAGTAGGGACAGTAGGGCGAAGCCGTGGGCGTAGCCGGATTCGTACGGGAGGCCCGAGGGCTGGAGGCTGCCCGTGACCAGGACGCCGGTCAGGGCGGCGCCTATGGAGCCGCCGATGGTGCGGACGTTGGCGTTCATGCCGGTCGCCGCGCCGGTCTGCTCGGGAGGGACGCTGCCGACGATCAGGTTGGCCATCGAGGCGAAGGCCAGTCCGATACCGAGGCCGAACACACCTGCCACGAAGGCGACTTGCCACTGTTCGTCGTGCCAGAGGGTGAGGAATCCGCAGGCGACGGCGCCGAGCGCGGCACCGGCGGTGAGCAGTTTCCTGGCGCCGAACACCGGCGTCAGCCGGCCGCCCAGCACGCCCGAGAGGAACATCGCGATCAGCATCGGCAGCATGAGCAGTCCGGCGGAGGTGACGCTCGCGCCGAATCCGTACCCGGCGGATGCGGGCGTCTGGACGAAGCCGGGGAGGAAGGACCAGATCGAGTACATGCCCGCGCCGAAGAGCAGCGCGGCGGTGTTCGTGGTCCACACGGCGGGCAGGCGCATGACCTTCAGATCGATGAGTGGGTTGCGGGAGCGCGCCTCGGTCAGCAGCCAGAGGGTGAAGAGGAGTACGGCGGCTGCGAACAGGCCGATCGTCCGGCCCGAGCCCCAGCCCCACCGGGTCGCCTGGCTGAGCGGCAGCAGCAGGGCGACCAGCCAGGCCGACAGCAGTACGGCACCGAGCCAACTGACGCGCCCCACAGCCCTGTTGGGCGACTCGGGGACATAGCGCAGGGCGATGAGCGTGGTGACGGCGACGACGCCGACGGGCAGCCAGAACAGCCAGCGGTAGTCGAGCGCGGTCACGATCGGCCCGGCGGCGACCATGCCGACGCCTCCGCCGGCCGCGATGACAGCGGACAGGTTGCTGATGCTGCCGCTCACCTCACCCGGCGGGAACTCGTCCCGGATGATGCCGAACGACAGCGGGAACAGCGCGCCGCCGGCGCCCTGGACGACCCGGGCGAAGATCAGTACGCCGATGTTCGGCGCGAGCGCGGCGAGCAGACAGCTGAGTGTCACGACCACGAGTACGGCGACGAGGGTGCGTTTCTTGCCGATCAGGTCGCCGACACGGCCGAGGATCGGGGTGAAGACCGAGGCGGACAGCAGGAAGGCCGTCATCACCCAGGTCGCGGTGGACTGCGAGGTGTCCAGGGCGTGCTGGACGGTCGGCAGGGCCGGCGCGATCAGCGACTGGAGCATGGAGAACACGCCGGCACCGGTCGCGAGGACCGCGAAGGTGAGGCGGGTGGAGCGCGTGGACACCGGGGAGTCGGTGGAACCGGTGGAGCCGGTGGAGCTAGTGGACTTGCGGGGCATGGAAGGGCATCTCCGAACAGGGGTGGCGGAGTAGAGGTGATGGGGGGCCGCGTTCGCGCGCGGCGGCGATGCGCACGGCCGTACGCGTCGCATGGGGAACGCACCCCGACTGCTAAAGTGGAGGTACGCCTCCACTCTAGCGGAGGCCGACCTCCGCTTCAATACCGGAGGCCCGCATCCGTTTCGCTCGCGCCCGACCGGCGCCCGGCAAGGGAGGCATCCGTGACGGCACAGCCGTACCCCGTCAGCGGTTTCGTCGCGGCGCAGCGCCCGCACCGCAAGGACGCGGCGCGCAACTACGACGCCCTGCTGGCCGCCGCGCGCGAGGCGTTCGCGGAGCACGGCAGCGAGGCGTCCCTGGAGGACATCGCCCGGCGCGCGGGCGTCGGCATCGGCACGCTGTACCGGAACTTCCCCACCCGCCGCCATCTCTTCGAGAGTGTGTACGCCGACGAGGTGGACGCCCTGTGCCGGTTCGCGCTGGAGGTCGCCGACCGGCCGCCGTGGGAGGCGCTCACCGCGTGGCTGCGCCGCTTCGTGGGGTACACCGTGACGAAACGGGCCGTCCGCGAGGCCCTCAACCACGAGTCGGAGATCTTCCTGGCCTGCCGGGAGTCGATGTACCAGGCGGGCGGCCCGCTGTTCGAACGGGCACAGAAGGCCGGGGAGGCGCGCACGGACATGAACTTCGACGACCTCCTGCGCATGCTCGCCGGCATCACCTCGACGAACTTCCTCGACGACACCCAGCGCGACCGCGTCCTGGCGGTGGCCCTCGACGGGGTCCGCGTGCACATGGCTCCGTAGTCGTACGTCCGGCGTACGAGCGTGGTCGTACGTCCGTCGGCACCGGCACCGGCACCGGCTCGGCGAGTCGCTCGCGCGGCCGTGCCGCCGTACGCATGATCCTGGCCGGGCGGGCGGCGACCACCCCGGGTCCCGGGCCGCCCCAGAGCCACCGGAGAACCATGCCAGCCGACGACAGTACGTCCTCTGAAGTCCCCTCCCCCGCCGTCCGCGTCCAGGCGCGTGCCACCGCGCTGCTGGGCCGGCCCAAGCTGTGGCTGCTGCCCACCGTCCTGACCGGGCTGCTCGCGCTGCTGCTGTCGCTGCTCTACATGGGCGGCATCGTGAGCCCCAACCGCGATCTGCACGAGCTGCCCATCGGCCTCGTCAACGCGGACCGGGGCGAACCGCTGCCCGGGCAGCAGGAGAACCTGGGTACGCAGATCACCAGGGCGATCACCACCGACACCTCCGGCGGCGACAAGGCCGAGTGGCGTCAACTGAGCCTCGCCAAGGCCCAGGACCAGCTGGACTCCGGCAAGCTCTACGGAGCGCTGGTCGTGCCCGAGGGCTTCACCGCCTCCGTCGCCGCGCTCACCGGCACGAGCGCCACCGCCCGTCCGACGCTGACCGTGCTCACCAACCCCGGCAAGGGCAGCCTCGGTTCCTCCCTCGCCGGCCAGATCACCACGGCCGCCGCCCACCAGGTCTCGCAGAACATCGGCAAGCAGTTGACGGCGAGCGCGACAGGCGCCGGCGCGACGGCGAAGCTGCTGCTGGCCGACCCGGTCGCCGTCACCACCCAGGTCGGGCATCCCATCGGCACCAACAGCGGCCTCGGGCTCAGCGCCTTCTACTACACGCTGCTGCTCGTGCTGGCCGGGTTCATGGGCGGCAACGTCATCAGCAACGCGGTCGACACCTCCCTCGGCTACGCCGACAACGAGATCGGCCCCTGGCACACGCGCCGCCCCACCGTGCCCGTCGACCGTACCCAGACCCTGCTGCTGAAGATGGGCATGACCGCCGGGATCACCCTCCTCAGCGTCTCCCTGATCATGGTCGCCACCGTCGGCATCCTCGACATGGACGCCGGCCATCTGCCCCTGCTGTGGCTGTACTCGTACTGCGCCACCCTCGCGGTCGGTCTCGGCGTCCAGGCCATCAACGCGGCCTTCGGCGGGATCGGGCAGCTCGTGTCGATGTTCGTGTTCATCGTCCTGGGCCTGCCCTCGTCCGGGGCCACGGTCCCCCTCCAGGCGGTCCCGGACTTCTACCGTTTCCTGTCCGCGTTCGAGCCCATGCGGCAACTCGGTGACGGGGTGCGCGCGATCCTCTACTTCGACGCCCGCGGGGACGCCGGACTCACCCGCGCCTGGATCATGATCGCGATCGGCACCGCGCTCGCGCTGCTCTTCGGCTTCGCGATGACCCGCTACTACGACCGCAAGGGCCTCGAACGCCTCACTCCGCAGCCGTCCTAGGCCCAAGCGGACGCCAAACGTTGCCTGTTCACCCTTCCGGGCGGCGGCCTCGGACTGACAGACTCACCAGGGTGCCCGACTTCGACATGCTTGTCATAGGATCCGGCCCGGGCGGCCAGAAGGCTGCCATCGCGGCGGCCAAGCTCGGCCGCCGGGTCGCCGTCATCGACCGCCCCGACATGGTCGGTGGGGTCTCCATCCACACCGGCACCATCCCCTCCAAGACCCTGCGCGAGGCGGTTCTCTACCTCACCGGCCTCACCCAGCGCGATCTGTACGGCCAGAGCTACCGCCTCAAGGAGGACATCACCGTCACCGACCTGACCGCGCGCACCGAGCACGTGGTCGACCGCGAGGTCGATGTCATCCGCAGCCAGCTGTCCCGCAACCATGTCTCCCTGTTCGCCGGCACCGGCCGCTTCGTCGACGACCACACCGTCGCACTGCGTGAAGTGACCAGCAACGAGCGGCTGTTGAGCGCCGAGCACATCGTCATCGCCACCGGCACCCGGCCGGCCCGGCCGGACAGCGTCGAGTTCGACGAACGCACCATCCTGGACTCGGACAACGTGCTGAACCTGGAACGGGTGCCGCGTTCCATGGTCATCGTCGGTGCCGGGGTGATCGGCATGGAGTACGCCTCCATGTTCGCCGCGCTCGGCAGCAAGATCACGGTGGTCGAGAAGCGGGCCGGGATGCTCGACATGTGCGACATCGAGGTGATCGAGTCGCTCAAGTACCACCTGCGGGACCTGGCCGTCACCTTCCGGTTCGGGGAGACGGTCGCGGCGGTGGAACGCCACCCCCGGGGCACCCTCACGATCCTGGAGAGCGGCAAGAAGATCCCCGCCGACGCCGTGATGTACTCGGCGGGCCGCCAGGGCCTCACCGACGAACTCGCCCTCGACAAGGCCGGGTTGTCCGCCGACCGGCGCGGCCGGATCACCGTCGACGAGCACTACCGCACCGAGGTGCCGCACATCTACGCCGTCGGCGACGTCATCGGCTTCCCGGCCCTCGCCGCGACCTCGATGGAACAGGGCCGGGCGGCGGCCTACCACGCGTGCGGCGAGCCGGTCGACCAGATGCACAACCTCCAGCCCATCGGCATCTACACCATCCCCGAGATCAGCTTCATCGGCCGTACCGAGGACCAACTCACCGAGGACAGCATCCCGTTCGAGGTGGGCATCTCCCGCTACCGCGAACTGGCCCGGGGCCAGATCATCGGCGACTCCCACGGCATGCTCAAGATCCTGGTCTGCCCGGAGACCCGCAAGCTCCTCGGCGTCCACTGCTTCGGCACGGGAGCGACGGAACTGATCCACATCGGCCAGTCCGTGATGGGCTGCGAGGGCACCGTCGACTATCTGGTCAACGCGGTCTTCAACTACCCGACGCTCGCGGAGTCCTACAAGGTCGCGGCGCTGGACGCGACGAACAAGCTGCGCCAGATCGACCGGCTGCGGGACTGAGTCCCCGCCGCCCGTCCTGGTCAGTCCCTCACGACGCCGGTGGCGGCGGATCGTGGCAGCGGGCGGACCCCTCGATTCCCGTCAGGGCAATAGGGGGGTCCGCGCCACGATTAAGGGTTGGAATGCGGAGATCCCGATCGTAGCGTCGCGACGAGTGCCCGCAGCTGCCCGCCAAGCCCGCCACTTGGTTTCCGAGGAGAAGTCATGACCACGAGCCAAGAACTCAAAAGCCCGACAGGGTGCCCGGTTTCCGGACTGGCTGCCTCGTTCGACCCGTTCGGCACCGAATACCAGTCCCACCCGGGCCTGTCCATGGCCGACGCGCGCGAAGAGGAGTCGGTCTTCTACAGTCCGGCGCTGGACTACTGGGTCGTCACCCGGTACGAGGACATCAAGGAGATCTTCAAGGACACCGACACCTTCTCCGCCTCCATCACGCTGGACCAGATCACACCGTCCACCGAGGAGACGGTCGCGATCCTGGTGCAGCACGGGTTCAACCCCGGACTCGCCCTGGTCAACGAGGACGGCGCGTCCCACCGGGAGCGCCGGAAGGCGCACCAGGACCCGTTCAAGGGCAAGGAGGTGGAAGCCCTCACCCCGCGCATTCGCGAACTCGTCACCGGCCATATCGACCGGTTCGTCAAAAAGGGCCGCGGCGACCTGATGGTCGATCTCTTCCAGGAGGCGCCCATCACCATCGCCCTGATATTCATGGGAATTCCGGACGAGGACATCGCGGCCTGCCGGCAATTCACCCTGGACCAGACGGTGTTCATGTACGGCCGCCCGTCTCCCGAGGAACAGAAACAGGTGGCCACCAATCTGGGGCGGTACTGGGAGTTCACCGGCGATCTGGTGGAGAAGATCAAGCAGATGCCCGACGCGCCGGGCTGGTTGCCGCATGTGATCCGCGAAGGCCAGAGCAAGCCGGGGCTGTTCGGCGACAACGAGTTGCAGACCACCGCCCTGGCCGGCCTGGTCGCCGCGCACGAGACCACCACCAACGCCAGCGGCAACGCCATGCGCGCGCTGCTGGAGAACCCCGAGACCTGGGCCCGCGTCTGCGACGACGCGAGCCTCGTCCCCAAGGCGGTCGAGGAGTCCCTGCGGTACGACGGCTCGGTGGCCGCGTGGCGGCGGCTGGCCGTCAAGGAGACCACGGTCGGCGGCGTGACCATACCGGCAGGCGGCCGGGTGATGATGATCACCTCTTCCGCCAACCACGACGAGGCCGTCTTCGAGAACCCGGAGACGTTCGACATCGACCGGCCCCACCCGAACCGTCATATGACCTTCGGGTTCGGCGCGCACGCCTGCATGGGCGCCACGCTCGCCCGTCAGGAGATGCGGATCTTCATCGAGGAGCTGGCCCGCCGGCTCCCGCACATGCGCCTGGTCGAGGACCAGGAGATCACGTATCTGCCCAACACCTCCTTCCGCGGGCCCCAGAACCTGCTGGTGGAGTGGGATCCACAGCTCAACCCGGTGCTCACCGACCGACCCTGACGGACCCCGGCGTCCCGCGCCCGTCCGCGGGAACCGTTCGCACCCATCGCTGAGCCCCGGTCGCGCGCCTGGCCATCGTGGCCGATCAACCGTCCAGCGGGCGTCCTCCGAGCGGCCGGGCCGGCTCTTCGAGCGGTCCGGCCGCCCCGCCCCCGCCCCCACGCCGGACGGCTGACGGCTCGCCCGCCATGTGCCGCTGCCGGGGCTTTCTGCCGCCCGAACGCAGTTCCAGACGTCCGAGTGTCGCTCCAGCAAGGAGAAAGCACCGACATGAGCAGCCCACGGGAGAGTTCTCTGCCCTCACTCACAGGGATGAGAATCATCGCCGCGGTCCTGGTGGCCGCCTTCCACATCGGCAGCCTCGCACCGTTCGCCGACCTCGACATCGCCAAGACCTACCACTCCCTGTTCGACCAGGGCGGCTGGGCCGGTGTCACCTTCTTCTTCGTGCTCAGCGGCTTCGTACTGACCTGGGCCGTCCGGCCGGCCGACACGGTCACCGGTTTCTGGCGGCGGCGGGTCTTCAAGCTGTTCCCGAACCACGTGGTGACCCTGGTCGCCGGGATCTTCCTGCTCCTCTACCTCGGGACCTTCCCGGGCGCCGGTGTCGCGACCGCCAACCTGCTGCTGGTGCACGCCTGGGACTGGCGGTTCGAGAGCTGGTGGGGCGTCAACCCCGTCTCCTGGTCGCTGTGCTGCGAGGTGTTCTTCTACGCCTGCTTCCCGTTGATCATCCGGCTGGTGAACCGGGTGCGGCCGGGCCGGCTGTGGTGGTGGGTCGTGGGGATCGCCGCGGCGATCGTGGCGATCCCCTCACTCGCCGACCTGGTGATACCGGACGAGGCGGTCAGCCCCGCGACGCCGATCGGTGTCACCAAGCTGTGGTTCATCAACGGCTTCCCGCCGGTCCGTACCCTCGACTTCGTGCTCGGCATCTTCCTGGCCCGGATGGTCCGGGAGGGCCGTATTCTCCGGATCCCGCTGCTGCCGGCCGCGGGGCTGGCCGTCGGGGCGTACTACCTGTCCACCCAGGTCCCGTACGCGTACAGCCTGGCCGCCTGCACCGCGCTGCCGTTCGGGCTGCTGATCGTGTCGGCGACGCAGGCCGACCGGGAGGGCCTGTGGTCGCCCTTCCGCAGCAGGGCGATGGTGTGGCTGGGGCAGATCTCCTTCGCCTTCTACCTCTGGCACTTCCTGGTGCTGATGTGGCTCGGCGACCTCTTCAAGGAGCGTCAGCCGCTGTCCACGGCCGGCAACCTCGGGTTCATCGCCCTCGCGCTGACCGTGACGGTCCTGCTGTCGTGGGCGACGTTCCGCTTCGTGGAGACGCCCATGATGCGGAACTTCGCCTCGCCGGGCCGGCGTCCCCGGCTCGACTCCCCGCCCCAGGACCGTACGGCCCGGCCCGCGGCGGTGGCCGAGCGGGTCGAAGGACAGCAGGGCTCCGCGGGCTGAACCGGCACTCCGCCCCGGTACCGCGCTCCGGCGGTGCCGGGGCGGAGTCCTGTGCCAGAACATGATCGGCGGGTGCACAGGACCAGTAGGACCTGGACAACACACTGTAAAATAATTTGTCATGGGACAGCCGAAGATGAGTCGTCGCGAACGACTCCGGGCCGAGACGGCCGCGGAGATCAAAGCCATCGCGCTCAAGCACATGGCGGCCGGAGGCGCGGCTGCCCTGTCCCTTCGCGCCATCGCCCGGGACATGGGCATGACCGCGGGCGCGATCTACAGCTACTACGAGACGCGTGACGCCCTCATCAACGCGCTGATCACCGACGTGTACACCTCGCTCGCCGACACCCTCGAAGCCGCGCACGAACAGGTGGACGAACACGACACCGCGCAGCGGATCCTGGCGCACGGCAACGCCTACCGGCAGTGGGCGATCAGCCATCCCGAGGAGTTCCAACTCGTGTACGGCGATCCCGTTCCGGGCTATCAGATGCCGGAGGGCGGTCCCGCCACCGAGGCCGAGCTGCGGGTGTGCACGCTGCTGGGCCAGCTGGTCGCGGCGGCCTGGCCCCACGCGGCGGCGGCCCAGGCCGGTGAGGAGCACTCGTGGGAGGACTTCCAGCCGGACCTCACGGACGCGCTGCACACCAAGGAGCCTGATCTGCCGCCCGCCGCGCTCGCGCTGACCCTGCGGATCTGGGGCCGGATGCACGGGCTGGTCGCCCTTGAGGTCTACGGACATCTGCGGACGCAGATCGTGAATCCCGCCAAGCTCTACCAGCAGGAACTCCTCGACCTCACCAGCTCGTTGGGCCTCCCGGTGCCCGCTGCGACCACCGTCGGCTGACGGCTGACGGGAAAACAGAAGAAGCCAGAAAGACAGACCAGAAAAACAGAGGAGACCCGGCCGGGGGCAACAGTCCCGGCCGGGTCCTCTGCAACTCGTGGCCGGCGACGGGGGATTGCACCGGCCACGAGGGTCAGGGGGAGACTTCGCAGAGCGTCAGGCGGTAGCGGCGCCCGTCGTCTGGTCGGCCTCCGTCACGCCGGACTCCGCGACCACCGCTGTGGGCGGCTCGGGGTCCTTCAGGAAGACGAAGGTGATCACGGCGCCGACGGCGACCACGATGCCGGCGATCACACCCGCGAGCTGCAGCCCGTCCACGATGTCGGTCACGGCCGGAGCCGCGTCGTAGTCGATGCCGTGGTTGGCCACGGCCACCAGGGCCGCCAGACCCACCGCACCACCGATCTGCGCGAGCGTCGACGCCATCGAGGACGCCACACCCTGCTCCATCGGCGAGATGCCCATGCCCGCCGCCGCGAACGTCACGGTGAATCCGACGCCGCCGCCGAAGCCCCAGAGGAGGATGCCCGGCATCAGCGCCCAGAACGAGCCGCCGACCGACATACCGAGCGCCGTGGCCGCGACACCGGCGCCGTTCACCAGCAGCGTGCCGGTGAACACCTTGCGCAGACCGAACTTGTTGAGCAGGGGCCCCGTCAGCTGACCGGCCGCCATGGAGAACGCGCACAGCGGAAGGAAGGCCAGGCCCGCCTTGATGGGGCTGTAGCCGAGCACCGGCTGGAGGTACGTCGTGAAGAGGTAGTACCCGGTGGACAGCGTCGCCATGAACAGGAACGCCACCGCCATCGTCACCGCCAGCGTCCGCGTACGCACCAGCCGCAGCGGCATCAGCGGGGACCGCGTCCGCGCTTCCACCAGGAAGAACACCACCAGGAGCACCGCGCCGATCGCCTCGGTGCCCGCCGACTGGAAGGAGGTCCAGCCGGAGTCGGGACCGGATGCAAGCCCGAAGACGATCAGCGTCGCCCCCGCGGTCGCCAGCAGGGCGCCCGGTACGTCGAAGTCGCGGATGCCCTTCTGCGCCGGAGCGTCGGCCGGCAGCAGCTTGATACCCGCCATGAAGGCCAGCGCCGTCAGCGGCACATTGACGAACAGGACCGATTCCCAGCCCCACCAGTCGGTGAACAGCCCGCCGAGCAACGCCCCCGCCGCGAGCCCGCCGCCGCCGATCGCGCCCCACACGGACAGGGCCTGGTTGCGCTTCGGGCCTTCGGGGAAGCCGATGAAGATCAGCGTCAGAGTGGCTGGGAAGAGCAGTGCTCCGCCCGCGCCCTGTACCGCACGCGCCGCGATGAGCGTCCCCGGACTGTTCGCGAATCCGGCCACCAGCGACGACAGTCCGTAGATCACGATCGCCGCGAACCACACCCGCCGGGCTCCCAGCCGGTCGACCATCCGGCCGCCCAGCAGCAGCAACCCTCCGTAGCCCACCGCGTACGCGGACACGACCCACTGCAGCGACTGGGCCGAGAATCCCAGGTCCGTGCCGATCTCCGGCAGTGCCACATAGACGATGTTGTAGTCCACCGCGATGATCAGCTGCGAGAACCCCAGCAACACCAGCCGCCACCCGAGCCGCACCGGCGCCCTGCTTAACGTATCTGTCATGGCCCTGATCAATCTCCTAGAGAGGCGATGCGGAAGTCACGACCCACGGGCAACTCGCCCGGCGCGCCCGTCGGCGCCTACACGGCGCACTACTTCCTACACGGTGTTCAAATTACGAATGCAGTATAGGAATCGCGCGCCGTGAAGTGTCAAGTAGGCATAAGAAGCTGGGCGCTCGCCCCGCCCCGGCCACCGATACCCGGTCGGCCGTTCACCCCTTTCCCGCGCTGGGGTCGTCCGGCCCGCTCACCACCCCTAGCGCGTCGACGGCACTGCGTGTACCAGGGCGCTTACCGGTTCGGCCGCCGGTGCGGCATAGGGGTCGACACCGGGCGCGGTCGCTCCGGGCGCCCGGGGCGCGGAGGGTCGGATAGGGGGCGCGGCACAAGCCTGGGGTTGGCCGGGACGGGGCGGGCGACTTAGCGTCCCGGAGGGCGTCCCGGCGCTGTGCCGGTGGTGCCGCGCCGACACGGCGCCCCAGTCGGCACCACCGGCGGCGCCGCCGGCCCCTCTCCTCCAAACCCCGTGCGCAGCGTGGCGCGCGGCAACCTTTCGGCCAAAGGGATGTCATGGATTCATTGGCAAGTGCGGTACTCGCCGGGGCCGGTCCGGACGAGCTGGCCCGCGAGGAGGTGCCCACCGACTACCTCGCCGCCCATCTGCGGGCCGAGGACATGGCCGGGGTTCTCGCGACACCGGATCCTGATGTCCGCGACTCCCTCCGGGTGGGCCGGGTACCGATGCCCGCGCTCGCGCCCGACGAGGTCCTGGTCGCGGTCATGGCGAGTTCGATCAACTACAACACCGTGTGGTCGGCGACCTTCGCCCCGGTGCCCACCTTCAGGTTCCTCCAGCGCTTCGGCGCGCTGGGCGGCTGGGCGGCACGGCACGACCTGCCGTACCACGTCGTCGGCTCGGACGCGGCCGGTGTCATCGTCCGGGTCGGTGAGGGCGTACGGCGCTGGCGGGCCGGTGACCATGTGGTGGCGAGCTGTGTCCAGGTGGACGACCAGGAGCCGGCCAGTCACGCGGACGCCATGCTCGGCGGCGACCAGCGCATCTGGGGTTACGAGACCAACTTCGGCGGGCTGGCGCACTACACCGTGCTGCGAGCGAGCCAGCTGCTGCCCAAGCCAGCCCATCTGACCTGGGAGGAGGCGGCCGGCAACATGCTCACGGCGGCCACCTCGTACCGGATGCTGATCAGTGAGCGCGGTGCCCGGGTCAAGCTCGGGGACGTCGTGCTGATCTGGGGCGCGACCGGTGGACTCGGGGCGTTCGCCGTGCAGTTGGTGAAGCAGGCCGGCGGTATCCCGGTGGGCGTGGTCAGTTCCGGGGCCAAGGCCGGGCTGCTGCGCGGTCTCGGCTGCGACGTGGTGATCAACCGCGAGGAGATCGGCATCGGCGGCGAGATCCCGCGTACCCCGGAACGCACCGTCGAGCTGGGCGACCGGCTGGGCCGGGCGGTCCGTGCCGCGGTGGGCGAGGACCCGCACATCGTCTTCGACTTCGTCGGCGAGGCGACCTTCGGTCTCTCGGTCCATGTCGTGCGGCGCGGCGGGACGGTGGTCACCTGCGGGTCGAGCACCGGCTACCAGCACCACTACGACAACCGCTCCCTGTGGACGAACCTCAAGCGCATCGTGGGCAGCCACGCCGCCAATCTGCAGGAGCAGTGGGAATGCAACCGGCTGTTCCAGCTCGGGCTGCTGAACCCCGTCGTCTCCACGGTCCATCCGCTGGAGGACGTGGCCGAGGCGGCCCGGCTCGTCCAGACCAACCAGCACATCGGCAAGGTCGGCGTCCTGTGTCTGGCACCCCGGACGGGACTCGGCGTCACCGACACCCAGCTCCGGGCCCGTATCGGCGAGGACCGCATCAATCCCCTGCGGACCGGCGAGACAGTCACCCCCACACCTGTACTGGCGGGCTGATCCCGCGACCACGGAAGGTGGACTCGACAGTGGCGACACACACTGCCGGAATAGTTGCGACCGGCTCTTACGTCCCGAAGGAAGAAGTCAGCAACGAAGAGGTGGCGGCCCGTTGCGGCGTCACCGCGGACTGGATCGAGCGCAAGACCGAGATCAGGAGCCGGCGGTACGCACCGCCGCACGAGGCCACCTCCGACCTCGCCGCCCGGGCCGGTGCGGCGGCGCTCCGGGCCGCGGACCTGCCCGCCACCGAGATCGACTACCTGATCGTCTCCACCTCCACCGGCGACTCCCCGCAGCCGCCGACCTCCGCCCTGGTGCAGCACGCCCTCGGCGCCTACCGCGCGGCCTGCTTCGACGTCAACGCCGTGTGCAGCGGCTTCGTCTACGGCCTGGAACTCGCCCGGGCACTGATCGCCTTACGCCCCGACGCCCACGTCCTGGTCGTCGCCGCGGACCTCTACTCCCGGATCCTGGACTTCTCCGACCGCCGCACCGCCCCGCTGTTCGCCGACGGTGCCGGGGCGGCCGTGGTCGGCGCGGTCGAGGAGCCGTACGGCATTCTCGGCACCGATCTGTCCACCAGCGGCGACGCCCATCACCTCATCCGGGTCGAGGCCGGCGGCAGCCGTCGGCCCGCCTCCCCGGAGACCCTCGCGGAGGGCGACCACTACTTCCGGATGGAAGGCCGCGCCGTCCGCGAGTTCGTCAACCAGCAGGTGCCGCCCGTGCTCCACCGGCTCGCCGAACGCACCGGCCACCACATCACGGACGTCGACCACTTCGTACCCCACCAGGCCAACGGAGTCATGATGCGCGAACTCGTCGAAGCCGCCGGGCTGTCCCGGGCCACCACTCACCGCACGGTCGAGCGATACGGGAATCTGGGCTCCGCCTCCGTCGCGGTCACCCTGGACGAGGCCAACAAGGCCGGTCTGCTGCACCGCGGCGACCTGGTGCTGCTGGCCGGCTTCGGCGGTGGCATGTCGGTCGGCTCCTCGCTGCTGAGCTGGCGGGGGGACGCGATATGACACCCGCCCTGACACCCGAAGCGGCCGTTCCCGTGCCGGACCCGGCGCCGGAGATCCGGCGGGTCGGTGTGGTCGGCTGTGGCCTGATGGGGGCCGGCGTCGCCGAGATCGCCGCCAAGGCCGGGCTCGACGTACGGATCGTCGTCTCCTCCGAGGACTCGCGCGCCCGCGGTCTGCGCCGGATCACCGGTTCCCTGGACCGCGCCGTCGCCAAGTCCAGGATCAGCGCGGCCGAACGGGATGTCGCGCTCGGCCGGATCTCCTTCACCACCGCCCTGGAGGACCTGGCCGACCGGCAGTTCGTGGTCGAGGCGGTCGCCGAGCACGAGCCGACCAAGCTCCAGATCTTCTCCCTGCTCGACAAGATCGTGGAGGACCCGGAGGCCGTGCTCGCCTCCAACACCTCCTCGCTGCCGATCGTCCGGCTCGCCGGGGCCACGCAGAACCCCGGCCGGGTCGTCGGCGTGCACTTCTTCAATCCCGTCCCGGTCCTGCCGCTGGTCGAGCTGGTCGGCTCCGTCCTCACCGACGAGCGCACGGTCGACCGCGCCGAGCACCTGGTCACCGAGGTACTCGGCAAGACCGCGATCCGCTCCCCCGACCGGGCCGGCTTCCTGGTCAACGCCCTCCTCTTCCCGTACCTGCTGTCCGCCGTCCGCATGGTGGACACCGGGGTGGCCACCGCCGAGGTCATCGACCGCGGTATGGAGGCGGGCTGTTCCCATCCGCTGGGCCCCCTGCGGCTGCTGGACCTGATCGGCCTGGACACCACCGTGGCGATCGCCGACGCGCTCTACGCGGAGTTCAAGGAACCGCTGTACGCGCCGCCGCCCCTGCTGCTGCGCATGGTCGAGGGCGGGCTGCTCGGCAAGAAGACCGGCCGGGGCTTCTACTCCTACGGCTGAGGGTCCTGCGGCTGAGGCTTCCTCGACCGAGGATCCCCCGCCTGAGGCTTCCTCGGCTGAGGGTCCCGGCTGAGCAGCCCTCGTCCGAGGCTCCCGCGTCCGAGGACGACTTTCTCCGGCCCGGACCCGGGCCAGGCCGTCACGGCCGGGTCCGGGTCCGGGCGTGCGGGCCTGCCGTCGGAGGCCGGGCCCGTCCTCTCGGCGAGCGGACACACCCGTACCACTCACACCTGGAACGACTTCTGAACCGCTCGGCGCGAGCCGCGCACCATGGGGAGGGCAGATCAATGGCGTCAACGGCCAAGGACCCTAAGGACACGTCATCCGCCGATGCGGTGGTCGCGGCGCTGCGGGACTCGTTGAAGGAGACGGCCCGACTGCGCCAGCGGAACCGGGAGTTGACGGCCCGGGAGCGGGAGCCGGTGGCGATCGTCGGCATGGCGTGCCGGTATCCGGGCGGGGTCGTCTCCCCCGAGGGACTGTGGGACCTCGTGGCGGACGGCGGCGACGCGATCACGGAGTTCCCGGAGGACCGTGGGTGGGACGTGGAGGGTCTGTACAACCCTGACCGGGAGGTGCCGGGGACGTCGTATACGCGTCGGGGCGGTTTTCTGCACGAGGCGGGGGGTTTTGACGCGGAGTTCTTCGGGATTTCGCCGCGTGAGGCGTTGGCGATGGATCCGCAGCAGCGGTTGTTGCTGGAGATCTCCTGGGAGGCCCTCGAACGCGCCGGCATCGACCCGACGTCCGTACGGGGGTCGCGTACCGGTGTGTACGCCGGGGTGATGTACCACGACTACGGCCCCCACCTGCACCGGCCCGTGCCGGGAGTGGATGGTCACCGGCTCACCGGCACCCTCGGCAGTGTGCTGTCGGGGCGGGTGTCGTATGCGTTTGGTTTTGAGGGTCCTGCGGTGACGGTGGATACGGCGTGTTCGTCGTCGTTGGTGGCGTTGCATCTGGCGGTGTCGGCGTTGCGTCGGGGTGAGTGTGATGTGGCGTTGGCGGGTGGGGTGACGGTGATGTCGACGCCGGGGACGTTCGTGGAGTTCTCGCGTCAGGGTGGGTTGTCGGCGGACGGGCGGTGCCGGTCGTTCGGTGCGGAGGCTGACGGGACGGGGTGGGCCGAGGGTGCCGGGGTGCTGTTGGTGGAGCGGTTGTCCGATGCGCGCAGGCTGGGGCATCGGGTGCTGGCGGTGGTGCGGGGGTCGGCGGTCAATCAGGACGGTGCGTCCAACGGGCTGACCGCGCCCAACGGTCCCTCCCAGCAGCGCGTCATCCGCGCCGCACTCGCCGACGCGGACCTGAAGGAGGTGGATGTGGATGCGGTCGAGGCGCATGGCACCGGGACCCGGCTCGGCGATCCCATCGAAGCGGACGCCTTGTTGGCGACGTACGGCCAGGGGCGGGCGGCGGACCAGCCGTTGTGGCTGGGGTCGTTGAAGTCGAACCTGGGTCACGCGCAGGCAGCCGCCGGTGTGGGCGGGGTCATCAAGATGGTGATGGCCATGCGTCATGGGGTCCTGCCGCAGACGCTGCACGCGGAGACGCCTTCGCCGTTCGTCGACTGGGACACGGGCGCGGTGGAGTTGCTGACCGAGTCACGGGAGTGGCCGGAGACTGGCAGGCCGCGTCGGGCCGGGGTGTCCTCCTTCGGCATCAGCGGCACCAACGCCCACGTCCTGCTGGAACAGGCCCCCGAGCCGGAGCCCCGGCCCGAGCCGGAAGAGGCCGCGCCGCAGGACGCGCCGGCCGTGCTTCCCGTACCGCTGTCCGCCGCCAGTGAGGCCGCGTTGCGGGCGCAGGCGGTGCGGCTGGGGGAGTTCCTGGCCGCCGACCCGTCGCTGGAGCCAGCGGAGGTGGCCCGTTCGCTGGTGACGACGCGGGCGGTGATGGAGCACCGCGCGGTGGTCCTGGCCGCCAACCGGGAGGAACTGCTGACCGGTCTCGCGACCCTCGCGGCCGGGGAGGAGAGCCCCCGGGTGGTCACCGGACAGGCTCAACCGGGTGGCGGGCTGGCGGTGGTGTTCACCGGGCAGGGCAGCCAGCGCCCCGGCATGGGCCGCGACCTCCACCACGCCTTCCCCGTGTTCCGGGAGGCACTCGACGAGACCTGCGCCCTCCTCGACGCGGAACTGGCCGCAGAGCTGGCCGGGACGGGGGCCGACTCGCTGCGGGACGTCATGTTCGCCGAGCCCGGCACTCCGCAGGCCGAGGCACTGCACCGGACGGTGTTCACGCAGCCCGCCCTGTTCGCCTTCGAGACCGCCCTCTACCGTCTGCTGTCCTCCTGGGGCATCCACGCCGACCACCTGGCCGGACACTCCGTCGGTGAGGTCGTCGCCGCCCACATCGCCGGCATCCTCACCCTCCCCGACGCCTGCACCCTCATCGCCGCACGCGGCCGGCTGATGAACTCCCTGCCCACCGGGGGTGCGATGGTCTCCGTCCAGGCACCCGAAGAGCGGGTCACCGAGGCCATCAAGGCCGCCTCCGCCAACGGTGTTGGAGTGGAGATCGCCGCCGTCAACGGGCCCGCCTCCGTCGTGATTTCCGGCCAGGAGACCGCTGTCCTGGCCGTCGCCGGTCAGCTGGAGGAGCAGGGCGTCAAGACCCGCCGCCTGCGGGTCAGCCACGCCTTCCACTCGCCCCTCATGGACCCGATCCTGGAAGACTTCCGGACCGTCCTGAACGGA
>NZ_JBSFMT010000013.1:0-186017 GCF_053599695.1 Streptomyces sp. NPDC000878 | reverse complement strand
CAGCGCCATCACGCCACCGATGCAGAAGAACGCGAACGACGTCACCAGATACAGCGTGCCGATCGTCTTGTGGTCCGTGGTGGTGAGCCACTTGATGACCACGTTGCCGGGCTGCTTGCGCCGGACCGGCAGCTCGTTCTCGTACGAGTCCTCAGCTGCGGCGGCACCCTGGGGTTCGTTGAGGATGCTCACAGGTTTGTCGTCTCCCGGTTCTTCTCGTGGCTCGTCTGCGCGATGCCGGCGGGAATGTAACCGGTCTGCCCCTTCTTCGCGAGGTCCTTGAGGTGCTGCTCGTAGCGCTCGGGGGAGACGACCTTCACGTTGAACAGCATCCGGGAGTGGTCGACGCCGCACAGCTCTGCGCACTTGCCCAGGAAGGTGCCCTCCTTGTTGGGGGTCACCTGGAAGGCGTTGGTGTGGCCCGGGATGACGTCCTGCTTCATCAGGAACGGGACCACCCAGAAGGAGTGGATGACGTCACGCGAGGTGAGGACGAAGCGGACCGTCTTGCCCTTGGGGAGCCAGAGGGTCGGACCGGGGTTGCCGGTCTGCGGGTTCTTCGTACCGGGCGTGCCGACGTCGTAGACACCGCCGGCGTTGGCCGGGAAGTCCTCCTTGAACCGGTCCGGAATGGCGGCCAGGTTCTCGTCGGTGTTCGCGTTCCCGGTGGAACCCTCGACGTTCTCGATGTAGTTGAAGCCCCAGCTCCACTGGAAGCCGACGACGTTGACCGTCAGGTCGGGCTTCTTGGAGACATCGAGGAGCTTCGACTCGTCACGTGCCGTGAAGTAGAAGAGCACCGAGACAATGATCAGCGGAACCACGGTGTACAGCGCCTCGATGGGCATGTTGTACCGGGTCTGCGGAGGTACTTCGACCTTGGTGCGGCTGCGCCGGTGGAACATGGCGCTCCACAGGATCAGGCCCCAGACCAGCACGCCGGTGGCGAGCGCGGCTGCCCAGGATCCCTGCCACAGGGAGAGGATCCGCGGAGCCTCTTCCGTGGTGGGGGTGGGCATACCAAGGCGGGGGAAGTCCTTGTATGTGCAACCGGTCGCGGTCACCAGGACCAGGCCCGCAGTCATTGCCTGCAGCAGCTTCCGCCGCATCGGGCGCCGCGGCGAGCGGTCGGAGCCGTTGGGACTCACGTAGCGCCTTCCCGAGAGTCTCGCCCGCGCGGGTTGGCTGCGGCCTGCCTTCTGGGGGGTCGGTCGCCGCCCTGCGTCGGGCAGGGGTTTGGATGTTTATGCGGACCAAACCCTACTGGACGCAATTTGGGGTCGCGCGGGGAGGGTCCCCAACGCGCCGGGGGTCACCCCGAAGGGGGCTGACGGGGGGTTGGGCGCCCAATGGGGTGGGGGGTTCCGTTCGTTGGCGGGTGCGGGTTGTGGGTGGCTGGTCGCGCAGTTCCCCGCGCCCCTACAGGTGGGACCACATGCCCGCTGTTGAGGACTTAGCGTTGGGGTGTGTCCTACTTTGATGCCGCATCCTCAGCTCCGCTCCACCCTGTTGCTCGGCAGGCTCTGCTGGCTTCTCTCGATGAGGGGTGGGCCGATCCCGCACGTTTGTACAGGGAGGGGCGGCGGGCTCGGATGTTGCTCGACGCCGCACGGGAGGCTGCGGCCGAGGCCGTCGGGTGCCGTCCCGATGAGTTGACGTTCATGTCGTCCGGGACTCGGGCTGTGCACGTCGGCATGGCGGGCGCTCTCGCGGGTCGGCGCCGCATCGGACGTCACCTGATCGTGTCAGCGGTCGAACACTCGTCGGTGCTCCATTCGGCGGAGGAGTGGGAGGCGTCGGGCGGGGCGGTGACCAGGGTCGCGGTGGATCGCGGTGGTGCCGTGGCCGTCGAGGGGTACGAGGCCGCCGTACGGCCGGACACCGCGCTGGCCTGTCTCCAGTCGGCCAACCACGAGGTGGGGACCGAGCAGCCGGTCGCGGAGGTGGCCGAGGTGTGCCGGGCGGCCGGGGTGCCGTTGCTGGTGGACGCGGCGCAGTCGCTCGGGTGGGGGACGGTGGCCGGACCCTGGTCGTTGCTCACCGCCAGTGCCCATAAGTGGGGTGGGCCCTCCGGGGTCGGGCTGCTGGCCGTGCGTAAAGGGGTGCGGTTCGCGGTTCAAGGGCCCGTGGACGAGCGGGAGTCGGGGCGGGCGGCCGGGTTCGAGAACCTGCCGGCGATCGTCGCGGCGGCGGCTTCCCTGCGCGCCGTACGGGCCGAGGCGGCCCAGGAGGCGGTACGGCTGCGGGAGCTGACGGAGCGGATCCGGGCGCGGGTGCCGGAGTTGGTCCCCGACGTGGAGGTCGTCGGCGATCCGGTGCGGCGGCTGCCTGGGGTCGTCACCTTCTCCTGTCTCTATGTCGACGGAGAGACCCTGCTGCACGAGCTGGACCGGGAGGGCTTCTCCGTCTCGTCCGGATCGTCCTGTACGAGCAGCACGCTGACGCCGAGCCATGTGCTGCGGGCGATGGGCGTACTGAGTGAGGGCAATGTGAGGGTGTCGTTGCCCTTCGGGACCCCGGCCGAGGAGATCGAGCGGTTCCTGACCGTCCTGCCGGGCGCGGTGGCGACCGTACGGGAGAAGCTGGGCGCGCCGGTTCCGGTGACGGTACGGGAGGAGAACACCCTCGTCGTGGACGCGCTGGGCAAGCGCTGCCCGATCCCGGTGATCGAGCTGGCGAAGGTCATCGGCGACGTCCCGGTGGGCGCCACGATCCGCGTCCTCTCGGACGACGAGGCAGCCCGCCTGGACATCCCGGCATGGTGCGAAATGCGGGAACAGGAATACATGGGCGAGGAGCAGGCGGAA
The DNA here is from genome assembly GCF_053599695.1 of Streptomyces sp. NPDC000878. Lineage (NCBI taxonomy): Bacteria > Bacillati > Actinomycetota > Actinomycetes > Kitasatosporales > Streptomycetaceae > Streptomyces > Streptomyces sp. NPDC000878. Next base: position 183,210 of record NZ_JBSFMT010000013.1, on the reverse strand, counting down.
AAGGGAACGGCATACCTAATCCGCCGATTGAGCTGACCGACCTGTCTTTAGGGGCGCGGGGCTGTATCGATTTGCGGCTACCGCCGCGTGTGCGCGACCAGCCCTCACGCACCCGCAGACGAAAAAATCAGCCCAGATACCCCTGAACCTCCACCGCAGCCTCATCCCCATAGGCCTTACGGAACCGGTCCATGAAGTTGGCGCGCCGCAGCTGGTACTCCTGCGTACCCACCGTCTCGATGACGAGAGTCGCCAGCATGCAACCAACCTGCGCCGCCCGCTCCAGCGAAACCCCCCACGCCAGCCCCGACAGGAACCCCGCCCGGAACGCGTCGCCGACACCCGTCGGCTCGACCTTCGCCTCCTCCTCCGGGCAGCCGACCTCGATCGGCTCCTCGCCGACGCGCTCGATGCGTACGCCCCGGGCGCCGAGGGTGGTGACCCGGGTGCCGACCTTGGCGAGGATCTCGCTGTCGGACCAGCCGGTCTTGGACTCGATGAGGCCCTTCTCGTACTCGTTCGAGAAGAGGTACGCGGCGCCCTCCAGCAGGACCTTGATGTCGTCGCCGCCCATGCGGGCGATCTGCTGGGAGAAGTCGGCCGCGAACGGGATGGACCGGGTGCGGCACTCCTCGGTGTGGCGGAGCATCGCCTCCGGGTCGTCCGCGCCGATCGAGACCAGGTCGAGGCCGCCGACGCGGTCGGCGACGGTCTTCAGCTCGATGAGCCGGGCCTCGCTCATGGCGCCGGTGTAGAAGGAGCCGATCTGGTTGTGGTCGGCGTCGGTGGTGCACACGAAGCGGGCGGTGTGCAGCGTTTCCGAGATGCGCACCGAGCCGGTGTCCACGCCATGGCGGTCCAGCCAGGCGCGGTACTCGTCGAAGTCGGCGCCGGCGGCCCCGACCAGGATCGGCCTGGTGCCGAGCTGGCCCATGCCGAAGGCGATGTTCGCACCGACGCCACCCCGGCGTACGTCGAGGTTGTCGACCAGGAAGGAGAGCGAGACCGTGTGCAGCTGGTCCGCTACGAACTGGTCGGCGAAACGGCCGGGGAAGGTCATGAGGTGGTCGGTGGCGATGGAGCCGGTGACTGCGATACGCACGGCGAGGACACTCTCCTGCAAGGGGAGGCGGGATTGACAGTTCACGCTACCCGGTCGGCCCGTGCTCGCTGTAGCGGCCAAAACTACCCGATAGTAGATCTTTCTCGGACGGGTATCCGGTGCATACGGTTCCGGTATGACGAACTTCAAGGTCCAGCAGGCCCAGCGGGTGCACCACGACCTCGAAGGGGATCTCGCCTCCCTGCGCGGCGACTGCGCCCGGATGGCCCCGCACTGGGCGGCTCCGGACCGAGTCGTCGCCCTGCCCGTCCCGGCGTCCCGTATCCATGGAGTGACGGTCCCGTCGGCCTCGGCACGGCTGGTGGACGCGATGTCCGAGTACGGCGACTGACGGGCGGCGACCGGCTCCACCCCGCCGACCAGCGCTCGAAGGGAACCGTGCGCTCCCCCGATGCGTCCCATCGCTGTCCCCCGTAAAGAGGACACGGTGTACGACCCCACGGTGCCTGTCGGTGACAGGACCGCGCCGGTCGGGACAGCCGGGACAGCTGGGAGCCGAAGGAGCGATGCGGTGAACACCGAGCGACCCGATCACGACGACGCCGATGACGACAAGGCCCCCGAGGTCGAAGCCGTCGACGGCACCACCGAGGCCGCACCCGAGGAGAGCGGTGCCGAGGAGCGCCCGTCCCGGCGCCGGTCCCCGGTGCTCGTCGCCTCGGTCGCCGCCGCGGTCCTGCTCGTCGGGGGCGGCGGGGCGTACCTCGCCAGTAGCGCGACCGGCGGCTCGGGCGACGGCGGCGGTACGGACAACACGGCGGCGCCGGGCGGCGCCGGCACCACTCCCCCGGCGCTGGCCCTCGACGGCTACACCGGGGGCGACGGCACGGGCGGTATCGCGCCCGGCGAGCCCGACCCGAACGGCGTGACCTACCGCGCCGACGGCACCCTGCCCGCCGGGCCCGCCTCGGCGCCGGTGTACTCGACGGCGAAGGACGAGATCACCGCCGCCGAGGTGACCCGGCTGGCCGAGGCGCTCGGCGTCGAGGGGAAGCCGGTGACCGAGGCGGAGAGCTGGCTGGTCGGTGCGGCGAAGGACGGCACGGGTCCGGTGCTGCGGGTGAACAAGCAGGCGCCGGGGACCTGGTCCTTCAGCCGGTATCTCGTCGGCGGCTCCGACAACTGCAAGAGCACCACCGAGTGCCCGCAGAACCCCGGGGCCGACGCCGAGCTGCTCGAACCGATCAGCGAGTCGGCCGCGAAGAAGGCCGCGGCGCCGGTGCTGAAGGCGGTGGGCCAGGACGACGCGAAGCTGGACGCGAGCCAGATCATGGGCGAGCAGCGGGTGGTGAACGCCAACCCGGTGGTCGGCGGGCTGCCGACGTACGGCTGGACGACCGGTGTCCAGGTCAGCGCGCAGGGCGAAGTGGTGGGCGGCAGCGGCCAGTTGGCGACTCCGGTGAAGGGCGACACCTATCCGGTGCTCGGCGCCAAGGCGACGCTGGCCCTGCTCAACGAGCCGGGGGCGGTGACGACTCCCGAGCACCGCATGGGCATCGGGGGCTGCGCCAGCCCCGTACCGCTGAAGGACCGGCTGGAGGCGCCGTGCGGTACGACGGGTACGGCGACGACGCAGGCGAAGGAGTCGCTCACCGTCGACAAGGCGGTGTTCGGGCTGGCCTCGCACTCCGTGTCCGGGCGGCCGGCGCTGGTGCCGTCGTGGCTGTTCGAGGTACGGGCGCAGGGTGCCGCCGAGAGCTTCACGGTGACGTATCCGGCGGTCGACCCGAAGTATCTGGCCGGGGCCGGGAGCAGCGCGGAGCCGTCTCCGACGGCCACGCCGACCGCGCCGGGCGAGGAGCCGTCGGCCCCGACGACGACGCGTGACACGAAGATCGAGGGCTACACGGTCGCCGGCGACGGCAAGGAGCTGACCGTGGGCTTCTGGGGCGGGGTGTGCAGCGAGTACTCGGCCTCGGTGGAGGAGAACGGCGAGGTGACGGTGACCGTGACCTCGACGACCGAGAAGGGCAGGATCTGCGTCATGCTCGCCAAGGCCACGTACGAGACCGTGCGGTTGGACGAGCCGCTGGGTGACCGGAAGGTCGTCGGGGCGGACGGACAGGCGATCCCCGAGGGCGACTTCGCCAAGAGGTGACCCTCGGCACAGATGAAGGCGGCGCCCCCGTCGGAGGGGGGCGCCGCCTTCACACGTACGACTTGGGGTCTACTCCACGCGTACGACCTGGGGTTTAGCTGAAGGAGTCGCCGCAGGCGCAGGAGCCCGTCGCGTTCGGGTTGTCGATCGTGAAGCCCTGCTTCTCGATCGTGTCGACGAAGTCGATGGAGGCGCCGCCGAGGTAGGGAGCGCTCATCCGGTCGGTGACGACCTTGACGCCGCCGAAGTCCTTGAGAACGTCACCGTCGAGGGAACGCTCGTCGAAGAACAGCTGGTAGCGCAGGCCCGAGCAACCGCCGGGCTGAACCGCGACGCGCAGGGCGAGATCCTCGCGGCCTTCCTGGTCGAGCAGGGCCTTGACCTTCGCCGCGGCGGCGTCGGACAGGATGATGCCGTCGGTGACGGTGCTGGTCTCGTCCGATACGGACATCTACATCTCTCCCGGGTTGTACGGAGACTGCTTGCCGACGAGTGCAACCGGCGGGGCCGCGGATTCATTCCGGGCCGAGAGTCTGTTCTTTCCGTTCTCCCTCCATGCTCGCACACACGCAAGAACGCGAACAGCGGCCTGTGGACGGGCTCCGGACAGGCCGCGGACAGGCCGCGGGATTCATGTCACATCGACGCTATGGACCTCGTCAAAGTGACGTGAAGGGGTTACGATAGATAGCGTCAATTCGACGAAAAGGTCCATCCTTCATCAGCACAGTCCGCAGAACAGAAAGGGTGCGTGTCGTGACCACCGCCCAGACCCAGGAACTCGACGTACAGCCGTCGCCCCTCGCCCTGCTGCTCCTCGGCCGTGAGGCCGACCCGAAGAGCGAGCGTGGCGTCGAGTGTCCCGGCGACCTGCCCTCCCCCTCCGACCCCGACCTGGTGGCACGTGCGCGTGCGGCCAAGGAGAAGCTCGGCAGCAAGGTCTTCGTGCTCGGCCACCACTACCAGCGCGACGAGGTCATCCAGTTCGCGGACGTCACGGGCGACTCCTTCAAGCTGGCCCGGGACGCGGCGGCGCGTCCGGAGGCGGAGTACATCGTGTTCTGCGGTGTGCACTTCATGGCGGAGTCGGCGGACATCCTGACCGGCGACGAGCAGAAGGTGGTCCTGCCCGACCTGGCCGCGGGCTGCTCGATGGCGGACATGGCGACGGCCGAGCAGGTCGCGGAGTGCTGGGACGTCCTGACCGAGGCCGGGGTGGCCGACCAGGTCGTGCCCGTGTCGTACATGAACTCCTCGGCGGACATCAAGGCGTTCACCGGCAAGCACGGCGGCACGATCTGTACGTCGTCCAATGCCCAGCGCGCCCTCGAGTGGGCGTTCGAGCAGGGCGAGAAGATCCTGTTCCTGCCGGACCAGCACCTGGGCCGGAACACTGCCGTCCGGGACATGGGCATGTCGCTCGACGACTGCGTCCTCTACAACCCGCACAAGCCCAACGGCGGTCTGACCGCGGAGCAGCTGCGCGACGCGAAGATGATCCTGTGGCGCGGCCACTGCTCGGTGCACGGGCGTTTCTCGCTGGACTCGGTGAACGACGTCCGGGCCCGGATCCCCGGCGTGAACGTCCTGGTCCACCCGGAGTGCAAGCACGAGGTGGTGGAGGCGGCGGACTACGTCGGCTCGACCGAGTACATCATCAAGGCCCTGGAGGCGGCCCCGGCCGGTTCCAAGTGGGCCATCGGGACCGAGCTGAACCTGGTACGCCGACTGGCGAACCGTTTCGCGCCCGAGGGCAAGGAGATCGCCTTCCTCGACAAGACGGTCTGCTTCTGCTCGACGATGAACCGCATCGACCTCCCCCACCTGGTCTGGACCCTGGAGTCCCTGGCCGAGGGCAAGCTGGTGAACCAGATCTCGGTGGACCGGGAGACGGAGGCGTTCGCGAAGCTGGCGCTGGAGCGGATGCTGGCGCTGCCGTAGACGGGTGGACGGCGCTGCCGCTGCCCGTGTCCATTCGGGTGCGCTCGCGTTCTTAGGGATGTACATCTTAGATATGCATCCCTAAGAACGAGGTGACTGACCGTGCCGCGACCGCCCCGCCGCAACATTCCCAAGCCGTCCCAGGTCTTCGACCGCGACTGGGAGTGGAGCGAGCTGACCGCATTCGTCGCCAACGAGGAGCCCGGACCACATCTCGCGGTCGTCTCCGGGCGCCGCCGACAGGGAAAGAGCTTCCTGCTCAAAGCCCTCACCGCAGCGACGAACGGCTTCTACTTCGCGGCTGTCGAGGCCACGCGGACCGAGTCCCTGAGTCTGCTCGGCGAGGAGATCGGACGATTCACGGACGCTCCCGTGCCACCCCGCCCCCAACACTGGAGCGAGGCCCTGGAACTGCTCTTCGACCTGGCCGCGCAGCGCCCCGTCACGATCGTCATCGACGAGTTCCCGTATCTGGTCCGGGGCGACACCTCCCTCACTTCCCGCCTCCAGGCGGCCATCGGAGCCGGATTCGGCCGCGATCTGCGCCACCACCCCCGCATCCTCCTTTGCGGCAGCGCGATGTCGTTCATGGGCGGCCTGCTCTCCGGCACGTCACCGTTGTACGGCCGCGCGAGACTCAACCTCGTCGTGCACTCCCTGGGTTACCGGGAAGCGGCCGAGTTCTGGGGCATCACCGACCCGAGGCTCGCCGTCCTCACGCACGCCGTGGTCGGCGGAACCCCGGCCTACCGGCGGGAGTTCGTGGCCAACGACGTGCCAGAGGGACTGGACGACTTCGACGACTGGGTGTGCCGTACGGTCCTGAACCCCATGCGCCCCATCCACGGCGAAGCGGAGTTCCTGCTGGCCGCCGAACCGGACGTACGCGATCGCGCGCTCTACCACTCCGTCCTCGCGGCTGTCGCGGCCGGAAACCACACCAGCGGTGGCATCGCGGGCGCGGTGGGCCGCAAGGCCACCGATATCTCCCAGCCGTTGACGGTACTCAAGCGATGCGGACTGCTGACCTTGGAAGCGGACGCCTTCCGCGGCAACCGCAGTGCTTACCGCATCGCCGAACCGCTGATCACGTTCCACCACGCGGTGGTACGCCGTAACCAAGCCCTTATGACCGAGCGACGCAACCTGAAGACGACCTGGTCCCTGTCCCGGGACACATTTCTCAGCAAGGTCGTCGGACCCCACTTCGAGCAGTTGTGCCGCGAGTGGGTCGCCTGGCACGCCGAAACCGACACCTTCGGCGGTCTGCCCATCGACGTCACCTCGGGAACCGTCCCCGATCCGGCGGCGCGCACCTCCCACGAGGTCGACGTCGTCGTACGCGGGGCCGTCGGCCAGGACCACGGCATCCTGCTGTCGGTCGGCGAGGCAAAGTGGAACAAGGTGATGGACGTACGCCACCTCGAACGCCTCCGGCACATCATCGGACTCCTGGCGGCACGAGGCATCGACACGAGCCATGCCCGCCTCGCCTGTTACAGCGGCGTCGGCTTCTCCCCAGAGCTGCATGCGGCTGCCGAGCGCGGTGAGGTCATCCTGGTCGACCTGAAACGCCTGTACGGCGGGTCATAGCCATCGTCCCTCTCAGGGGCTTGAGAGCGTACGTACTTTCCTTGCGAACTCGGCCAACCACATATCGGCGACCGCGCTGCGTCATTACCCTGGTCGCCTCACAGTGCGTGTACAAACGGGGGCAGTATGGCGACGCAGCGCGAGCATGTCGGCGATCTGGTGGTCGTGGTTCCGGGCATTCTGGGCAGCCGGTTGGCGGACGCGGAGGGGAAGGAGGTCTGGGGGCTCTCGGGGAGTGCACTGCTACGAGGCATCCGGACCTTCGGAAAGTCGGTCACCCGACTGACGCTCCCCGCCGACATCGGTGACGGCCACCCCGGCGACGGCGTACGTCCGGTAGGCCTGATGCCCGACCTGCACGCCCTCCCCGGCACCGGACCGCTGGTAGACGGGTACAGCGGCCTGGTGGAGTGGCTGGAACGACACTTCACGCTAGGCCGTCGCCTGCCGGACGACGATCCGTCCACTCCCGCGAACCTCATCGAGTTCGCCTACGACTGGCGGCTCTCCTGCCGCTACAACGCTGCCCGTCTCGCCGAGCGCGTCGTCGAGGAGCTGGGACGCCGGCGCGCGTCGGCGCCGGAACGCGCAGACGCCAAGGCCGTCTTCGTCTGCCACTCCATGGGCGGACTGATCACCCGGCAGTACGTCGAGCAGTACGGCGGGGCCGAGATCACCCGGCGCGTCATCACCCTGGGGACGCCGTACCGGGGCTCCCTGGACGCCCTGTTGACCCTGGTCAACGGCATGCGCCCGGGGTTCGGTCCCGTCCGGATCGACCTCACCCGGTTCGCGCGCAGCCTCCCCTCACTGCATCAACTGACGCCGGACTACGCGTGCTTGCGGGGCGTTCCCGGCCACACCGAACTCCGGTACGCGCGTGAGGTGACCGGCCTGCCGGGGGTCGACGAGGCGCTGCTGAAGGACGCAGGACTGTTCCACGAGGCGCTGCGGGAGTCGCGTCAGGGCGCCGCGTACGGAGTCGAGTTCACGCCAGTGAGCGGTGTGCTGCAACCGACTCCGACGACGGCCGACCTCGACGGTGAGGGCGTGTTGACGGGGCTGCCCACGATCGACGGCGCCGACGAGGGCGGCGACGGGCGGGTGCCTCGGCTGTCCAGCGCGCGGGTGGGGAGGGGCGAGGCCGCGTACACGCCCTGGGAGCAGCACGGGTCCCTGCAGAACAACACCGGTGTGCGGTGGGCGCTTTGGGGCTGGCTTACGGGGGCGGCGCCGGTGCACCGGGGGCCGGCGGAGGAGTCGGGGGCCGCGCCGCTCGGGGTCAGCCTGCCGGACACGGTGATCGAGGGCGAGGCGTGCGAGGTGACCGTCACGGTGCCTGAACGGGTGTCGGGGTACGACGAGTTGGCTGTCGCGGTGTCCGTGGAAGGTGGGGGTCCTGAGCGGACGTTGCGGAATCTGGGCGGTGGGCGGTACGTGGCGGTGCTGGGTGGGTTGGCGGTGGGGGCGCATCGGGTGCGGGTGAGTGCGCGGAGCGCGCCTGAGGTGGCGGTGACGGGGTTGGTGTTGGTGGCGGAGAGGGATGTCTGAGGTGGGTGGGGTTGGCGGGGTGAGTGGCATGTCTTCTGGGGAGTCTGGGGAGCCGCCCGCTTTCAAGGGGACGGCGCTGTGTGTGGTGTGCGAGGTGTACGACGACTCGGGGACGTTTCCTCAACTGGTGGGCGCGAAGGCGCAGATGGCGGGGATCGCCGGGCGGTTGAAGGAACTGGGGTACGAGGTTCGGGTTGTTGGTGGGGGTGATCCGGATCGGGGGGCGTTCGATCGGGAGGTGCGGGAGTGGAGTGAGGGCTGGCGGGAAGCGGGCGCCAGGAAGCCCGCGCTGATCCTCTGGTCCGGGCACGGTGTCCTTGTCGACGAACAACTCCGGCTTGTTCTCCGGGACTTGGTGCCGGGCAATCACTCCGCAGCCCGTAAGAGGGAGATCCGCAATCGGGGCGTCTCGGTCGAGGAACTGGTTGACCACGCCGTGTCCTCCGACGCGGACCAGATCCTCGTCCTCGTCGACGCCTGCTATTCGGGGGACGGCGCCGGACAGAGCGTGCAGACCGCTCTGGACCACTGGGCGGAAGTTTCCTTGCCGCCCGGTCGTACGAAGTGGCTGGGCTTCATGGCGAGTTGCCAGCGGAACGAGAAGTCTGCGAGCGACGGTCCTCTGTTCCGAGCACTGGCTGAGGTACTGAGGAAAGGGCCAAGGACGGACGAGTATCTGTCCGCGTGGAGCACGCGGAACGAACTCATCACCGGGGTCGAAGTGCTGGCCGCCCTGCCGACGAGGTGGGAGGAAGACAGCCAGCGACCTGTGCGCGTTGCGGCGGGTGACGAGAGCCGTGCCTTTCCCAACCCGCTTGCCGTGCCCGGGGCTCCGCCCGTCCTCGTGGAACACCTGGTGCTCGCGGCGCGCGGGGTCGGGCACCGGGAGGAAGGGTGGTTCTTCACCGGGCGGCGGCGGGTGCTCGGGCAGATCGTCGAGTGGATGGAGACGGGTCAGCCCGGGTTGTTTCTCGTCACGGGACCGGCGGGGTGCGGTAAGTCGGCGGTGCTGGGGCGTATCGCTACGCTCGCGGATGCCGTGCAGCGGGCGGAGGCAGTACGACAGGGGGCGTTGCGGGAGGGCGACCCGGATCCGGGGGAGCGGGATTCCCGGTCCTTCGCGGCCGTGCATCTTCGGGGGTTGAACGCGACACAGGCGGCGGCCGAGTTGGCGGGGCGGCTGGGGCTGCGGGAGCCGCGGAACGCGGACGCGTTTCGGGCCGAGCTGCGCGAGTTGGAGGCGCTTCCAGTGATCGTGCTGGACGGTCTTGACGAGGTGCCTGCGGAGCACACGCAGGGGATGATCGAGGAGCTCGTCTTCCCGCTGAGTCGGATGGTCCCGGTACTTGTCGGTTCACGGGAGCGGTCCTTCCGCGGCCAGCTCGCGGACGGGGAGACCTTGCCGACTGCCCTGGCCCGGCATGTCGGGACGGGGGCCAGCGCGGTGGATCTCGGCAACGAGCCCGACACGCGGGAGGACATCGCCGGGTACGTGAAGAGGCGATTCGACGCTGCCGATGTCGCCGGGGAAGCGGTCGCGGGAGCTGTGGCGGGCCGGGCGACCGCAGAGGGGGGCGGTTTCCTCTTCGCTCGGCTGGTGACCGGCTTCCTCATCGCGGAGATCCGGGACAGGGGCGCCGGAGAGGCCATCGACGGCGACGACCTGGTGGCGCGCCTGCCGGACTCCGTCGAGGCCGCGTTCGAGGAGGATCTGCGGTCCGGACCGACCCGGGTACGCGACGACGGCGCCGAACTTCCCTCTGCGGCACGCGACTTGCTCACGGCCCTGGCCTGGGCCGCGGGGCGGGGTATGCCTGCCGGTGGGGTGTGGGAGGCGGTGGCCTCGGCGTTGGGGGGCTGCGGCGAGGGCACGGGCTATGACGAGAGCGACGTGGACTGGGTGCTGTCCTCCTACGGACGCTACGTCGTCGAGGACAGCGAGGGGTCCCAGGCCGTGTACCGGCTGTATCACCGGGAGTTCGTGTCGTATTTGCGGGGGCGCGAAGGGCCTGAGGGGACGGCTGCCGGGGAGGTGGTGCTGGGGACGATCGTCGGTCTGCTCAGGCAGCAGGCGGTGGTCGGGGATTGGGGGGCTGTCGATCCGTACGTGCGGGAATGGCTGGCCACGCATGCGCTGTGGGCGGAGGCTCCCGGGCCGGGGATCGACGTTCTGCGTGAGCTTGTCGTGTGGGACAGGGGCAGTGCCCTGCCTCATCTCGCGGAGGCGCTGCACGACTCCGCGGTCGCACTGTCGAAGAGCGGGAACCGAGCGGCTGCCCTGGAGCTTTCGCAGGAGGCCGCCGAGACCTACCGATCTCTCACCGACGGCGGCTCCTCCGTCCATCTCCCGGGCCTCGCCAGCGCCCTCAGCACACTCGCTGTGGCCCTGGCCGGGACCGGAGACCGCGAGGGCGCACTCGCACCCACTCACGAGGCCGTCCGCATCCGACGCGCACTCGCCGAAGCCAACCCCGCCGCCCACCTGCCCGGCCTCGCCAACTCCCTCAACAACCTCGCCAATCATCTGGCCGAGGCAGGGGACCGCGAAGGCGCACTCGAACCCGCCCACGAAGCCGTCCTCTACTACACCCAACTCGCCCAGACCAGCCCCGCTGCCCACCTGCCCGACCTCGCCAACTCCCTCAACACACTCGCCACACGGCTGGCCGGGACCGGAGACCGCCAGGGCGCACTCGAACCCGTCCAGCAAGCCGTCCGTATCCGACGTGCACTCGCCGAGGCCAACCCCGCCACCCATCTACCCAGCCTCGCCTCCTCCCTCAACACACTCGCCAACCGGCTCGCCGACACCGGGGACCATCTGGGCGCGCTCGAACCCGCCCACGAAACCGTCCGCATCCGACGTGCACTCGCGCAGGCCAACCCCGCCGCCTACCTACCCGACCTCGCCTCCTCCCTCAACAACCTCGCCAATCATCTGTCCGGAGCCGGGGACCGCGAAGGCGCGCTGGAACCCGCCCGGGAAGCCGTCCGCCACTGCACCCAACTCGCCCAGGCCAACCCCGCCGCCCACCTGCCCGACCTCGCCAGAACCCTCAACAACCTCGCTGTGTCCCTGGCTGAGACCGGAAACCGCGAAGGCGCACTCGAAGCCACTCACGAGGCCGTCCGTATCCGACGCGCACTCGCCCAAGCCAGCCCCGCCGCTCACCTGCCCAACCTCGCCAACTCCCTCAACACACTCGCCGTCTGGCTCGCCGACACCGGAGACCGCCAAGGCGCGCTGGAAGCCGTCCAAGAAGCCGTCCGCTACTTCGCCCGACTCGCCCAGACCAGCCCCGCCACCTACCTGCCCAACCTGGCCAATTCCCTCAACACACTCGCCATCCAGCTCGCCGAGACAGGGAACAGCCAAGCCGCACTCGCACCCGCCCACGAAGCCGTCCGCATCCGACGCACCCTCGCCCAGACCAGCCCCGCCGCCCATCTGCCCGACCTCGCCCGGGCCCTCAACAACCTCGCCATCCGGCTCGCCGACACCGGGGACCACGAAAGCGCACTCGCACCCGCCCACGAAGCCGTCCGCCACTACACCCAACTCACCCAGGCCAACCCCGCCGCCCACCTACCCGACCTCGCCAACTCGCTCAACACACTCGCCGTCCGGCTCGCCGGGACCGGGGACCACGAAGGCGCACTCAAAGCCGTCCAGGAAGCCGTCCGCATCCGACGCACCCTCGCCCAGGCCAACCCCACCGCCCACCTGCCCGACTTCGCCAACTCCCTCGACAACCTCGCCGTCCGGCTCGCCGACACCGGGGACCACGAAAGCGCACTCGCACCCGCCCACGAAGCCGTCCGCCACTACACCCAACTCACCCAAGCCGACCCCACCACCCACCTGCCCGACCTCGCCCACACCCTCAACAACCTCGCCATCCGGCTCGCCGACACCGGGGACCACGAAAGCGCACTCGCACCCGCCCACGAAGCCGTCCGCCACTACACCCAACTCACCCAAGCCGACCCCACCACCCACCTGCACAAGCTCGTCATCTCCCTCAACAACCTCGCTGACCGACTCGCAGCCACAGACAACGCGTCCGTAGCCCTCCAGTGCTACACAGAGGCAGCAGCCGACCTCGCCGAAGAACACCCCGCTGCCCAACGGGCGATCGAGTGCCAGCGCGAGTCCTTCATACTCAGGCGATCCGGCAGGACACCTGAAGCAGCCCTGCGAGGGCTGATCCGACTGCTCGTCGTCGAACCGACCGAGCATCCCGACCACACCAGCCTCCGCATCCGTACAACGCTTCGGTCGTTCGCACACAGGACCCCACACAACCGCAACCTCTTGGAACAGGTCTGGCACCAGGAGACAGGAACCCCGGCGCCACCATGGTTGTCGCTCTCCAGAGAGACGCTGGAGGTGGTCGAAGCATGGATGGCCACCCGCACTTGGGCAGAAAGCCAGGAGTTCTGGTCTGCCCACATCGATGTCCTCGCTTCGGAAGACGCCTCAACGGCCCTGGCGGAGTTCACACTTGTCACCTCCGTCGCCGACCAGCACCGAGCCGTCCTGAGCTCGATCCGCTCCAAAGGAGCAGCAGGTGTCTACAAGGACCTGATCCTCCGAGACCGGCTCACAGCCTGGATAAACACCAAACGCTGGGACGACTCCAAACGCGTCTTGCAGGAAAACAGCGAACTCTTCCTTGACGAGTCCGCCGAACAGACCCTCATGGCCACCGATCCCCTGACCTCCGACGCCGCTCTGCACGCAGCCATCCTCTGTATCGCCCGTAACCACGGCATCGACACGGCCTTCAAGTGCGTCGAGGATCGCAGCACCCTCCAGCAACACGTACTCAAGGCGATCCATGAAGGCAACGCCGATGCCCTCTGGTACGCCGCAGCAATCGAACTCACGGTCTTCAACGACGAACCGTCATACGAAACCCATACCCGGGCCGCCCGTCTCCTCTCCGGCACCCCCGAAGCCGTCAATGCCCTCGCCCCCGACGAACTGACCGCCGCCGCAGCCGCAGCGGACCCCGAAACCCGCAACCGCCTCGTCTCCGAGCTGGCCACCCTCAGCGCCCTCCACGGCCAGCAACACTCGACGCACTGGCTACGCCTCATCCAGGCACTGACCCAGCCGCGACCCTCATAGCGCAGGCCGGCGGTGAATCCGCAGCTAGTTGTCCCAGTTCTCCGGCAGTCGCGCACCCCGACTCACCGCGATCCGCAACGCATCCCCCAGCGCCTCGGCAAGCCGTACCCCGGTGAACCTCAACTCCCGCTCCCCCACGCCCTCCCCGGCCAGCAACGGCTTCGCCTGCCGAGCACGAACTCCGCCGAGTCGAGAAGTTCCGTCTCCAACTCGTCCGCCAGGCACGACAGTCGACTGTTCGGGTCGGAGGTGCTCAGGTAGCACGCTCCGCCCTCGGGTGTGGTCCACGGCAGCAGCCGTAGGCGGGTACCTCTTCCGTCGCGCATCATCACGCGACTCCCTTCGCTTACCGTTTGTGCACAAATCGTCACCGAGTGGCACGCATCCTCAACAGGGAGCCCGTGTCCCAGCGTTGAGATCGGGACGCCAACCGGAACCACCACAGACACGAAACGAAGGGTGCGATCGATGACCTTCAAGCCACAGCAGCTGACCCCGTACCACTCAGCCCGCCACTACTTCGGCGCCGAGCAGCGCCGCCACCGCGAGGCCGCGCGACTGTCCCTCGTACAGCTGGCGGAGATCCTCAACTCCAGCAAGAGCACGCTGGCCCGCGTCGAGACAGCCGAACTGATGCCGCCACCCGACCTGCCCGCCCAACTCGACGCGGCCTTCGGCACGGACAAGCACTTCCACGGGCTGTACGAACTGGCGAAACGCGAGGCGCATCCGGACCAGTACCGCCGGTTCATGGACTTTGAGGCGCAGGCGGAGGTCATCGAGACCTACGATCCGCAGGTCGTCTCAGGGCTGTTGCAGACCAGGGAGTACGCCAACGCCCAGCTCAGCCTCCAGGAGGAGCTGGCCCGCGAGCAAACCGAAGAACTCGTCAACGCCCGAATGTCCCGCCAGGATCGCCTCCGCTCAGCCCAGCCCCCGCTGCGGTGGTCGATCATCGACGAGGCAGTCCTCCGGCGGCCGTTCGGCGGCGCGGCGTGCATGCACAAGCAACTGGCCCAGCTGCTCGAACAGGTGGATACTCCGGACAGTAAGGTCCAGGTGATGCCCTTCAGTGCCGGTCCGTACTACCTGATGGGCGGCTCACTGCATCTGCTGGCTCTTCCCAACGGCTCCACCCTGGCCTATGAAGAGGGCATCGAGGTCGGCCACCTCTACGAGGACCGGGACTCGGCGGAGCTGATCCAACAGGCCATGGAGGACTACAAGTCATGCGACACACCCCCGAGCTGAGTTCCACCCGCTGGCGCCGGAGCAGCTACAGCAACGCCAATGGGGGGCCTGCGTCGAGATCACCGAGGACCTCCCCGGCGTCGTCCCCGTCCGCGACAGCAAGAACCCCCAAGGTCCCGTACTCGTCGTCCCAGCCGCGATCTGGGACACCTTCGTCAACTCCCTGAAGGCGTAGGACAGAACGGCGTAAGACAGAACAAGGAAAGCGGCCGGGTCGCATACGCGACCCGGCCGTCCTTCTCCCCCCCTCACCCCTCCCCCCTTACCCCCCTGCGTGGTGAGCGGGGTCGAGGCTGAAGACGGTGCCGTCCGGGGTGCTCACGATCAGCGCGCCGCCGTACGGCAGTACCTGGGACTTGATCACGTCGCCGCTCGCGAGCTGCTCGGCGTGTGCGCCCGTCTCCCACAGCAGCGTGCCCTTGCGGGTGTCGAGGGCGGCGACCCGGCCACTGGTACTGGACAGGTAGAGGGTGCGGGTGCGGGCGTCGTACGTGGGCTGCCCCGAGCCCTCGACGCCGGTCCGGGTCTGCCACAGCTGTTTGCCGGTCAGCGGGGACACGGCGGTCACCTGGCCGTTGGCCTGGGCTGTCCACAGGGTGTCGGCGGCCAGCCGCACCGAGCCGTCATAGGTCTTCGTCAGCTTCGTCGTGGTGGCGGCGCCGGTGTCCGGGTCGAGCAGCCAGATCTCGCCGAACGTCAGCTCCTCGGGGCGCGCCGGGCCGATGTCGCCCCCGACCACGAAGGCCAGCCGGCCGTCGACGGTCCCGAGCAGACCGCTCGTGTACGGGGTCTTCAGCCGCTGGAGCACCGATCCGTCGGCCTTGTCCAGCTCCAGGAGCACGGCGTCCTGGGTCTCGTCGTCCGGGAAGCAGTGCGCATACAGGCGGGAGCCGGCCGTCGTGAACTGGCAGTAGTCGCCGGAGGGCAGCTGCGTGGTCCAGCGGTCGGCGCCGGTGCGCGGGGAACGGGCCGTCACCAGCCGGCCGCTGGTGTCGGGGGTCAGGACGAGGTCGCCGGACACGATCTGGTCGACGGTCGCGTTGCTCCGCTCGCGGGCCCACAGCTGCTCGCCGCTCTCGGTGTCGAGGGCGACGATGCTGGCCTTCGCGCCCCCGGTGTCGTCGTAGACGGAGTGCTGGACGAGCATCGCGTCGTCCAGCACCCCGAGGAGTTCGAAGACGTTCCGCCCCGTGTCCGCGCCCTCGGCGGAGGACGCGAGCGCGGAGCGCCAGACGGTGTCGCCGGTACGGCCGTCCAGCCGGACCGGGAGGACGTTGTTGCCCGCGCAGTAGACCGCGTCCTCGTACCGCCGGCAGGTGGCGTCGCCCGGGTCACCGCTGTCCATCGCCAGCGCGTTGACCTCGCCCCGCGCCGCCGTCTCGAACATCGTCCTCTGCCAGGGCTGCCATCCGGTGGGCACCACCGCCCAGCGGGAACCCGCGGCCGGGGCGGTGCTCGCCGCCGGGGAGTCGGCGGCGAAACCCGGCCCGAACCCGATGTACCACGCCGTCCCCAGGGCCAGCACGCTCATCGTGCAGACCGTCGCCAGCACCGTGCGGACCCTGTGGCCTCTGCGGCCCCCTGCGCGCCTGGCCCCTGTGGCCCGTGTGGGCGCCGCCGGGTCGGCACCACCGGCGTGGGTCTCCTCGACGGTCCGCAGCACGTCCCGGCGGAGCGTCATGGTGCCCGGATCGGCGGGGTCGGGTTCGGGCAGGGCCGCCTCGAACTCCTGGGCCAGTGCGTCGAGTCCGGGCCGGTCGGCGGCCTCCTTGGTCAGGCAGCGCTCCAGGACCGCGCGCAACGGCTGCGCCACGCCGCCCAGTTCGGGCGCATGGTGGACGACCCGGAAGGCGGTCAGGTAGGGGCTGTCGGCGTCGAAGGGGCCGCGTCCGGTGGCCGAGAACACCAGGAGCGCCCCGAGGGAGAAGACGTCCGAGGCGGGTCCGACCTTGCGGGCGTCGGTGAACTGCTCCGGTGACATGAAGGGCGGGGTGCCGATCATCTGGCCGGTCTCGGTCAGGGTCTGGTGGTTCTCCGCCGCGCGGGAGATGCCGAAGTCGATGACACGGGGGCCGTCCTCGGCCAGCAGGACGTTCGCCGGCTTCAGGTCCCGGTGCACGACCCCGGCCCGGTGGATGTCCCGCAGCGCCTCCACCATGCCGAGGGCCAGCTGCCGCAGTTCCGCCGGACGCAGGGCGCCGCCCTCGCGGATACGGTCGGCGAGGGAGCGTCCGGGCACGTACTGGGTCGCCATCCAGGGCCGTACCGCCTCGGGATCGGCGTCCACGACCGGTGCGGTGAAGGCGCCGCTCACCTTGCGGACGGCCTCGATCTCCTGCCGGAACCGGGCGCGGAAGACCTTGTCCTCAGCGTACTGGGCGTGCACCACCTTCACGGCGACCTCACGCCCGGAGCGCGACCTGCCCCGGTAGACGATGCCCATGCCGCCGGAGCCGAGCCGATCGACCAGTTTGTACCCGCCGACCGATTTCGGGTCCTCCTTGTGCAGCGGCACGCCCGATTCCCCTTCCCATGTACGGCAGTTCGAGCCCACACAATACGGAACCCGATCACGCCGACGGCCGGGTACCGAACCTCGGGGGTTCGACACCCGGCCGCTGTGGGGTCGGACGGTCACACGCCCGCGGGCTCCGCCTCCTGCACCGGCGTGCCCGTCGTGCCGGTCTTCTTCGCCGCCTTCTTCTTCGCCCGCCGTTCCTTCCGCAGCTCCACCATCGCGTAGAGCGTCGGAACGAGCAGCAGGGTCAGGGCGGTTGACGTGATCAGACCGCCGATGACGACCACCGCGAGCGGCTGGGCGATGAAGCCGCCCTCGCCCGTCACGCCCAGTGCCATCGGGAGGAGGGCGAAGATGGTCGCCAGGGCCGTCATCAGGATCGGGCGGAGACGGTGCCGGCCGCCTTCGACCACGGCTTCGACGACTCCGTAGCCCTGGCCTCGGTACTGGTTGATCAGGTCGATCAGCACGATCGCGTTCGTCACCACGATGCCGATCAGCATCAGCATGCCGATCATCGCCGGGACGCCCATCGGGGTGCCCGTGATCACCAGCAGGCCGATCGCGCCCGTCGCCGCGAACGGGATCGACACCAGCAGGATCAGCGGCTGGATCAGCGAGCGGAACGTCGCCACCAGGAGCATGAAGACGATCGCGATCGCCGCCAGCATCGCCAGCGCCAGGTTCTTGAACGCGTCGTCCTGGTCCGACGTCACCCCGCCGATCTCCGCCGTCGCGCCCTCCGGGAGCTTCAGCGCGTCCAGCTTGGTCGTGAGGTCCGCGCTGACCGCGCCCGTGTTGTCGCCGGTCGGGCGGGCCGAGATCGTGGCGGCCCGCTGGCCGTCGATCCGGGTCATCGACACGGGGCCGTCGACCAGCTGGACGTCCGCGATGTCGCCGAGCTTCACCGCGCCCAGCTGGAGGGCCTTCAGCTCGGCCAGGGTGCCTGCCGGCTTCGCCGACCTGATGACGACGTCGCGCTCGGTGTCGTCCAGGGTCGCCTTGGCGGCCGTCGTGCCCCTGACCGCCTCGGCGACCGCCGCGCCCAGCGTCTGCTGGTTGTAACCGGCCGCCGCCGCCTTGGAGTTGGCCCGCACCGAGATACGCGGCACGCTCTGCGCCAGGTTGCTGGTGACGTCGGTGACGTCGTCCAGGCCGGCCACCGTGTCGCGGACCTCGTCCGCCGCCTCGCGCAGGACGTCCGCGTCCGCCGCCTTCACGACGACGCTCAGATCCTGGCTGCCGAAGCCGTCACCGGCCGCGATGGTGGTCGTACCGATACCGGAGAGCTTGCCCAGGCCCTCCTCGATCCGGTCCTGGACGTCGTCCGCCGACGCGGAGTCCTCCAGCATGATCTGGTACGAGGCCTGGTTGGTGTCCGTGCCGCCGCCGAAGGCCGCCAGGAAGCCGGACGAGCCGATCGTCACCTGGTAGTCCTTGACGCCCTTCACGTCCGCGAGCAGCTGCTCGACCTTCTGCGCCTGGACGTCCGTCGCCGCCAGGCTCGTACCCGGCTTCAACTCCTGCTTGACGGTGAGGACTTCCTGCTCGCCCTGGTCGAAGAAGTTCGTCTTCAGGAGCGGGGCCATGCCGAAGGTGCCGATCAGGACGACCGCCGCGATCGCCACGCTCATCAGCCGGCGCCGGGTCGCGAACCGCAGGACAGGCACGTACACGCGCTGGAGCCTGCTCTTCGCCTCCTTCTCCTCGGCCAGCCTGCGGGCCTCGTCCGCGTCGTCCGGGGTGTCCTTCGGGGCTCGCAGGAACCAGTAGGAGAGGACGGGTACGACCGTCAGGGAGACCAGGAGCGACGCCAGCAGGGCCGCCGTCACCGTCAGGCTGAACGAGCCGAACAGCTGGCCGACCATGCCGCCGACGAGGCCGATCGGCAGGAACACCGCGACCGTCGTGAGCGTCGAGGACGTCACCGCGCCCGCGACTTCCCTGACCGCCTTGAGGATGGCCTCCTGGCGCTCCTCGCCGTAGCCGAGGTGGCGTTTGATGTTCTCCAGGACCACGATCGAGTCGTCGACGACCCGGCCGATCGCGATCGTCAGCGCGCCCAGCGTCAGCATGTTCAGGGACAGGTCCCTGGTCCACAGGACGATCAGCGCCAGGACCACCGACAGCGGGATCGAGACCGCCGTGACGAGGGTCGAGCGCACCGAGGCCAGGAAGACCAGGATGACGATGATCGCGAAGAGCAGGCCGAGGCCGCCCTCCGTCGTCAGGCCCTTGATGGACTTCGCCACCGCCGGGCCCTGGTCGCTGACCACCGTGATCGTGGCCCCGGTCCCCAAGTCCTTGCGCATGTCGGCGAGTTTGTCCTCGACCGCGTCCGAGATCGCGACCGCGCTGCCGTCGTTGTCCATGGTGACGCTGACCGCGAGGCTCGGCTTGCCGTCCGTACGCGTGATCGAGTCGGCCTTCGCCGACTCCTGCTTGACGGCCGCGACGTCGGCGAGGCGCACCGGCTTGGCCTGAGAGCCGGGCGCGCCCGTCACCATCAGGTCCTCGATCTGCTCCACCGAGGTGAAGCCGCCGCCGACCTGGACCGTGCGGTTGTTGCCGTCCTCGTCGAAGGAGCCCGCCGGGACGGTCGCGCCGCCCGCCTGGAGCGCCTGGGCGAGGGCCGCTGAGGTGAGACCGGCCGCCGTCAGCTTCCTGTCGTCCGGGGTGACGGTGACCTGGAGGTCCCGTACGCCGTCGACCGTGACCTGGCCGACGCCGTCGATCGCCCGCAGGTCGGGGACCACCGTGCGGTCGAGCCGGTCGGCGAGGGCCTGCTGATCCTGGTCGGAGGTGACGGCGAGGACGACCGTCGGGATGTCGTCTGTCGAACCGGCGACGACCTGCGGGTCCACGTCGTCCGGGAGCAGCACGCGGGCCCGGTTGACGGCCTGCTGGACGTCGGCGACCAGCTGCTTGGTGTCGTTGCCGAAGTCGAAGGACGCCGTGATCAGCGCGTTGCCCTCGCTGGCCGTGGAGGTGACGCCGGTGATGCCGTCGACGCCTTCGAGGTTGTCCTCGATGGGCTCGACGACCTGCTTCTCCACCACGTCGGGGGACGCACCCTGGTACGGCGCCAGGACGGACACCACCGGGAGTTCGATGGTGGGCAGCAGCTGTTGCTTGAGCTGCGGTATCGCTATCGCCCCGAAGACGATCGCGACGATCGACATCAGCCCTATCAGGGCCCGTTGCGCGAGGCTGAACCTGGACAGCCAGGACATGGGTGAGCGTCTCTCTTCTGTGGCCTGAGCGGAGGAAGGGCGCACGCGTGACACCTACACGCGTCACACATATGAGCGCCTGCCCCTACACCCTGAGCCATAGGACACCCCTGTTTCGTAGCCCCCAGGTCCCGTTTCCTTACCCGGTCCCTACTCCGGCCGCAGTACGCCCTTCGAATCTCACTCCACCCTTGGACGTACCAGCCCGGACTCGTAGGCGATGACGACGAGTTGGGCCCGGTCCCGGGCGCCCAGCTTGGCCATGGCCCGGTTGACGTGCGTCTTCACCGTCAGCGGGCTGACTTCCAGCCGCTCCGCTATCTCGTCGTTGGAGTGCCCGCCGGCCACCTGCACCAGCACCTCGCGCTCCCGTCCGGTCAGCGCGCCCAGCCGCTCGGCCCGGGCCGGATCACGGCCGTCGTCCAGGACGTCGCCCTGCGCGAGGAACTGGGCGATCAGCCCCTTGGTGGCGGCCGGCGACAGCAGCGCCTCGCCGCCGAAGGCGACCCGGATGGCGTTGAGCAGTTCGTCGGGCTCGGCCCCCTTGCCGAGAAACCCGGACGCGCCCGCGCGCAGCGACTGCACCACGTACTCGTCGACCTCGAACGTCGTCAGCATCACCACCCGCACATGGGCGAGCCCCGGGTCCGCGCTGATCAGCCGGGTCGCGGCCAGTCCGTCGGTGCCGGGCATCCGGATGTCCATCAGCACGACGTCGGCCCGCTGCTCCCGCGCCAGCCGCACCGCCTCCGCCCCGTCGGACGCCTCCCCGACCACCTCCATGTCGGACTCCGAGTCCACGAGCACCCGGAAGGCACTGCGCAGCAGGGCCTGGTCGTCGGCGAGCAGGACACGGATGGTCATGGGCGGTCCTCACGAATCGTCATACATCGAAATACATCGTCATGCGCGTCTCATACCGGGGTGGCGGCGCTGTCCGCGGCTCGCGGGCGGCTCTTCACCGGCAGGATCGCATGCACCCGGAAGCCGCCTCCGTATCGGGGACCGGCGGTGCAGTCGCCGCCGACCGCGGTGACCCGCTCCCGCATCCCGAGCAGCCCGTGCCCGCCGCCCTCCTCCGGCCCGTCGTCCTGCCCGGGCCCGTTGTCGAGCACGGTGATCTCGATGTTCGGACCCACGCGTACGACGCTGACCTCGGCCTTCGCCTCCGTCCCCGCGTGCTTCTGTACGTTCGTCAGGGCTTCCTGGATCACCCGGTAGGCGGCCAGGTCGATGGCCGCGGGAAGGGTGGTGCCCTGGTCGGCGCGGGCGACCTCGACCTGGAGACCGGCGTTGTGGAAGGTGCCGACCAGCTCGGCGAGCCGGTGCAGACCGGGGGCCGGTTCGGTGGGCGCCTCCGGGTCCCCGGACTGACGCAGCAGCCCGACCGTCGCCCGCAGCTCGTTCAGCGCGGAGCGGCTGGCCTCCCGTACGTGGGCGAGGGCCTCCTTGGCCTGGTCGGGGCGCTTGTCCATGACGTGTGCGGCGACTCCGGCCTGGACGTTGACGAGGGCGATGTGATGGGCGACCACGTCGTGCAGATCACGGGCGATTCGCAGCCGCTCCTCGGCCACCCGGCGGCGGGCCTCCTCCTCACGGGTGCGTTCGGCTCGCTCGGCGCGCTCCCTTATGGCGTCCACGAAGGCCCTACGGCTGCGTACGGCGTCCCCGGCGGTCGCGGCCATGCCGGTCCAGGCGAAGATGCCGAGGTTTTCCTGCGCGTACCAGGGCAGGGGGCCGGCCAGCATCGCGGAGCCGGTGAGGACGGTCATCGTGAGGAGGCCGACGCGCCAGGTGGTGGGGCGGTCGGTGGTCGACGCGACGGTGTAGAGGGCGATCACGGCGGACATCGCGACGGGGGCGCGGGGGTCGGCGGTGACGGACTCGACGACGGAGGCGGTGCCGGTGAACGCGAGCACCTTCATGGGGGCGCGGCGGCGGAGGACCAGGGCCGCGGCGCCGAGGACCATGAGGACCAGGCTGAGGGCGTCGGGATTACGGGCGGTCCAGCCGCCGCCGTGCTTTCCGTGCGGGTCTACGAACGAGGCGGCCAGCATGCAGGCGAGGACCGCCGCGGCGAGGGCCACGTCCAGCACGAGGGGGTGCGCCCTGAGGTGACGCCGGGCACGCTGGAGGGGGGTCACGTCTGTCAAGGTAGCTCACCTGGGCGTTGGGCTGAACGGGGCTGAACGGAACCTCAGCCCGGGATCAAGCCGTCGTCGCCCAGCAGTTCCCGGACCTCCTCCAGCGTCGCGTCCGGCGACGGGAGGATGAGGTCCGACGGGTCCAGGGCGTCGTCCGGCAGGGGCTCGCCGAGATCGCGGACCTTGTCCAGCAGGAGGTGGAGGGTGCGGCGGAAGCCGGGGCCGTCGCCGATCTCCATCTCCGCCAGGAGTACGTCGTCGAGCTTGTTCAGTTCGGTGAGGTGGCTGTCCGCCAGCCTCACCTGCCCCTCCCCCATGATCCGTACGATCATGTCGCCCTCCTCAGGCGTGGGCCACTGCTAGATGCCGCTGTGGGTTACTGCTTGTCGAAGCGCGGAGTGTCCTTCGGCTGCTGCTGGGACTGCTGCTGGCCCGCACCGCCCTCGATGGCCTGCTGCCCCGACGACGATCCGCCGGCCAGCTCGGCCTTCATGCGCTGCAGCTCCAGCTCTACATCCGTACCACCGGAGAGCCGGTCCAGCTCGGCCTGGAGGTCGTCCTTGGCCATGCCCGTGGGGTCGTTCAGGGCGCCGGAGGCGAGCAACTCGTCGATCGCACCCGCCCGCGCCTGGAGCTGGGCCGTCTTGTCCTCGGCGCGCTGGATCGCAAGGCCCACATCGCCCATCTCCTCGGAGATGCCGGTGAACGCCTCGCCGATCCGGGTCTGGGCCTGGGCGGCGGTGTACGTCGCCTTGATCGTCTCCTTCTTGGTGCGGAAGGCGTCGACCTTGGCCTGGAGGCGCTGCGACGCGAGGGTGAGCTTCTCCTCCTCGCCCTGGAGCGTCTGGTGCTGCGTCTCCAGATCGGTCACCTGCTGCTGGAGGGCGGCGCGGCGTGAGAGCGCCTCGCGGGCCAGGTCCTCACGGCCCAGCGCGAGCGCCTTGCGGCCCTGGTCCTCCAGCGTGGAGGACTGCTTGTTCAGCTGGGCGAGCTGCAGCTCCAGACGCTTGCGGCTGGTCGCCACGTCGGCGACTCCGCGGCGCACCTTCTGGAGCAGTTCCAGCTGCTTCTGGTACGAGTAATCGAGGGTTTCGCGCGGGTCCTCGGCCCGGTCAAGGGCCTTGTTCGCCTTCGCGCGGAAGATCATCCCCATACGCTTCATGACACCGCTCATGGGCTTCGCGCGCCCCCTTCTGACGGACTCCAGCTCCAGCATCTGCAACAGGACCAACAGTACGGGCCCTGACTCCATTACCGCACTGTTCCGGGCCCGATGCGCTCATCCCCAAGGACGACTGCGATCCGTCCCGCTCCGGCGTAGGGAGTAGGTGGCCCCCTACTGTCTGTCTCCTAGAGACGACCGGCGTTGCCGGATCGTTCCCCACTCGGCTGGGGTCCATGCCCCGATACCCCTTACCCTTGGGTTTTGTGTTCCGTAGCCGCGCCAAGGAAGAGAAGGCACCCGCCGACAAGGCGGCCGTGACCGACTCCAAGCAGACCCGTGACCCGCAGGCCCCGAAGGGCAGGCCCACTCCCAAGCGGAGCGAGGCCCAGACCCAGCGCCGCAGCGTGGCCAATACGCCGAAGACGCGCAAGGAGGGGGCCAAGCGACAGCGCGAGGAGCGCCGTGCCGCGATGGACCGCCAGCGCCAGGCCCTCGCCAACGGGGACGAGCGCTATCTCCCCGCCCGCGACAAGGGCCCGGTGCGCCGTTTCGCGCGCGACTTCGTGGACTCGCGCTTCTGTGTCGCCGAGTTCTTCCTGCCGATGGCCGTGGTCATCCTCGTCCTGAGCATGGTGCGGGTCGGCGCGCTGCAGAGCATCGCGCTGCTGATGTGGCTCTTCGTGATCGTGCTGATCATCGTCGACTCGGTCTTCATCGCGCTCCGGCTGAAGAAGCAGCTGGCGGCGCGCCATCCGAACGAGCGGACGAAGGGCGCGGTCGCCTACGCGCTGATGCGCTCCCTCCAGATGCGTCGCCTCCGGCTGCCGAAGCCGCAGGTCAAGCGCGGAGAGCGGCCCTGAGCACTACGTCATTCTCCGGGGGCGCGGCGGATGCCTGGCTGCACAAGCTGGGCGGGCTGCGGAATGTCGTACGGCAGGAACTGGTGGCCCGGCAGCTCGACGAGCAGATAGCCGGGCGGTTCCCGGTCGGGCAGCGGCTGCGGGTGCTGGACGTCGGTATGGGCCAGGGCACGCAGGCACTGCGGCTGGCCCGGGCCGGTCATCAGGTCACCGGTGTCGAGAAGGACCCGAAGATGCTCGGCGCGGCCCGTGCGGCCCTCGCCGCCGAGCCGGAGGGCATCCGTGACCGCGTCCGGCTCCTCGAGAGCGACGGCCGCGACACCGGGGTGCACTTTCTGCCGGGCAGTTTCGACGTGGTGTTGTGCCATGGCGTACTGATGTACGTCGAACTGCCGGACGCCCTGCTGGCGGGGCTGGCGCGGATGCTGGCGCCGGGCGGCCTGCTGTCGTTGCTGGTGCGCAACGGGGATGCGCTGGCCATGCGGGCGGGGCTTGCCGGGGACTGGGCAGGCGCGCTGGGCGCCTTCGACACGGACTCCTACACGAACCGGCTCGGGCTCGATGTGCGTGCCGACCGGTTGTCCACGCTGACTGGGACGCTCGCGGGGATCGGGGCGCCGTTGCATGCGTGGTACGGGGTGCGGGTGTTCACGGACACGGCGGATGACGACGCGGAGATTCCTGGCGAGGCCGAGGTTGAGGCGTTGCTGGCCGTGGAGGAGCGGGCTGGGCGGACGGATCCTTACCGGCAGGTGGCTGCGTTGCTGCACCTGTGTGGGGTTCGGGGTTGAGAGAGGTAGTTCGTTGGCCGCGGGCCGGTGGGGGCTTGTCGCGCAGTTCCCCGCGCCCCTAAAAGCGCCCCTGGAGGGGCGCCCTTCGGGGCGCCCCTCCAGGTACCGCTACGCGTCCTGGGCGTCGTGCAGGCTCATCGGGCCGTAGATCTCCGTGGTGTCCTCGAACAGGCGTACCTGGTCCGTGCCGCCTGCGAGAAGGTCCTTCCAGTACTCACCGATCCAGGACTCGGCGTCCCCCTGCGTCGTGAACTCCTCGGGCTCCACCGCGGGCTGGACCTCCGCCCCGTCGGTCTTCTCGAACCGCCACGTCCATGCCGCCATGTACGCCTCCAAGATGTGAACCACTGCAGACCAGGAGCCTGATCTTGATCCGGCTCCTGGTCCGAGAGCCTATCCGGACGCGCAAGACCTGCGGGGACAGGCGAAAATCAGGTTCGTGGAACTCACTCTGCTCGGCACCGGTGCCCCCGCGGGACTCCCCCGCCCCGACTGTGCGTGCGCGGCCTGTACCGGCGCGCTCGGCGTGCACGCGCGGGCGGCCACCGCGCTGCTCGTGGACGGCACACTGCTGCTCGACCTCACCCCCGGCGCCGTGCTCGCCGCCGCGCGCGCGGGGCACTCGCTGGGCGGCGTACGGCAGGTGCTGTTGTCGCATCCGCACGACGGGCCCGCCGTCGAGGTGCCGGCGGGGCTGCCGCAGCCCGGACGGGTGCCGGACGGGCGGGAGTTGGCGCTGCTGACCGGGCACCGGGTGCGCGCGGTCCCGATGGACGCGCCCGGTACGGGGTACGCGGTGACCGGTCCGGACGGGCAGCGGCTGCTGTACCTGCCGCCGGGCGCGGCGCCGGCCGGGCTGGACGAGAACGGTCCCGCGTACGACATGGTCCTCGCGGATGTCGTGGGGCGGCCGGACGCGCTGGCCCGGCTGCGGGCGGTGGGGGCGCTGGGCCCGGCCACGGACGTCATCGCCGTCCATCTGGACCATGACGTGCCGCCGGGTGCGGAACTGCGGCGCAGGCTCGCGGCGGCGGGTGCGCGGGCGGTGGCGGACGGTACGACGTTGACGGTCGGGGTGTACGAGGACGTACCGGACGTGCCTCGGCGGACGCTGGTGCTGGGGGGTGCGCGGTCCGGGAAGTCGGTGGAGGCGGAGCGGCGGTTGGAAGCCTTCCCGGACGTGCTGTACGTGGCCACGGGTGGGACGCGGAACGGGGACGGGGAGTGGGCGGCGCGGGTGCACGCGCACCGGGAACGGCGGCCGGGGTCATGGCGTACCGCCGAGACCTGTGACCTCGTACCGCTGCTGGAGGACGAGGGCTCGCCGTTGCTCATCGACTGTCTGTCGCTGTGGCTGACGGATGCGATGGATCGGGTGGGGGCGTGGGACGACGCGGAGTGGGCGGGGGGCGGGGAGAAGGAACTGCGGCGGCGGGTACGGGAGTTGACGGCGGCGGTCCGTTCGACGCGGCGGACTGTTGTCGCCGTGTCGAACGAGGTGGGGTCGGGGATCGTCCCGGCGACGGCATCCGGGCGCCGGTACCGGGACGAGCTGGGGCGCCTGAACTCGGCGTTCGGGGCCGAGTGCGAGCACGTGCTGCTGGTGGTGGCAGGGCAGGCGGTCGCGCTTCGGGGGTGAGAGGGCGCCCGGGGCTGGTGCCGGGGGGTGGGTCGCGCAGCCCGGCGCTAACGGGGCGCCGCTCTCGGTGGGACGGGAGCCGCCCCAGGCGACACGCATGCCCGCAGCAAGGCGACCAGGCCCGCCCCTCCAGGGGCGCGAGGAACTGCGCGCTCAACCCCCACCCGCCCGCAGCCAAACGGATCGGGACGGGCGGGGTCTTTAGGGGCGCGAGGAACTGCGCGACCAGCCCCCACCGGCCCGCGGCTACCCCTCCCGCCTCGCGATGATCCGGTACGTGTTCGCCAAACGCGCCCTCCGCAGCAGAGCACGCGGCTCCCGGTGATCCGCCGCGATGATCGTGCACCGCTGGGACTCCAGTTCCGTCACCAGGTTGGCCAGCGGCATCAGGTGGAGATGGCGGGGCTGGGCGTACCAGGGCCACCACCTGCCCAGCAGCGTGCCGAACGCCCCGTGCGGATCCGGGACCTCGATCAGGAGGTGGCCGCCGGGGCGCAGAGCCCTCAGAGCCGCGCGGAGTTCCTCGCGGGGATCCGGGGTGTGCTCCAGGTGATGGAACATGCTGACGACGTCGTAACGGGCGTGCAGGCTGTTGACGATCCGCTCATCCGTGAGGCGGCCCCGGTGGGCCTCCTCGATGTGGCCCGAGGCCCGGGCCTTCTGGACACGGCGCGTGGTGTCCACGCCGTCGAACGCCGTGTACGGGAAGTAGCGCTTCGCCGCCGCCGGGAACGCACCCTCCCCCGTCCCCACGTCCAGCCAGCTCTCCGGTTCCGGGAAGCGGAGCATCGCCCGGGCCGCCGCGCGGTGCCGGCGGGGCGCGACCAGGTGGGGGGCCTCGGGCAGGTCCTGGTGGTAGAAGGCGAGGCCCTCCGCGGTGAGGCGGGGGTTCTGGAAGGCGTGCGCGCAGTCCCGGCACTCGTCGACGACGAACGTGCCCGGCCCACGCCATCCCCGCCACCCCCGCTGCCCTCGCTGTCGGGGGTCCGGCGTACGCAGGCGGGTGCGCAGGCTCTTGGAGCCGCACCACGGGCAGTCCTCCCGGCGCGGCTCGTGGAACCCGTCGGTCGTCCCGGTCTCCTGTGGGGCGGTCGCCCTGGGGTTGGGGGCGGGGGGCATGGGCGGCTCCTGCCAACGGAGGTGCTCCGACATTGCGTATCAAAACGTTACGTAGGGGATCGTGATCCCGGGTGCAATGACATGGCTTCCACGTGGCGGCGCCCTGTTCGATCGCTGCCGGTACTGTTCGGCGAATGAGCTCGCTTAATCTCGACGACTTCACCGATCTGATCGAGCGTCCCGACGGCGGTGTGCGCCGCGACGCGGAGGCGCGCCGGGAGCGTCAGATCGTGCCGCCCGGGTCACTCGGGCGCCTCGACGACCTGGGTGAGTGGCTGGCGGCGGCGCAGTCCTCCGTACCGGTGCGGCCGGTCGAACGGCCGCGTGTCGTGCTGTTCGCGGGGGATCACGGGATCGCCGGGCTGGGTGTGTCGGCGCGGCCCGCCGGCAGTGCCGACCAGTCCGTGCGGGCCGTGCTGGACGGCTCCAGCCCGGTCGCCGTGCTCGCGCGGCGGCTCGGCGTCCCGGTGCGTGTCGTCGACATGGCGCTGGACTGCGAGCCGGACGCGCTGCCCGACGGGGTCGCCGGGCACCGGGCGCGGCGCGGCAGCGGGCGGATCGACGTCGAGGACGCGCTGACCCTGGAGGAGGCGGAGGCCGCCTTCCTCGCTGGGGTCGCCGTGGCCGACGAGGAGGCCGACTCCGGTACGGATCTGGTGGTGCTCGGCGATGTGAGCGTCGGCGGGACCACGCCCGCTTCCGTGCTGGTTGCCGCGTTGTGCGGGACCGACGCGTCCGTCGTCACCGGGCGGGGCGGGCTGCCGATCGACGACCTGGCATGGATGCGCAAGTGCGCCGCGATCCGTGACGCGCTGCGACGGGCCAGGCCGGTGCTCGGGGACCAGTTGCAGCTCCTGGCGACGGTGGGCGGCGCCGACCTCGCCGCGATGACCGGGTTCCTGCTGCAGAGCGCGGTGCGCAAGATGCCGGTGATCCTGGACGGCGTGGTGTCGGCCGCCTGTGCGCTGGTCGGGCAGCGGATCGCGTTCCGGGCGCCGGACTGGTGGCTCGCCGGGCACAACAGCGGGGAGCCGGCCCAGGCGAAGGCCCTGGACCGGATGGCCCTGGAGCCGTTGCTCGACCACGGGGTGACCGTGGGCGAGGGCGCGGGCGCGCTGCTGGCCCTGCCGCTGGTGCAGGCCGCGGCGGCCCTGGCGGCGGAGCTGCCCGAGGTACCCCAGGCGCCCGAGAAGCCCGAGACGGAGGACGTGAAGGAGACGGAGACGGAGGCCCTCTGAACGGAGGGATATATGGGGCATATCACACAACATGCCCCATATGATCGCTCTCCATGGGAGATGCCCGGCTCACGCCGAACGTTCAACGACGTGCCAGTGCCCGTGCCCGTGCCAGTACCACCGCCTCACGGCGAGCCGCCGCGTTCGCCGTCTGGTACCTGCGGGTCGTCACCTTCGTCAATCTCCTCAGCGCGGTGTGGGTCTCCTTCGGGAACGACGTACGGCGGCACAACGAGGAGAACTTCTTTCACGCCTTACCTGCTGACCGCCGGCTTCGCCTCCGGGGTGTTCACGATGTTCCTCGCGATCACCATGCGGCGCCGCAAACGGGCCGCCTGGATCCTGAACATCGTGATCGGCTCGCTGTTCCTGCTGCTGTTCGCGCTCGCCATGTTCTTCGCGGAGATCCGGGAGCACGCGCAGAACTGGATCTCGCTCGTCCTCACCGCCGCCTTCGTCGCCGCGCTCGTCGTGGGAAAGCGGGAGTTCTACGCCAAGGGCGACCGGTCCAACGCGCGGCTCGCCGCCGCCGTCGCGGTCGGCGGGCTGCTCGCCTCCTCGCTCCTCGCCGCGCTCCTCGTCACCGTCGCCAACCAGGCGGACGACAGCCACCGTTCGACGTTCCTGGAGCGCTGGAACTACGGCACGATGCGGCTGATCTCCGTCGCCGCCGACGACTCGGGCTTCGCGGGGATCTCCACGCCCAACTGGGTCGACGTCGTCATCAACATCATCAGTACGCTGCTGATCCTCGCCGTCCTCTACGCCGCCTTCCGCTCCCGTCGTGCCGTCGACCCGCTCACCGAGGACGACGAGACCCGGCTGCGCGCCCTCCTCGACCGCAACGGCGACCGCGACTCCCTCGGCTACTTCGCCCTGCGCCGCGAGAAGAGCGTCATCTGGTCCCCCACCGGCAAGGCCGCCGTCGCCTACCGCGTCGTCGGCGGGGTCTCGCTGGCCGCCGGTGATCCGATCGGCGACCCGGAGGCCTGGCCCGGCGCCATCGACCCGTGGCTCGCCGAGGCCCGTGTCCACGGCTGGATCCCGGCCGTGATGGGGGCGGGCGAGGAGGCCGGGACGGTGTACGCGCGGCACGGTCTCGACGCCCTCGAACTCGGCGACGAGGCCATCGTGGAGACCGCCGAGTTCACGCTGGAGGGGCGGGCCATGCGGACCGTCCGGCAGGCCTGCAACCGGGTCAAGCGGGCCGGGTACACCGTGCGCATCCGCCGCCACGCGGACATCCCGGCCGAGGAGATGACGTACCTCCTCCAGCGCGCCGACGACTGGCGGGACGGCGCCACCGAGCGCGGGTTCAGCATGGCGCTGGGGCGGCTCGGCGACCCGGACGACGGGCAGTGCGTGATGCTCGAATGTGCAGACAGCCGCGCGGGGGAAGGTGCGGGCGAGTTGAGGGCCGTGCTCTCCTTCGTTCCCTGGGGTCCCAACGGCCTGTCGCTCGACCTCATGCGGCGCGACCGGGACTCCGACAACGGGCTGATGGAGTTCATGGTGATCGAGCTTCTCCAGCGGGCCCAGGAGATCGGGATCACTCAGGTGTCGCTCAACTTCGCCATGTTCCGTTCCGTCTTCGAACGTGGCGGGCGCATCGGCGCGGGGCCGGTGCTGAGGCTGTGGCGGTCGCTGCTCAGCTTCTTCTCCCTCTGGTGGCAGATCGAGTCGCTGTACCGCGCCAACGCGAAGTACCGGCCCATCTGGGAACCCCGGTTCCTGCTCTTCGAGAAGAGCGCGGACCTGCCGCGCATCGGCATCGCCGCCGCCCGCGCGGAGGGCTTCCTGGAGGCACCGGGACTGCCGAAGTGGCTGCACCGCAGACACCTGGAGTCGAAGAGATGAGCACGCAGACATCGAGCACGGCCTGATGGGTATGGTCGTCCGCCGGGCCCGCGCCGAATGGGGGCCGCTGTACGTCGCCGTACGCGGGCCCCTGCTCCGGCGGCGGTGGCGGGCGGTGACGGCACGGACACCGGCCCGTCGGCGGCCGTGGTGGGCCTCGCCGCGTTCCTGGGTGGGCGCTACCGAACACTTGCCCAGTGCTCCATCCTTCAGGGTGGAGGTGAAGGGCATCCTGAGGCCGACGGCCCGGAGAGCTGCAGCACCACTGCTAGCGTCGCCTTGTCCGACAACGCAGTTGGCGGACCTACCGCCGGACTGGCGGGACGTCAAGCCTGTGGAGACCTTGTCAGACCACCCCCGGGTGGCAGGGGCCGATGAAGCAGGAACCCGAGGGAGCACCGCCTAGCGGTGCTGACCGCAATCGCCTGCGTTCACGCAGGCGAGGAAGTCAACGGGCGTACGTGACCGCCGGTGCGGTGATCGTCGCGATGGTGGTGGAGGTGGTCCTCAAGGACAACCTCGCGGGCAAGGAGCATCTGGCGGCCATCGTGGCCGTACTCGTCCGGTGCGGGGTCTCGGCGCTGCGTCACCGGCGTACGGCGGGAGCGGGGGCCGGGTCGGGCTTGCCGCCGATCAGGTCCTGAATGCGGCGCCGGGGGCCGGCCCAGCGGCGGTCGTGGCGGTAGGCGCGCAGGGTGGAGCGGGAACGGGCGCGCGGGCGGCGGACGTAGAAGCGCTTCGCCCAGGGCGAGCCGGGGCGGGCCAGCCGGATGGCGCCGATGATCGCGACGAAGGGGACGATCACCCCGAAGATCGCCGTGCGGGCCTTGCCCTTGCTCAGGGCGAGGAGGGCGAAGAGGAAGTTGACGCCGACGCTGAGGATGGCTCCGGCCCGGTTCTGGATGTCCTCGTCGCTGAGTCCGTTCACCCCGAACGGCACGAACCCCAGGAGGACCAGGCCGACCAGTGCCGCCGTCAGCACCACCACCTCGACACTCTGCCGGCCGGCCTCGCTCCAGTAGACGTCGTCGAGGTGCAGGATCAGCGCGAACTCGTCCAGCACCAGGCCCGCGCCCATCCCGAACAGCACCGCGCACAGGCTCGCGCCGAAGCCGCGCTGTCCGCTGGCCACGGCCCCGAATCCGCCCACGACGGTCAGTACGACCCCGGGCACGACGTGATGGATGTGCATCCCGCCCGCCTTCACGTTGCCGAACGGGCCCTTGCCCGCGCGGATCATCCGGGTGACGACCCGGGTGATCACAAACGTCAGGACGAACGCGGCGAGCGCCAGGAGCAGCGGCAGCTTGCCCGGCTCGATGATGTTCCGCTCCAGCCAATGACCCATGCGCGCACTTTATCCGCTTATACGCCGTTACCGATCACTTCGACCGCTTGTTCGCCGCCCGCCCTGGGCAGTTCTCACCCCTGCGGGTACTCTGCGCCGGTGTCCACGCCCCCGCCGCCCACCGAGCCGCCCAGGCCGTCCGAGCCCCCTTCCGACTCCCCGCCCTCCGATCCCCTTGACGGGCTCCGGTTCGCCTTCGGCACGCTGACCGTGCTGCCGGTGAAGGTGACCCGCTGGGACCGGGACGCGGCGCGCGGCGGCATGCTGTGCGCGCCGGTGGCCGGTCTGGTCGTCGGTGCGTGTGCCGCTCTGGTCGGCCTGCTGCTCCTGTTCCTGGGCGCGGGTGCGCTGCTCGCCGCCGTCGCCACGGCCGCCGTGCCCGCCGTACTCACCCGGGGGCTCCATCTCGACGGTCTCGCCGACACCGCCGACGGGCTGGGCAGCGGCAAGCCCGCCGAGGACGCGCTGCGCATCATGAGGCAGTCGGACATCGGCCCGTTCGGGGTGGTCGCCCTCCTGCTCATGCTGCTGGCCCAGGTGGCCGCGCTCGCACAGCTGTACGGCGACTCATGGGCCCGGGGTGCGCTCGCCGCCGTCGTCTCGGCGACCGCCGCCCGGCTGGCCCTCACCCTGGCGGCCCGCACCGGCGTACCGGCCGCGCGGCCCGAGGGGCTGGGGGCGGCGGTCGCGGGAACGGTCCCCGTGCGCTCGGCGCTGCTGGTGACGGCCCTCGTCACGGCCCTGGCGGCCGGCTACGGGGCGTTCTTCGGACCGTTCGACATCGTCCGTACGGCCTTCGCGGTCATCGTGGCCTGCGCCGCCGCCGAACTCCTCCTCCAGCGCTGCACGCGCCGCTTCGGCGGGGTCACCGGCGATGTCTTCGGCGGCCTCGCGGAGACAGCGGCGACGACGGCACTGGTCGTGCTGTCGCTGGGCTGAACCCACCCCGTCCACCCGGTCCACCCGGTGTCCGCTCAGCCCACGGGCACGGTCACGGTGTGGGGCAGGGTTCCCCAGGGGTGATCCCCGGTGCCGGGTACCGCGCAGTGCAGGGCGGCGCCCCGGGTCCTCGCCTCCGCTGCGGGATCGGCGTCCGGCGGGACGCCGTACACGAGGTGGCACAGGCTCGTTCCGGGGGCGCGCCAGGGCTGGGGGCGCTGGGTGCGGTACGTGTCCCAGGTGCCCTCGAAGGTCACCAGGACGTCGGCGATCCTGGCGTACGAGGGGTGTGGCGGGGTGCCGTGGTTCAGGGCGAGGGTGCGGCAGCCGGCGCCCCAGGCCGCCGAGGCCAGACGCCGGTAGTGGTCGAGCCCGTCGGGGCCTGTGGTGACCTGGTCGAGGAAGACGCCGTCGGCGCCGTACCAGTCGTGGTGGCGGACCAGGTCGCGGACGACGGCGGTGACCGGTCGGCGGGCGTAGGCGGTGTCGGCGTATCCGAGGACCCGGACGTCGGCCGCGCGGAGGCGGGCGGCGATCTCGGCGAACGCCGGGTCGGGGTGATCGCCGGGGCCGTTGGCCGGGTTCAGGACCACCCCGTACAGGCGGGGCGCGGCGGCGAGGATCGCCTCCCATTCGGCGGGGCGGACGGAGGGGTGCTCGTAGTACGGGACGAGGAGGCGGCTGTTCGGGCTCATGTGAGGGGCTTTCGTTCGGTCGACCGGGGGTCCTGGAGGTCGTCAGCGGTGGGCCGTCGCTCTGCCCAGCAGGACGCCGACCAGGACCGTCTGGACTCCGGCCGCCGTGCCGTACACGGTCAGGGCCACCCAGTGCGGGCTGCCCGCGTGGGTCGCCAGGGCGAGGGTCTGGGCCAGGGCGGCGGCGCAGCAGGTCGCTGCCGCGTGGAGGACTGCGCCGACGGACTGGAGCAGGAGGCTTGTCCAGAGGACGACACCCAGGAGGAGCAGGCCGGTGAGTCTGATGCCTTGTGTGCCTGGGGAGGTCGGCCAGAGGGTCGAGGTGGTGAGGCTGAGGGTGAGGAGGGTGGTGAGGTAGGTGGTGAGGTACTTGATGAGGGTGAGGGTTGTGGTGTGGCGGAAGGTTTTTGGGGTGGTGGTGGAGCGTAGGGCGGTGAGGGTGTTGCTGCGGAAGCGGTGGAGGAGGTATTCGGCGGGGCCCATGCTGAGGGTCAGTGCGAGGGCGTCGTCCAGGGAGTAGAGGACGAGGATGCCGGTGCTCAGGCCGAACAGGGCGTACGGGAGAGACGCTGCGAGTTGGGGGCCCTTTGTTGTCGGTCGGCTGCGGGTTCGTTGTGGCTTGTCGCGCCCACGCGGCGGTAGCCGCAAATCAAATACAGCCCCGCGCCCCTTTGGGGCGCTCCTGGCAGGCGTGACTTTCAGTGCGGCCAGGATCGCCACCGTCGCCAGGGAGGTCAGCAGCAGGAGGGCTCTTGCCTCGTTCGGTATGGGGTGGATCATGGTCAGGGTTGCGCCTGCCGTCATCGGCAACAAGGCGGCCAGGAGGGCTCGTTCGCGGTGCAGTACCAGGAGGATCGTGGCCGCTCCCAGGTAGCAGGACTGGCCGGCTGCGAAGAGCACGGCGGTCGGGTCTCCTGATCCGCCGGCAGCCAGTGCGGCCAGGGTGCCCAGCAGGGCGCCGGCCGGAGCCCCTAGGAGCAAGGTGCGGCGGGCCGAGTCGGGGGCGTCCAGGCTCAACCAGGAGTATGCGCGGTGGGACAGGGCCTGATTCCAGGTCCAGGCGACCAGGGCTCCTGTCAGGAGTGGGAGGCCCGGGGCGGCCAGGAGGGGGGCTCCGAGGACGTAGCCGAGGCCGGGGAGGGCGAAGACCACGCCTCTCAGGAGACAGGCCAGCAGGTCGGTCCGCCAGGGGTCGTGGGGTGGGCCCTCCGGTTCGGGGTAGCGGCGCTCGACCCGGTCGTACAGCTCCTCGGCGAGTGCGAAGGAGTTCTTGACGCCGTACCGCTTGCGTATCTGGTCGTCCGACATGCCGTCGGACTCCAACAGGGCGGCTATCTCGTCCGGGTGGACGGCGGCGGCTATGAAGTCGTCGAGTCTGTCCGCCAGTTGGTCTATCGGGTCGGGCTCGGCCCAGCTGGGCGGCTTGCGTTGGCGGGGTATCACGGGGAGCGTGTCGGAGCCCGCGCCCGGCGGCATCCGGATGCTTCCGCTCACCAGCCGGTCCCGTCCGTCGCTACGGCCCGGTACCAGGGGTCGCGCAGTTCGAGGGTCCAGTCGGCGACGGTCTCCAGGGTGGGCTCGTAGGCCTGGGGCCCGCCGGCGAGTTCCTGGTAGATGGTGCGGAAGGCGTCCACGGAACGGCGGAGCGTGAAACGGTCGATCACCCGCTGACGGGCCGACTGGCCGAGTTTCAGGCGCCGTTCGTCGTCCCGGAGCAGGGTCAGGGCGGCTGCCGCCATCTTCTCCGGCTCGCGCGGCGGGACCACCAGACCGGTGTCGCCGACGGCCTCGCTGACGCCGCCCACGTCCGTCGAGACCGTCGTACGGCCGCAGGACATCGCCTCGATGATGGAGAACGGGAAGCCCTCGGAGATCGACGACAGCATGACGATGTGACCGGCCGCGTAGGCGCGCCAGACCTCGCTGATACGGCCCTCGAAGGTCAGCCCGTCGGTGACGCCGAGTTCGGCGGCGAGTTTCTCCAGGCGAGTCTTGTAGGCCTCGCCGCCCGCCGGTACCGGGCCGAACAACCGCAGCCTGGTCTCCGGGAGTTCGGCGCGGACCATGGCGTACGCGTGGAGGAGGGTCTCCAGGTCCTTGATCGGGTCGACGCGTCCGCACCAGGTGAGGGTCGGGACCTCGGGCTCGGGGCCGGCGTGCGGGAAGGCGTGCGGGTCGACGCCGTTGTAGACCGTGCGGATCTTGTCGGCGTCGGCGCCGCCGCGCTCCTCCCAGCGGCGGTTGTACTGGTTGCAGGGGGTGATGAGGTCGGCCTCGCGGTAGCCGAGGGTGTTCAGCTCGCGGTAGAAGCCGAGCATGAACGCCTTGACGGGCCAGCGCTGTTCACCGCTGCGGTAGCCGAGGTAGCGCTCGCGCAGATAGATGCCGTGCTCGGTGAGGAGGAAGGGCACGCCGTCCAGCTTGTGCGCGGCGAGCGCGGGCAGGGTGGCGAGGCCGCTGCTGACCGCGTGGGCGACGGAGTCCTCGGGGATGCGGGTGCCGAGGGGGCGAAGTGCGTGTTCCAGGAGGTCCGTTGCCGTCAACGCGTCGTGAACTGTCGGGCGTGCTTCGGCGGTTGGGAGGTGGGGCGTCGTCCAGATCCGCATCAGCGAGCGCAGCGCCGATTCCGTGCGCAGGGCCGCCGACAGGCGTCCGTCGCGGGCCAGTTGGGCCAGTTCGTAGAAGGCCTCGCCGAAGTCGCAGGGGGCCTGAGGGTCCAGGAAGGAGAGGAGGAAGCGTTCGTAGGTGGCGATGAAGCGGCGGCGGGACCGGCCCAGGGGGGCGCGGGCGCGGCCTGGGCGGGGGCCCCAGGTCGGTACGGAGGTGTGTTGGTAGATGTTGGGTGGTAGCTCCCAGGTCACGGGTTCGCGGCCGTTGCCGGTGAGGGAGATTATGTGGAAGTCGACTTCGGGCATGCCCTTGACCAGTTGGTCGCACCAGGTGCTTACCCCTCCGTGGACGTGCGGGTAGGTGCCTTCGGTGAGCATGGTTACGTGGCGGCCGGTTCGCAGCACGGGTTGCTCTCCCCTGGGTGCGGGTGATGTGTGGGGGGTCGGGACCGATGCCGAGTGCGGGTGCGTTGTGGCTTGTCGCGCCCACGCGGCGGTAGCCGCAAATCAAATACAGCCCCGCGCCCCTTCGGGGCAGCTGCCTCGAAGGGGCAGCGCCTCTATGGCAGGTTCAGCGTTAGCCCGGACTGCAGTAGGTCCGGGGTGGTCCAGGCTGACTGTCTGCCTGCGTACGGGGTGCCGAACGTCGTGGTGCCCAGCAGGAGTTGCTTGGTTGTTCCCGTCGGGGCTGTGAACGGGATCTGGGTGCCGGGCGGGGCCGTGACCGTGATGGTGGTGCCGACTCTGTATGCCGTGACCGTGTTGTTCGTGACTGCGGTCTGCCAGGCCGCTCGGCGTTGGAGTTCGGTGCCGATCTCGCTCTGGCGGGGGTTCTCCAGTGGGGTGTTGTCGGCGTACAGGGAGCGGTAGTCGGTGAGGACCTGGTTCAGGACCGGGTACAGGGT
Organism: Streptomyces sp. NPDC000878; assembly: GCF_053599695.1. Taxonomy (NCBI): domain Bacteria; kingdom Bacillati; phylum Actinomycetota; class Actinomycetes; order Kitasatosporales; family Streptomycetaceae; genus Streptomyces; species Streptomyces sp. NPDC000878. The sequence continues at coordinate 145,459 of NZ_JBSFMT010000013.1, read as the reverse complement.
GCGGTCCTCGGCCAGGTTGGACTGGTGGGCGTAGTGCGGGCGCGGGTCGCCCGAGATGGCGTGCCCGAGTGCGGTGCGGGCCTCCTGCGGGACGATGTGCGAGAGGTAGCCGGTGGCGGTGTCCAGCGGCTCGTCCAGGCAGGTGGAGGTCGGGTTGTTCTCGCAGATGCCGCTGCCGCCGTCGGCCGCCGAGGTGTAGATCCAGTTGTACTCGTCGGCCATCTCGGCCGCCGTGCCCGTGTTGTAGTACACGTTCATCGGGTAGCGCGGCACGGTCAGTATGCTGCTGCCCGCCGAACGCTGGTCCGGCTCGCGGGAGTTGTCGGAGGCGGTCCACTCGATGCCGTTGTCGGCGAGGGCGCCCGCGAGGTTCGGGTTGTCGTCGGGCTGCTGGGGCAGGGTTCGCAGGCCCGAGTGCTCGCCGGTCACCAGCTCGCCGCGCTCGGTCGAAAGACCGTGCGTGAGGCCCCAGTTGTAGTTGTCCGCGATCTCCGTCGAGATGTCTGCGCGGCTCATGTACTGAGTTGAGCCATCCGTGTTCCTGGCGCAGCTCCAGGGCACGGTGGAGGTGTCCTGGACACAGCCGAGGTACTGGTGGGTGTACGTGTGGTTCACCCAGCGGTAGTCGGCCTTGTCGGCGAGGAGCTGGTCGGTGAGGGCGTCCGTGCCGCCGTTCTCGCTCTTCCACTCCTCCCCTGAGCCCGCGTTGTAGACCATGTCGAACGTGAAGCCGCTGCTCTGCTGCCACTCGGCCGCGTACACGGCGTCCGCCGCCGTCATACGGATCGGCGTGGTGCCCTCGCCGTCACCGCCGACGCAGTCGAAGTCGCCCGGTGTGCAGTTGCGTTCGGCGTCCCAGCGACTGTCCGGCGCGAAGACGTCGTCGACGTGGACGGAGAAGTAGTTCCGGCTCTGGCCCAGATGCACTCCCTGGGTCAGCCATTCCACGATCCCCCGGGCCAGCACCCGGAACTGCTGCTGGTACGCGTTGTACGCGAAGGTCACGACGAGTTCGCGGCGCCCGTCGTGCGCGTACTCACCGACCAGGCTCCCCCGGCCGGTCCCGCCCGGTACGGCGGCGTCGACGTAGCTGGTGAAGCCCGTCCGAGGGCCGGCCACGAAGCCGTAACTCTCCTGTACGGAGGGCGAGTTGTCCTCGAAGGCGAGCGGGCCGTCGAGATAGCCGAAATAGCCCTGCCGGCCCGCGTCGGTGACGGCGGCCTCCTGGCCGTCCAGCGTGCCGGAGTAGGAGCTGTAGTCGAGGCCGACCCCCGGGTGCGCCCAGGTGTAGGCGTCGACCTGCGGGATGCCGTACGTCGTCTCGTAGGCCTCCAGAGCCGTCTGCTCCGCCGAACCCGCCCCGAACGGGGCCTCGTTGGGCAGCACCACGCCCTGGAACCTGGCCCGGGGTGTCCCGCCCACCGTGTCGCTCAGGAACGCGGCGTCGATCGTCGGGCGGCTCGTGTCGTTCAGGTCGACGGTCGTGTACGGGATGCCCGTGTCCGCCAGCTCGGCCGTGATGGCCTCCACCGGGCTGTCGCCGTTGTCCACGACGAGCACCCTCAGGTCGATGCGCGGCTCCTCGGCCGCCGCCGCACCGGGTGCCCCGAGGCCCAGCGCCAGCAGTCCGGTCGCCGTCACGGCGACGACTGTGGTGTACCGGGTGTACCGGGAAAATTTCCATCTGCGCGCACTCGGCGCCATGTTCGCCCCTCCCCCAACAGCGCCCGCTCGGTGGTCGATTCCGAGCAGGATCCGAAGAAAGCATGCAGAAGCGGTAAGCAAGCAACTCCCCACAACCGGGGAGTGTGACTGAGGTCACCGGAAGTGAAGGGTGAGAAGTGGCCACAGCGTCACTGCCAGGTGAACGTCCGCAGGAATGAGCGAAACCGGCCACCGAGCGTAGGCTCGTGCCGGGTGTACCAACCCCGGTACGGACCACCCCCCAGGGCCGGATTCAGGGTCGCTTGTCGGGCCCGGTCGCCCCACTCCACTCGGCCACAGAAACTTTTCAGACGGAAGCGAGAATTCACCACCGTGACTGCTCTCACTCTCAGCACCGCCGCGGCGCCCGGCCTCCGGGCCGACGCGATCGTCGTCGGTGTCGCCAAGGGCGCTGCATCCAAGTCGGGAGGGCTGGTCCTCGCACCGGGCGCCGAGGCCGTGGACCAGGCGTACGACGGCAAGCTCGCCGACGTCCTGGGAACCCTCGGCGCCTCCGGTGCCGAGGGCGAGGTGACCAAGCTGCCCGCTCCGGCCGGCTTCAAGGCACCCATCGTCGTGGCCGTGGGCCTCGGCGCGCTGCCCGAGAAGGACGAGACCTTCGGCGCCGAGTCGCTGCGCCGGGCCGCCGGTGTGGCCGCCCGCACCCTCGCCGGCGCCAAGAAGGCCGCCTTCGCCCTGCCCATCGAGGACGCCGCCGACGCCGGTGCGATCGGCGAGGGCGCGCTGCTCGGGGCGTACGCCTTCGACGCGTACAAGGAGATCGGCAGGAACGGCAAGGACGCGAAGAACGGCAAGGGGCCGCTCGCCGAGATCGCCCTGCTCGGCGGCAAGCCGCGCGACGCCGCGTACAAGGCGGCCGTCGCCCGTGCCACCGCCGTGTCCGAGGAGCTGAACCGCGCCCGCGACCTGATCAACACCCCGCCGAACGACCTCAACCCGGAGGCCTTCGCCGCCGTCGCGCAGGCCGCGGCCGAGGAGCACGGCATCGGCGTGCAGGTGCTCGACGTCCAGGCGCTGGAGGAGGGCGGCTACGGCGGCATCCTCGGCGTCGGCGCCGGTTCCGCCGCCGGGCCCCGGCTGGTGAAGCTGACGTACACGCACGAGGCCGCGAGCAAGCACCTCGCCTTCGTCGGCAAGGGCATCACCTACGACTCGGGCGGCATCTCGCTCAAGCCCGCCGGGCACAACGAGACGATGAAGTGCGACATGAGCGGGGCGGCGGCGGTCTTCGCCGCGGTCGTCGCCGCCGCGCGGCTCGGTCTCGCGGTCAACGTCACCGGCTGGCTGGCGCTGGCCGAGAACATGCCGTCCGGCTCCGCCACCCGCCCGGGTGACGTGCTGCGCATGTACAGCGGCAAGACGGTGGAGGTCCTCAACACCGACGCCGAGGGCCGGCTCGTCCTCGCCGACGCCCTGTGGGCCGCCTCGGCGGAGAAGCCGGACGCGATCGTCGACGTGGCGACGCTCACCGGCGCGATGATGCTGGCGCTGGGGAACCGGACGTACGGGATCATGGCGAACGACGACGCGTTTCGCTCCGCGGTGCACGAGGCGGCGGAGGAGGTGGGGGAGGCGGCGTGGCCGATGCCGCTGCCGGATCACCTGAAGAAGGGGATGGAGTCTCCTACCGCCGACATCGCGAACATGGGTGAGCGGTACGGGGGTGGGCTGGTCGCGGGGCTGTTCCTGCGGGAGTTCGTGGGTGAGGGGATCACCTGGGCGCACCTCGACATCGCGGGGCCCGCGTTCAATGAGGGCGGTCCCTTTGGGTACACCCCCAAAGGTGGGACCGGGACTGCGGTTCGTACGTTGGTGCGGCTGGCTGAGCTGACTGCTGTCGGCGACCTGGGCTGAGAGTGCGTTGAGCGGTTTTAGGTGACGGGACCTCGCGTGCGGGTAGTGCCGGGGTCCCGTTTCGCCTACTAGCTCGGTCGCGTGCGTCGTCTTGCGGGTGCGGGTCGTGTGTGGCTTGTCGCGCAGTTCCCCGCGCCCCTGGGTACGCTCCCCAGCCGTCTGCTTCCAAGCACTGGGGTGTCCGTCACACCAGCCCGGCGTCTCGTCCGGGGCTGACAAGTGCGAAGATGGGGCTCGGCAGGATAGGGCCCCCACCACAGGGCCGAAGAAAGACGGCCGGACACCAGCCGCCGCCCGGTCACTGACGACCGGCGTACGGCGCACATGCATGGAGGACGTGACGTGGCGAACGACGCCAGCACCGTTTTCGACCTAGTGATCCTCGGCGGTGGCAGTGGCGGTTACGCCGCGGCGCTGCGCGGGGCCCAGCTGGGGCTTGACGTCGCCCTGATCGAGAAGGACAAGGTCGGCGGTACCTGCCTGCACCGGGGATGCATCCCCACCAAGGCCCTGCTGCACGCGGGCGAGATCGCCGACCAGGCCCGCGAGAGCGAGCAGTTCGGCGTCAAGGCCACCTTCGAGGGCATCGACGTCCCGGCGGTCCACAAGTACAAGGACGAGGTCATCTCGGGTCTGTACAAGGGACTCCAGGGGCTCGTCGCCTCCCGCAAGGTCACCTACATCGAGGGTGAGGGGCGGCTCTCCTCCCCCACCTCCGTCGACGTGAACGGGCAGCGGATCCAGGGCCGCCACGTCCTGCTGGCGACCGGCTCCGTGCCGAAGTCGCTGCCGGGCCTGGAGATCGACGGCAACCGGATCATCTCCTCGGACCACGCCCTCGTCCTGGACCGGGTGCCGGAGTCGGCCATCGTCCTCGGCGGCGGTGTCATCGGCGTCGAGTTCGCGTCCGCGTGGAAGTCCTTCGGTACGGACGTCACGATCATCGAGGGTCTGAAGCACCTGGCCCCCCTCGAGGACGAGAACTCCTCCAAGCTTCTTGAGCGCGCGTTCCGCAAGCGCGGCATCAAGTTCAACCTGGGCACCTTCTTCTCGAAGGCCGAGTACACCGCGAACGGTGTCAAGGTCACCCTTGCCGACGGCAAGGAGTTCGAGGCCGAGGTGCTGCTCGTGGCGGTGGGCCGTGGGCCCGTTTCCGCCGGCCTCGGTTACGAGGAGCAGGGCGTCGCGCTGGACCGCGGCTACGTCCTGGTCGACGAGTACATGCGGACGAACGTCCCGACCATCTCCGCCGTCGGTGACCTGGTCCCGACGCTCCAGCTCGCGCACGTCGGCTTCGCCGAGGGCATCCTGGTGGCGGAGCGTCTGGCCGGTCTGAAGGCCGTCCCGATCGACTACGACGGCGTGCCCCGGGTGACGTACTGCCACCCCGAGGTCGCCTCCGTGGGCATCACCGAGGCCAAGGCCAAGGAGATCTACGGTGCGGACAAGGTCGTCGCTCTGAAGTACAACCTCGCGGGCAACGGCAAGAGCAAGATCCTCAAGACCGCGGGCGAGATCAAGCTCGTCCAGGTCAAGGACGGTGCCGTGGTCGGCGTCCACATGGTCGGCGACCGCATGGGCGAGCAGGTCGGCGAAGCCCAGCTGATCTACAACTGGGAGGCGCTGCCCGCCGAGGTCGCGCAGCTCATCCACGCCCACCCGACGCAGAGCGAGGCGCTCGGCGAGGCCCACCTGGCCCTGGCCGGCAAGCCGCTGCACTCCCACGACTGATCCCTCGGTCGACGGACGACGACACAGACTTCCGCAATTCGTAAGGAGCAACCGAAACCATGGCGGTTTCCGTAACCCTTCCGGCGCTCGGTGAGAGCGTCACCGAGGGCACTGTCACCCGCTGGCTGAAGGCCGAGGGCGAGCGCGTCGAGGCCGACGAGCCGCTGCTGGAGGTGTCGACCGACAAGGTCGACACCGAGATCCCCTCGCCCGTCTCCGGTGTCCTGGCGTCCATCAAGGTCGCCGAGGACGAGACGGTCGAGGTCGGCGCCGAGCTGGCCCTGATCGACGACGGCAGCGGCGCCCCCGCTGCCGCCCCTGCCCCGGCCGCCGAGCCCGTCGCGGCTCCGGCTGCTGCCCCGGCCCCCGTGGCCGAGGCGCCCGCCGCCCCGGCCCCTGCCCCGGCTGCGGCTCCGGCCGCCGCCGCTGCTTCTCCCGCAGGGGTCGGCGCGTCCGGCACCGACGTCACCCTTCCCGCGCTCGGCGAGAGCGTCACCGAGGGCACCGTCACCCGCTGGCTGAAGTCGGTCGGCGACAGTGTCGAGGCCGACGAGCCGCTGCTGGAGGTGTCCACCGACAAGGTCGACACCGAGATCCCGGCACCCGTCTCCGGTGTGCTCCTGGAGATCGTGGTCGGCGAGGACGAGACCGCCGAGGTCGGCGCCAAGCTGGCCGTGATCGGCGCCCCGGGTGCCGCTCCGGCGGCTGCCCCGGCACCGGCCGCCCCGGCTCCGGCGCCCGTCGCCGCCGCCCCGGCGCCCGCTCCGGCCCCGGCCGCGCCCGTCGCGCCCCCGGCCCCCGTGGCTCCGCCCGCTCCGGCCCCCGCGCCGGTCCAGGCCGCGGCTCCGGTCGCTCCCCCGGCGCCCGCGCCGGCCGCGCCCGCCCCGGTCACCCCGGCTCCGGCTCCCGCCGCCGCGCAGGCCACCGACGAGGGCGCGTACGTCACCCCGCTGGTGCGCAAGCTCGCCGCCGAGAACGGCGTCGACCTGGGCACCGTCAAGGGCACCGGCGTCGGCGGCCGTATCCGCAAGCAGGACGTCCTCGCCGCCGCCGAGGCCGCGAAGGCCGCCGCGGCTGCTCCGGCGCCCGCTGCCGCCGCCCCGGCCGCCAAGAAGGCTCCGGCCCTGGAGGCCTCTCCCCTCCGCGGCCAGACCATCAAGATGCCTCGCATCCGCAAGGTCATCGGCGACAACATGGTGAAGGCCCTGCACGAGCAGGCCCAGCTGTCCTCGGTCGTCGAGGTCGACGTCACCCGCCTGATGCGCCTGCGCAACAAGGCCAAGGACTCCTTCGCGGCCCGCGAGGGCGTCAAGCTCTCCCCGATGCCGTTCTTCGTGAAGGCGGCGGCCCAGGCGCTGAAGGCGCACGCGCCCGTCAACGCCCGGATCAACGTGGCCGAGGGCACGATCACCTACTTCGACACCGAGAACATCGGTATCGCGGTGGACTCCGAGAAGGGCCTGATGACCCCGGTCATCAAGCACGCGGGCGACCTCAACATCGCCGGCATCGCCAAGGCCACGGCCGAGCTGGCGGGCAAGGTCCGGGCCAACAAGATCACCCCGGACGAGCTGTCCGGCGCGACCTTCACCATCTCCAACACCGGCTCGCGCGGCGCGCTCTTCGACACGATCATCGTGCCGCCGAACCAGGTCGCGATCCTGGGCATCGGCGCGACGGTCAAGCGCCCGGCGGTCATCGAGACGGAGGAGGGCACGGTCATCGGCGTACGCGACATGACGTACCTGACCCTGTCCTACGACCACCGCCTGGTCGACGGCGCCGACGCGGCCCGTTACCTGACGGCCGTCAAGGCGATCCTGGAGGCGGGCGAGTTCGAGGTCGAGCTGGGCCTCTGATCAGCCTCGCAGCAGTACGCACGGTGCCCCGCCCGGAGTCTTCCGGGCGGGGCACCGTCGTTCCGGCCTCTAATGGGGCTTGAGCTTGTTGTCCGTCCAGCCCACCAGCGACTCCACCCACACGTTCGGGATCGCCAGCTTGGCGGCCTTCGGGAGGTGCCTGGTCCGGTAGGCCCTCAGGACGTCGTACGTGGCGTCCAGGCAGTCCCGGGAGGTCAGCTCGCCGGTCTCCGGGTCGACGCCGACCAGGAACCCTCGCTTCTCGACGACGGGGATCATCTCCCGGGCCGCCGCGACATCGCTCCGCGACGAGTCCGTACAGCGGTAGCGGCTGTACGGGTGCTCCGACCTGCCCGGATAGTGCGCGTCCCGGGACATCTCGCTGAGCATCCTCTTGTACGAGCCCTCCGCGTGCCAGGCCCCGATGTCACCGCCGGGCGGGGTGTAGAGCTTGCCGGACGGGTTCTCGACCGCTCCGTACACCCAGCGGTCGGTGCCCGTGATCCGGAAGCCCCAGCCGACGTGCCCGAACTTCTGCGCACCGTCGGGCTTCACGAAGACGCAGGCTCCGCCGGAACGCCGGGGCCCGGCGGCGGCCGACATGCCCTGGAGCCCCTCGACAGCACCCGTCGCCGTGGCCGGTTTCTCCTCGCTACTCGTGCCGGCGCCGAACTGGCACCCCGTCACGCCCACGACCACCCCGGCCACCACCGCCGCGACCCACAGACCGAAACCGTTCATCCCATCCCCCGATGGTCCGAGGGACGCCCCGTTCGCGAACCCTCCGCAGACGGCGACACCCGGTGCGGGCCCGCGGGTTTCACCGACGAGAGGGCGGTGACACGGCGGTGACGGCTCCGCACCGGCACCGGTACATCCGCCGCCGTACGCGCTGTGGCGTGCGCCCTGTCCAGTCTGTAACGCTCGTCTCACGTGCGCCCGCACTCGTGCCCGGAAACCCTCTGGACAGGGACGCGGCCGTATTGTCTATAGGTCAACGCCCCTGGGGCCGAAGCCCCTCCCTCAAGGAGCCCTCATGACCGCGCCCGTCGTCCACTCGCTGCGCGAGCAGATCCGCGAGCACATCGTGGAGGGGATCGTCAGCGGGCGCTGGAAGCCGGGCGAGCGGATCGTCGAGCGCCGGATCGCGACCGAGCTGGAGGTCAGCCAGACCCCCGTACGGGAGGCGCTGCGCGAGCTGGAGTCGCTGCGGCTGATCGAGTCGGCCCCCAACAAGGGCGTCCGCGTCCGGAATCTCACCGCCGCCGACCTGGAGGAGAGCTACCCCGTCCGGGCCGGCCTGGAGGCCATCGCGGCCGAGCTGGCGGCGGAGAAGCTCGCGGACGACTGCTCGGCCCTCGAACCACATGTCGCCGCCCTGTACGAGGCCGACCGCGAGTCGGACGGCACCGGCCAGGTCCGGCACACGGTGGCGTTCCACCGCGAGATGGTGCGCGCGGCCGGGAACTCGGTGCTGCTGCACACCTGGGAGGGGCTGGGCATCGAGGTGTTCACGGCCCTGTCGATCCGCTGGCTGGGGACGGTCCAGCAGTCGTACGCGGAGGAGCACGATGAGCTGGTCGCAGCCTTCCGGCGCCGGGATCCTCGGATCGCGGAGCTGGTGAAGGCGCATGTGCTGGGCTGCGCGCCGCGCCCCTGACGCGCCCGGCAGGCACCCGGTACGCACCCGAGTACGCACCCGCTCACCTGCGAAAATCCCCGGAAAACGCGGCACGGCGTGCCCGCCCGAAAGGCACCCCGTGCCTACTTTCTTGCTATCAAGAGGTTTTGCCCTTCAACCCTTTGATCGATCATCGATCAGCGAGTTATTGTCGCCGACGGGTCCCTACAAGGACCCACCGCCCTGTCCTGCCAATGACCAAGGGCACCCCCGAACCCTTACCGACGAGGGAACCCCCTTCGACTGAGGAAGGCGGCGACATGACCGACCCCAAGGCCATCCAGCCGAGCGAGCTCGACCAGCTCCCCGACCGCGACCCCGAGGAGACCGCCGAATGGCAGGCCTCCCTGGACGCGGTCACCAAGGCGGCCGGGCCGCACCGTGCCGCATATCTGATGCGCCGCACACTGGAGCGCGCCGAGGGCAACGGCATCGCGCTGCCCAAGCTCCTGGAGACGGACTACGTCAACACCATCCCGACCGCCGCCGAGCCCGCAGTGGACGGCGACGAGGCGATGGAACACCGGATCGCCTCCTGGAACCGCTGGAACGCGGCGGCCATGGTGACCCGGGGCAGCAAACACGGCGTCGGCGGCCACATCGCCACCTTCGCCTCGGCCGCCTGGCTGTACGAGACGGGCTTCAACCACTTCTTCAAAGGCAAGGAATCCCAGGAGTCGCCCGGCTCGGGTGACCAGCTGTACATCCAGGGCCACGCCTCCCCCGGTATCTACGCCCGCGCCTTCCTCGACGGCCGGCTGACCGAGGACCACCTCGACAACTTCCGCCGCGAGTCGGGCGGCAACGGCCTCCCGTCGTACCCGCACCCGCGCCGGCTGCCCTGGCTGTGGGAGTTCCCGACGGTGTCGATGGGCCTCGGCCCGCTCTCCGCGATCTACCAGGCGCGCTTCAACCGCTACCTCACCAACCGCAGCATCAAGGACGTCTCCGCGTCCCACGTCTGGGCGTTCCTCGGCGACGGCGAGATGGACGAGCCGGAGTCGACGGCGGCACTCGCGCTCGCCTCCCGCGAGGGCCTGGACAACCTGACCTTCGTCATCAACTGCAACCTCCAGCGTCTCGACGGCCCGGTCCGCGCGAACTTCAAGATCGTGCAGGAGCTTGAGGCGCAGTTCCGCGGCGCGGGCTGGAACGTCATCAAGACCCTGTGGGGTACGGCGTGGGACGAGCTGTTCCAGCTCGACACGACGGGCGCGCTCGTACGGCGGCTCCGCGAGGTGCCGGACGCCCAGGTGCAGACGTACCAGACGCGTGACGCCGCCTACATCCGCGCCGACTTCTTCGGCAAGGACCCGGCGCTCGCCGAGATGGCGAAGCTGCTGAGCGACGACAAGATCCTTGAGTGTTTCCACCTGTCTCGCGGTGGCCACGAGTCGCGCAAGGTGTACGCGGCCTACAAGGCGGCGCTCGCGCACAAGGGCGCGCCGACGGTGATCCTGGCCCAGACGGTCAAGGGCTTCACGCTGGGCAAGGGCTTCGCGTCGAAGAACGCCAACCACCAGATGAAGAAGCTGACGGTGGACGAGTTCAAGCAGATGCGTGACCTGCTCGAACTCCCCATCTCCGACAGCCAGTTCGTGGACGGTGTGGTCCCCTACGGCCACCCGGGCGCCGACTCCCCCGAGGTCCGCTACCTCCAGGAGCGCCGCGCGGCGCTGGGCGGCCCGGCTCCGGCCCGCCGTACGCAGGCGCTGGACCCGCTCCCCGCCCCCGCCGAAAAGGCGTTCACGTCGTTCGACAAGGGCTCCGGCTCGCAGAACGTGGCGACGACGATGGCCTTCGTACGCCTGGTCAAGGACCTGGTCCGCGACAAGGAGACGGGCCGCCGATGGGTACCGATCGTGCCCGACGAGGCACGCACCTTCGGCATGGAGTCGCTCTTCCCCTCCCTCGGGATCTACTCCCCCAAGGGCCAGACGTACGAGCCGGTCGACCGCGACCAGTTGATGTACTACAAGGAGGCCAAGGACGGCCAGATCCTCAACGAGGGGATCACCGAGGCCGGTTCCATGGCGGACTTCATCGCCGCGTCGACGTCGTACTCGACGCACGGCGAGCCGATGATCCCCTTCTACATCTTCTACTCGATGTTCGGCTGGCAGCGCACCGCCGACCAGATGTGGCAGCTCGGCGACCAGCTCGGCCGCGGCTTCCTGGTCGGCGCGACGGCGGGCCGTACGACGCTGACGGGCGAGGGCCTGCAGCACGCGGACGGCCACTCCCCCGTCATCGCCGCGACGAACCCGGCGGCGCTGTCGTACGACCCGGCGTTCGCGTACGAGGTGGCGGTGATCGTCCGTGACGGCCTCCGCCGGATGTACGGCGAGGCTGCGCCGGGCGAGGACCCGAACGTCTTCTACTACCTGACGGTCTACAACGAACCGATCCCGCAGCCCGCGAAGCCGGTTGCGCCGGGGCTCGACGAAGGCATCGTCAAGGGCCTGTACCGCTTCAACACGGCGGAGTCGGCGGGGCTGAGCGTGAGCGCGGCCAACGCGCCGCGTATCCAGCTGCTCGGCTCCGGTACGGCGATCCACTGGACCCTGGAGGCGCAGCGGCTGCTCGCCGAGGAGTGGGGCGTGGCGGCGGACGTCTGGTCGGCGACGTCCTGGACCGAGCTGCGGCGGGATGCACTGGAGGCGGATGCGGCGCTGCTGCGGGGTGAGGAGCGGGTGCCGTACGTCCGGCAGGTGCTTCAGGGTGCCGAGGGGCCGGTGCTGGCGGTGTCGGACTACATGCGCCAGGTGCCCGACCAGATCGCGCAGTGGGTCGAGCAGGACTACTCGTCGCTGGGCGCGGACGGATTCGGCCTGTCGGACACGCGGGACGCTGCGCGGCGGTACTTCGGGGTCGACGCGGAGTCGATCGTGGTGGCGGCGTTGGCGCAGTTGGCGCGGCGGGGGGATGTGAAGGCGACGGCGGTGAAGGAGGCACGGGAGCGGTACGGGTTGTAGGCCCCACCGTTTTTCGCCCCCGCCGCCCCTACCCGTTCCCATCCCTGGGGGCTGCGCCCCCAGACCCCCGCTGTCGGCCTGAACGGCCTCGTCCTCAAACGCCGGACGGGCTGAGTCAGTCAGCCCGTCCGGCGTTTGAGGACGAGGCCGTTCAGGCCGAAAGGGGGGTCTAGGGGCGCAGCCCCCAGGGATGGGACGGGTAGGGGCGGCGGGGGCGAAGAAAAACTCAGCCCAGCACCCGCGAACCCCCCACCGGCAGGTCCCACAGGTCCTCGCGGGGCAGACCCGCCTTCTCCCAGGCGGCCCGCGCGCGGGTCAGCGGTTCGAGGACCGGCTCGGCCGACAGGACGAACGTCGCCCAGTGCATCGGAGCCATCCGACGCGCCCCCAGGTCCACGGCCGCCTGCACCGCCTCCTCCGGATCACAGTGCACGTCACTCAGCCACCACCGCGGGTTGTACGCGCCGATCGGCAGCAACGCGAGATCGATACCCGGGTAACGCTGCCCGATCCGACCGAACCAGTGGCCGTACCCGGTGTCACCCGCGAAGTAGACGCGCTGACCGTCCAGGTCGGTGAGCACCCAGCCGCCCCAGAGCGTGCGGCAGGTGTCGGTGAGGCCGCGCTTGGACCAGTGGTGGGCCGGTACGAAGTCGAAGCGGACGCCGTCCAGTTCGGCCGTCTCCCACCAGTCCAGCTCGGTGACGTGGGTGAACCGGCGGCGCCGGAACCAGCGACCGAGCCCGCCCGGCACGAACACCGGGGTGTCGCGCGGGAGTCGGCGCAGGGTCGGGGCGTCCAGGTGGTCGTAGTGGTTGTGGCTGATGACGACGGCGTCCACGCGCGGCAGCGCGCTCCAGGCGACGCCCACGGGGGTGATCCGGGCCGGGGTACCCAGGATGCGGCGCGACCAGACGGGGTCGGTGAGGACGGTGAGCCCGCCGATCCTGACCACCCAACTGGCGTGCCCCGCCCAGGAGACGGCGACCGTGCGCGCGTCCACGCGGGGCAGCGGGCCGGGTTCGAAGGGCAGGCGTGGAATGTCGGCGAGGCCTTCCGGCGTCGGCCGTACCGCGCCCTCTCGGGCGAATCTCGCCATGCCCCTCAGGCCGGGCAGCGGGGCGGTCAGCCGGTCGGCGAAGGAGCGCGGCCACACCCGGTCGCCGTGCGACGGCTGAAGCGCCTCGGGGGTCGTAGTCGGGCCGGTACCTGTACTGATGCTCGTGGTCGTGGTCGACTCGGACTGCTGCGTCATCGAGGAGGCTCCCGTCGCTGAGCGTCGTCACGGAGATCGTCGAAGATCGATCCCACCAGGGTCAACGCGCGTCGCACGTGTGGCAGTTCCAGTGGTTCGGGTGATCTGAGCGACTGCGCCCGTTCCTCGGGCGTGTCGCCGAGCAGCGCGCCCGTGGCCAGCCGGACGCGCAGCGCCGCGAGGTCGTCCCCGAACCGGTGACCGCCCGGCGCGGGCATCCCGAGCCGGGCGCTGAGGAAGTCCTCCAGCTCCTGGGCGTCACCGACACCGTGTGCGCCGAGCGCGGTCCGCAGGGGGCCGAGATCGACGTACAGATGACGGCCCGCGCGCGGGGGCCGGGCCAGACAGCCCGCGGCGATCACCGCGCGGTGCACGGCGACGGCCACGCGCGCGTGCAGGCGTACGCCGGCGGTGAGCCGTTCGGTGACCGGCTCCGGCTCGCCGAGGGCGTAGGCCGCCGCGGCGGCGACCGGTTCGGCGATCCGGGCGTCGAGCGCGGTGAGCACGTCGAGCACGCGCGCGCGTAGGGCGTCGCCGGCGGCGTTCGCGGGGAAGCGGGCGAGGGCGGCCGGCCAGCCCGGCGGCAGCAGCGCGCCGCACAGGTCGGTGACGACAGTGACCTGGTCGGGCAGCATCTCGGCCGGGCTGAGCAGCACGGTGTCGTGCGGCCGGTGCAGGGTGTCGCGCCAGGTCTCGTCGCTGACCAGGTGCAGGCCCTCCGCCGCCGCTGCCTCGGCGGTCTCGTGCAGGAGTTCGGGCGGGGCGACGGTCGCCGTCGGGTCGTCGGCCACGGACAGCACGAGCAGCCGGGGATCACCGCCCTCGGCGCGCACCCTCCGTACGGTCTCCAGGAAGGCGTACGGGTCCGGCACGCCCCCGCACTCGGCGGGCGTGCCCACATGGAACACGGATCTGCCCAACGCCCGTACCTGGGGCGCCCACCAGGCCGCGCAGGGCCGGGGCACCAGGACGTCGCCGCCGATCGCGGCGGTCAGCGCGAGCAGCAGGGCCGGGGCTCCGGGGGCGGCGGCCACCCGGTCGGGGTCGGTGGACAGGCCGCGCCGGGCCCAGTAGCCGCAGGCCGCGTCGAGGAGCGCGCGGCCGCCGCCGGTCGGCTGGGCGTCGGGGCGGTTGGCCGCGGCGGCGAGGACTGCGGCGAGTTCGGGCAGTACGGGGAGTCCGTCGCCGGGGAGCGGCGGGCCGTAGCGGACGGGGCCGTGCCCCTGGGGGTCCGTCCGCCGCATGCGTACCTCCGCGCGGTTGCCGATGGGGTGCCTGGTGGCTGCCTGTGGGTGCTGGTACCCACGGTCACAGGGACTCATGGGAGACCGCTCGGGTTGCTTCGACCGACCGCGCGGAGGGCGCGGGCGGCATCCCGGTCACCCGCGCGCGGACGTGCCCCTGCGGCGCAGCCGGTGTACGGCGGCCCCGGCGGCCCCCGTGATCAGCACTCCCCCGGCGACCAGCGCGGGCACCGAGTCGGTGAAGGCGCCGCCCTGACCGGCTTCTACCCCGCGCTGCACCGGGGCGGGGGTGGGCTCGGCGGGGTGCGTGGGGATGTGGGTGGGCTCGTGCGTGGGGATGTGCGTCGGGGTGTGGGTCGGGCAGGAGGCCACGCCCTGGAAGCCGCTGCTCTGGACGCCGCTGCTCTGGGGGGCGACGCCGTACGACTCGGTGCCGCAGGTGCCGGTGCCGTCGCGCGTGACGGTGAACGTCGCCTGCCACGCCTTGCCCTGCCCCCCGTCCTGCCCCGGACACGTACCGTCGGCGGACCATTCGGAGGCAGGGGCGCCGGCGCTCTGGTCGCCCTCGATGGTCAGGTCGGGCGCGATCTTCGCCGTGCCGCTGTAGGCGGGGCCGGCCGTCAGGTCGTCGTTGCCGGGGACCTGCTGGAGCTGGACGGTGCCCAGTTCGAAGCCCTGCGAGTGCGCGTCGATGGACGCGGGCGGGGTCCCGCCGGTCGCCTCGCAGGCCACGGAGACGGTGACGGTGCCGCCGGGACCGACGGTGCCCGGGCTGACCTCCCCGGCGGCGTCCGCGGACACGGCCGAGGCGGCGGTGCCCAGGACGGCACCGGCTACGGCGGCGACAGACAGGGCACGGGCGGTGCGGCGCATGGCTGGGCTCCTTCGAGCGGCGGCTGCGGAGCACGTCGGGTGATGCCCCGCACCCCCATGACAGCCCGCCGGGGCGCGGGGCGCGCGCGGCCGGACACCATTCGCGGGACAGACACGCCCGAGCGGGTGACGGGCCGGCCCGCTGGTGCCCGGCCACGTCTGTCCGTGCCGACCCACACCCGTACGTCGGCGGACATGATGTCCCGCCACATCACACTGGCCATGGACGAGCACGAAGGGCCGCGGTGTCCGCGCCCGTAGGGGCGCGGGGAACTGCGCGACCGGCCCCCACCGGCCCGCGGCGAACACCACAACCGGCGGAGCTAGGCGGCGTCCTTCATGACCTGGTCCCGCAGCCGGTTGCAGGAGCGGCTGATCAGGCGGGAGACGTGCATCTGGGAGATGCCGAGCTGCTCGGCGATACGGCTCTGGGTCATGTCCCCGAAGAACCGCATGTAGAGGATGGCGCGCTCACGCTCGGGCAGTGCCCGCAGCCGGGGCTTGACGGCCTCGCGGTCGATGACGGTGTCGAGGGCCGGGTCGGCCGCGCCGAGGGCGTCGCTGAGGGAGTATCCGTCGTCGCTGCCGGGCAGTTCGGCGTCGAGGGAGAGCGCGGTGAAGCTCTCCAGCGCCTCCAGGCCGGCCTTGACGTCGTCCTCGCTCATGTCGGCGTGCTGGGCGATCTCGGCGATGGTGGGCCTGCGGCCCGGGATGGTCTGCGCCAGGTCCTGGGAGGCGAACCGTACGCGGTTGCGCAGGTCCTGGACCCGGCGCGGGACGTGCAGGGTCCACATGTGGTCGCGGAAGTGGCGCTTGATCTCACCGGTGACAGTGGGTACGGCGTAGCTCTCGAAGGCGTTCCCGAGTGCGGGGTCGTAGCGGTCGACGGCCTTGACCAGGCCCAACGCGGCCACCTGGCGCAGGTCGTCCATGTTCTCGCCGCGACTGCGGAAGCGGCCCGCGAGCCGGTCGGCCATGGGCAGCCAGGCTTCGACGATCTTCTCGCGCAGTGTGTCGCGCTGCTGGCCCGGGGGAAGGGCCGCGAGCTTGCGGAACGACTCGGCGGTGTCGGGGGCGTCATGGTGGGGATGGCGCTTCGGACTCACTTGGGTGCGCATGGTGCGTCCCAACTCCCTCGAAAGTGCTCTGGGATGGACGGTCACCGTGGAAGCGTGCGTCCAGCCCGGACAGACACACCCGGGGCGGCGGTACACCGCTCCCACGGACGTGCCTCCTGTCCGAAGCACTGATGTTGCGGCTGCCCCGCCTTATGCGTACCAAACAGGTTTTCGAGGACGACACCTGGTGACTCGTCGGACAACGACTGCGCGCGGGTCGCGCGGGTGCCGGCCCCGATGAGGTGCGTGGCGGTGTGTCGGCACCGGATCTTCGGGTACGCGGCGGGCACCCCCGAAGCTCTGGAGGCAGTCATGCAAGGCAGCGGTCGCGTCAGCGCCCATCGCGACGACGAGATGAAACACCAGGTCCAGGACCTGCTAAGGTCCGGCCACCCCACAAGCACCGAGGAGTGGCACGACCCGGAGCCCTCCGCCGAGGACGACCCGCCGATCGCGGGCGGCCCGGTGGCCCCCGGCCGCTCCCCGGCCGGACTGGAGACGGTGCGCTTCGAACTGGCCCGCTTCCTGGCCCGTACGTCCTTCCCGGCCGGCCCGCGCGAACTGCGCGGCCTTCTGCGCGCCGGCCACGCCCCCGACACCCTGGTCGAGCCCCTGGAGCAGCTCCCCAGGAACGCCCGCTACGCCTCCGTACAGAAGCTCGCCGAGGCGATCGTGAGCGGCGGCACCGTGAGCGGCGACCCGGAGTCACACCCGCGCGAACCGTGACCGCACCGGGCCGCAGAACCGAGACAGGGACACCGAGGACCATGCGGCGCCGATGCTCAGTCCCCCGTGCCGATGCTCAGTCCTCCGTGCAGCCCCGGTCCCGGGCACCCTCGCGGGTGCGGCCCGCGGCGACCGGGCGGCGCGGGTGGCGGCGCAGGTACTCGCCCTCCAGCCCCGCCATGCGCGCGTTGTGGGTGCGCAGGGCGTCGTTCGAACCGTGCAGGAGCGTGTCGTGGCGGGTCCGGTGGATCGTCTCCAGCTCCTTCATCAGCTGCTGGTCGTCCAGTCGGCCCGGGTCGACTCCGGTCATGGTGGCACCCCACTCGTCGAGTCGTTCGATACGGCCCGGGTACCCCTGGCCGCACGAGCGAAGCCCCTAGCGGGCCCGCTCCACCCGCCGCTCGTCCCACACGGGCCCCGGGGTCTCCCGGACCCGCCCATCGGAGCCGAAGACCAGATAGCGGTCGAACGAACGAGCGAACCAGCGGTCGTGGGTGACGGCGAGGACCGTCCCCTCGAACGCCTCAAGACCCTCCTGGAGGGCCTCGGCGGACTCCAGGTCGAGGTTGTCCGTCGGCTCGTCCAGCAGCAGCGCGGTGACGCCCTCCAGCTCCAGGAGCAGGATCTGGAAGCGGGCCTGCTGGCCCCCGGAGAGCCGGTCGAAGCGCTGCTCGGCCTGCGCGGTCAGCTCGTAGCGGCGCAGCCGGGAGCTGGCCGCGCCCCGGTCCTGCGCATGCTCGGACCACAGGATGTCGAGGAGCGTACGGCCCTCCAGCTCGGGGTGGGCGTGCGTCTGGGCGAAGTGCCCGGGCACGACCCGCGCGCCGAGCTTCCACTCACCGGTGTGGTTCACGGAGTTGTCACCGGCGAGCAGCCGCAGGAAGTGCGACTTGCCGGAGCCGTTGGAGCCTAGGACGGCGACCCGTTCGCCGTAGAAGACCTCCAGGTCGAAGGGTTTCATCAGGCCGGTCAGCTCAAGTCCCTTGCAGGTGACGGACCTTACGCCGGTCCGGCCGCCCTTGAGCCGCATGGTGATGTCCTGCTCGCGCGGCGGCTCGGGTGGCGGCCCGGCCTCCTCGAACTTGCGCAGCCGAGTCTGGGAGGCCGCGTACCTCGACGCCATGGCCGGGCTGTTCTCAGCGGCCTGACGGAGGTTCAGCACCAGCTTCTTCAACTGGGCATGCTTCTCGTCCCAGCGCCGGCGCAACTCATCGAAGCGCGCGAACCGTTCGGCCCGCGCCTCGTGATAGGTGGCGAACCCGGCGCCGTGCACCCACGCGTCCGCACCGGCGGGACCGGGTTCGACGGACACGATCTTCTGCGCGGACCGGGAGAGCAACTCCCGGTCGTGGGAGACGAAGAGAACCGTCTTCCGCGTCTCCGCGAGCCGCTCCTCCAGCCACCGCTTGCCGGGGACGTCGAGGTAGTTGTCCGGCTCGTCGAGCAGCAGCACCTCGTCCGTGCCGCGCAGCAGCGCCTCCAGCACGAGCCGCTTCTGCTCACCGCCGGACAGCGTGCGCACCTGCCGCCACTGGGCCTTCTCGTACGGCACCCCGAGCGCGGCCGTGGTGCACATGTCCCACAGCGTCTCGGCCTCGTAGCCGCGCGCCTCGGCCCAGTCGGACAGAGCCTGCGCGTACTGGAGCTGGGCCGCCTCGTCGTCGACGGTCAGCATGCCGTGCTCGGCCACGTCGACGGCCTTCGCGGCCTCCTGGATCCGGGGCGTGGCGACCGACACGAGCAGATCCCGTACGGTCGTCTCGTCCCGTACGGACCCCACGAACTGGCGCATCACACCGAGCCCGCCACCCACGGTGACGGACCCGCCGTGCGGTTTCAGCTCACCGGAGATCAGCCGCAGCAGGGTCGTCTTCCCGGCCCCGTTGGGCCCCACCAGGGCCACGACGGCCCCTTCGCCCACCCGGAACGACACATCGCCGAGCAGCGCCCTCCCGTCGGGGAGGTAGTACTCAAGGTGCGCCGCTTCCAGATGTCCCATGAGACCGCATTCTGCGGTCCGACCGTGACCCCGGGCAAACCCATAAACGCACGGGCCCCTGGTATGGACGCCCAGGCAAACGGTGCTGGCCGACTCCGGTCCACACCAGCGCCCCGACAGGGGCGCGGGGAACTGCGCGACCAGCCCCCACCGACCCGCAGCCGAAGAACCACCTACCCAGCGGAGCCCAGAAGCTCTCCAGCAGGCCCACTCTCACCGGACCCGGCCGCAGCCACCACCGCCCCCGCCCAGGACACCGCCTTCCACCCATCCACCGGCGACCCCTCCAGGACAACCACACCGGTGTTGTCGAGCCGATGCTCGGCAGCGAAAGCCACGTCGACATTGTCCACCCGGGCCGCCGCCCACATCCGGATCGCGGCACCGTGACTGACCATGGCAACGGTCCCGACCCCACTGTCGGCGGCCTCCGCCACCACCGCGTCGAACCTCCCGAGCGCCTCCACACCGTTCTCCCCGCCCGGCATGCGCAGCTCCGTCTCACCGCCCGCCCAAGCGAACACGGTGGTCATGTACAGATCCGCCGCCTCGGGGTCGCCCCGCATCTCCAGGTCGCCGGCGGCCACCTCCCGGATCCCGTCCCGCACCAGTACGTCGAGGCCGCGCACCCCGGCCAGCGGGGCGGCGGTCAGCTGCGTACGGATCAGGGTGGACGCGTACAGCGCGTCGATGTCCTCGCCCGCGAGCGCCTCCGGCAGGGCGGCGGCCTGCCGCTCCCCCAGCTCGGTCAGTCCGGCCCCCGGAACCGCGGTGTCCAGCAGATACAACACGTTCGACGGGGTCTGACCGTGCCGGATGAGGAGCAGACGCATACGGGTTTTCCTCTCGCCCTACGACACTTGCGACAAGCCCCACAACACGTACAACCGACGCGTTCGACAAGACAAAAGGGCTCACTTCAGGGTACCCAGAGCGTCATGACCGCAGACATCGACCTCACCGTCCCACTGCCCGGCCGCCACGCCCTGCGCAAGTACCTGCTGAATCTGGACTCCCGGTTGTTCGAGACCGCCGCCACCCGGCACTGGCCGGGCGCCGAGCGTGTCCTGCCGAGGCTGAGCCGCAGTGCGAACCACGGCGTCCTGTGGATGGCGACGGCGGCTGCTCTGGCGGCCACCGGGAGCCCCAGGGCCCGCCGGGCCGCCGTCCGGGGCCTCGCCTCCCTCGCGGTGGCCTCCGCGACGATCAACACGGTCGGCAAGCGCTCGGTACGCCGTCCACGCCCCGTCCTGGACCCCGTACCGCTGGCCAGGCAGCTGAAGCGGCAGCCGATCACCACATCGTTCCCGTCCGGTCACGCGGCATCGGCGGCGGCCTTCGCGACCGGGGTCGCCCTTGAGTCCCGGGGCCTCGGGGCGGTGGTGGCGCCGGTCGCCTTCTCGGTGGCGATGTCCCGGGTGTACACCGGCGTCCACTTCCCCAGTGACGTACTGGCGGGCGCGGCCCTGGGCGCGGGCGCCGCGTTCGCCGTACGGAGGCTCGTGCCGACCCGCGACCAGTCCGTGCCCCCGGCCCGGCCGCATGCGACGGCCCCGGCGCTGCCCGACGGCGAGGGGCTGATCCTGGTGGCGAACACGGCGGCGGCCACCGCGGACCGGGCCAGGTCGCTGGGCGACGTACTGCCGCTGGCGGAGATCGTGGAGTGCGCGCCGCAGGACGTACGGGAGGAACTGGAGAAGGCGGCGGCCCGCTGCCGGGTGCTCGGGGTGTGCGGCGGCGACGGCACGGTGAACACGGCTGCCGAGATCGCCCTGCGCCACGGAAAGCCGCTCGCCGTCCTGCCCGGCGGCACGCTCAACCACTTCGCGCTCGACCTGGGCGTGGCGGACGTCGAGGACGTCGGCCGGGCGGTGCGGCAGGGCGAGGCCGTGCGGGTGGACGTGGGCCGGTTCCGGTCCGGGGAGCAGGAGGGCGTCTTCCTCAACACATGCAGCCTGGGCGTCTATCCGGAGCTGGTGCGCGAACGGGAGCGCTGGTCGGACCGGATCGGCGGCTGGCCGGCCGGGGTGGTCGCGGCGGCACGTGTCCTGCGCACCGACAGTCATCCCCTGGAAGCCCAACTCCAGGGCGGCTCCCGCCCGTTGTGGCTGCTGTTCGCAGGCAACGGCACCTACCACCGGCTGGGCCTCGTGCCGGCCCGCCGGCTCGACCTGGCGGACGGACGGCTCGACGTACGGGTGGTGCACGGCGGCCGACGGCCCGCGCTGCGCCTCCTGGCGGCGGCCGTGGCGGGCCCGCTGACCCGGTCCCCCGCCCACGCGGGCGTCCGGGTCCACCGTCTCCACGTGGACGACGTGACGCCGGGCACCCTCCTCGCGTACGACGGCGAAGTCACGGAGGTGACGGGCGGGGTGACGCTCGACAAGCTCCCGGAGGCGCTGACGGTCTACCGCCCGCTCGACCAGAGCTGACCACCTGATCCCGTCGTCCACACTTCAAGACGCGGGTCTCATAATTCGGCACGACTGCGTACGGTGAGGGAGGACGAGCCGAGAAGACGAGAAGGGGCACGGTCATGTCGAAGCCGCAGTCGCAGCCGCAGGAGACCGCCGTCTACACGCACGGGCACCACGAGTCCGTGCTCCGCTCGCACACCTGGCGCACCGCCGCCAACTCGGCCGCGTACCTCCTCGGTTCGCTGAAGCCGCACATGCGGATCCTGGACATCGGCTGCGGTCCCGGCACGATCACCGCCGACCTGGCGGAACTGGTCCCCGACGGACAGGTCACCGGCGTCGACCGGGCGCCGGACATCCTGGACCGGGCCAGGGCCACGGCGGCCGAACGGGGCCTCGGCAACGTGGAGTTCGCGGTCGCGGACGTCCACGCGCTGGACTTCCCGGACGACACGTTCTGCGTGGTCCACGCCCATCAGGTGCTCCAGCACGTGGGCGACCCGGTGCGGGCGCTGCGCGAGATGCACCGGGTCACCAAGCCGGGCGGGTACATCGCCGTCCGCGACGGGGACTACCGTGCCATGGCCTGGTATCCGGAGTCGGCGGGCCTGGACGACTGGCTGGACCTGTACCGCCGGGTGGCCCGCGCCAACGGGGGCGAGCCGGACGCGGGGCGCCGGCTGAAGTCCTGGGCGCTGCGGGCCGGTCTCACCGACATCACGGCCACGTCCAGCACGTGGACGTTCGCGGACACCGGCGAGGTCGCCTGGTGGAGCGGTCTGTGGGCGGACCGGACGCTGGCGTCGGCGTACGCGGACCGGGCCACGGAGGGCGGCCTCGCGACGGCGGAGCAACTGCGGGCGGTGTCGGAGGCGTGGCGGGAGTGGGGGCGCCGGGAGGACGCCTGGTTCACCGTGCCGCACGGCGAGATTCTCTGCCGGAAGGCCGTCTGATTCGGCGACCGATGTCTGAGTCGCGGATTTCGGGAAACCCGGTCTGCAGGAGGTTCGACACTATGGTTCCCATTCTGCTCGTACTGCTTCTGGCCCTGATTCTGTTCGGTGCCGGATTCGCGGTGAAAATTCTCTGGTGGATCGCAATCATCGTGCTCGCCGTCTGGCTCCTGGGATTCCTGGTGCGGGGCACGAGCGCGAGCGGATCAAGGGGCCGCTGGTATCGCTGGTAGCCGGTCCCGATAAAGATTCAGCCCTGCGGCCCGAGGACCTGATTCAGGTCCTCGGGCCGCGACCCGTGCCGCTTCCGAAGAAGGAGTAGACGGCCCAGGGGCCGGTGAGTTCGACCCTCGGACCGTCAACGTCACTGTTTGTCCGGTCGACCAGTTCCACGAATTGTTCGGAATCCTCGCGCGTCACCAGATAAGCCGCGTCGAACAGATTCGACGACGTGTACAACCGGTGGTCCTCAGCGTGCCGGGAAAGGGCGCGGTGCAATCGACCGGCGAACACCTCGGCGTTCCGCCGTGTGCTCTCGTCGTCCATTTCGCGTTCTTCGAGGTACACCTTCACGCCCCACTCCACCCGCCCGGCAAGACGGTCGAGAGCGCGCCGGAAGTCGTCCTCGCGTTCCTCGATCATCACGCGTACGGCGCTGTCGTCCCGGAAGACGGTGGCGGGCCGTAGCGGCAGCGGGGTCGTGACGGCGGTCAGCGCGTCGATCACGGCGTGGTGGGCCCGCTCGGTCGCGGGCGGCCGGTCGCCGTCCGCCATCCGGTGCCGGAGCGGCTCCTCGGCGAAGTCCGCCTCCGGCACCGTGCTGACGACGGCGACGAGACCGTGGTGGGTGAGCAGTTTGGGCGGAGCGCCCGCGACCCCCGTCAACTGGGCCTGGAGGGCCGCGTCGAAGGGACGGCAGACGGCGTACACGTACCGCAGTCCGGTCATGGGGTCTCCTCCGTCCACGTCCCCGTCCACGTCTCACGGCGTGATCGCTTCCTCCACGAGCAGCCGGCCCGCCGCCATGATCGAGTCGGCGTCGATGCCCGCGGCGTGCAGCTGCTCGTCGGGGGTCGCCGAGCCGGGCATCGTACGGACGGCGAGGCGTACCAGGCGGGGCATGGGCCGTCCGTCGAGGAAGGCGTCGAGCACCGCGTCGCCGATGCCGCCCTCCTCGCGGTGGTCCTCGACGGTGAGCAGACAGCCGGTCTCCTCGGCGGCCCGGCGCAGGGTGACCCGGTCGACGGGCTTGACGGAGTACAGGTCGACGACCCGGACCGGGATGCCCTGGGCGCCGAGCGCGTCGGCGGCGGACAGGGCCTCGTGGACGGTCACGCCCGCCGCGACCACCGTCAGCCGGTCCTCGTACCCGGCGGTCCGCAGCACCTTGCTGCCGCCGATCGGGAACTCCTCACCGGGCCCGTACAGCACCGGTGTCCCGCCGCGCGAGGTGCGCAGATAGCCGATGCCGTCGAGGCCCGCCATCGTGGCGACGAGCTGCGCGGTCTGGTGGGCGTCGCACGGATACAGCACCGTCGAGCCGTACAGCGCACGGAACATCGCCAGGTCCTCCAGGCCCATCTGGGAGGGCCCGTCCTGCCCGATCGAGACGCCCGCGTGCGAGCCGACGACGTTGATCCGGGCCCCGCTGACCGCCGCCATCCGCAGGAAGTCGTACGCGCGGCTCAGGAAGGCCGCGAACGTCGACACGTACGGTGTCCAGCCGCGCGACGCCAACCCCACGGCGGTGCCGACCAGTTGCTGTTCGGCGATGTAGCACTCGAAGAACCGGTCGGGGAACTCCTTGGCGAAGGCCTCGGCGCGCGTCGAGTCGCTCACCTCGCCGTCGAGGGCCACGACATCGCCCCGCGCATGGCCGAGCGCGGCGAGCGCCTGCCCGTAGGCGTCCCGGGTGGCGACCTCGGCTCCCCTGTCCCAGCGGGGCAGTTCGAGGTCTCCGGCCCGTACGGCGTGCAGGGCCCGGGCGGCGCGCGGCTCGGGCGGCCGGACGCGCAGCTCGCGCGGGCCGCCGAGTTCGGCGATCGCCTCGTCGGTGTCGGGCAGCGGCTTGCCGTGCAGTCCCTCGCGGTCCTCGACGGAGGCGACGCCCTTGCCCTTGAGGGTGCGGGCGAGGATGACGACGGGCTGCCCGGTCGTGGACTCGGCCTCGCCGTAGGCACGGTCGACGGCCTCGACGTCGTGTCCGTCGACCTCGACGGTGTGCCAGCCGAAGGCCTTGAACCGGCGGGCGTACGCGTCGAGATCGTGTCCGTGCCGGGTCGGCCCGCGCTGCCCCAGCCGGTTGACGTCGACGATGGCGACGAGGTTGTCGAGATGCTCGTACGAGGCGTGCTCGGCGGCCTCCCACACCGACCCCTCGGCCAGCTCGCTGTCCCCGCACAGCACCCACACGCGGTACCCGGTGCGGTCGAGCCGCTTGCCGGCCAGCGCGATCCCGACGCCGACGGGCAGCCCCTGGCCGAGCGACCCGGTGGCCGTCTCGACCCACGGCAGCCGCCGGGGCGTCGGATGCCCTTCGAGCCGGCTGCCGAGCGTACGGAAGGTGAGCAGTTCGGCGTCGTCGATGACACCGACTGCCTTGTAGGCGGCGTAGAGCAGCGGCGAGGCATGCCCCTTGGAGAGGACGAAGCGGTCGTTGCCGGGGTGGGCCGGGCGGTCGAAGTCGTAGCGGAAGTGACGGGCCAGGAGTACGGCCATCAGGTCGGCGGCGGACATGGACGAGGTCGGATGCCCGGAGCCCGCGGCGGCCGAGGCCCGAACGCTGTCGACACGCAACTGCTGTCCCAGCTCGGCGAGTTCGGCGGTGCTGGGCAGGGGTTCGACGGTGTTCACGACTTTCCTTCCGTTGCCTCGGACGTTGCCTCGGACTGTTCCGGAGCCCGCGCCGGGGACTGTTCCGGCACTCGCGCCAGCTCCGGGGACGCCGTGTCCAGCGGCACCGACCAGGACCGTACGAGCCCCAACTGCACGCCCTGGCGCGGCAGTACGGCGTCCAGCAGCCAGTCCGCCGCGACGCGTACCCGGTTTCCGGGCATCGCCGCGAGGTGGTAGCCGCGGGTGACCGCACCGGCGAGCGGCCCGGACAGCGAGACGCCGAGCGGGTTGGCGGCGGCCTTGACCCCGCCCAGATCGACGACGAACCCCAGGTCGTGGTGGCGGTAGGCGCGGCGGGAGCCGATGCCGAGCGAGGCGGCGACATTGCGGGCCGCGACCTTGCCCTGCCGCCAGGCCTGCTGCGCGGTCATGCCGGTGCTGTGCCTTTCTGGGGGAGTCCCCCCAGACCCCCCGCGGCCGGGGTTGTTGAGGTCGGGCACGGCGGCGGCGTCCCCGCACGCGAACACCCCGGGATGGCCCGGCACTTGGAGGTACGGGTCGACGATGAGCCGCCCGCGCTCCAGGGGCGAGCCGATGCTCTCGACAAGGGGATCGGGCCGAACCCCGACACACCACACAAGGGTGCGCGACTCGACGAACTCCCCGTCGGACAACAGGACTCCACCGTCCGTCGCCTCCTGCACGGAGGTTCCCGTCCGTACGTCGATGCCCCGTTGGCGCAGCACCCGGTCGGCGGTGCGCGACAGTTTCTCGTCCAGCTCGGGCAGGACACGCGGTGCGACGTCGAGGAGCAGCCAGCGTGGGCGCAGGCCTTCGCGCAGGGGCTGCTTGCGCACCAGCGCATCAGTGAACAGCTGCCCCTGCGCGGCGACTTCGGTACCGGTGTAGCCGGCGCCCACCACGACGAACGTACAGCGGGCGGCGCAGCTCTTGGGGTCGTCGGCGGTGGCCGCCAGTTCGATCTGCCGGGTCACGTGGTCGCGCAGATACAGCGCCTCGGGCAGGCCACGGAAGCCATGCGCGTTCTCGGCGACGCCGGGCACGGGCAGCAGTTTGTTGACGCTGCCGACGGCGAGGACGAGCCGGTCGTAGCCGAGGGTGCCGTGGCCGCCCTCGGGGTCCGTGTAGCGCACGGTGCGCGCGTCGAGATCGATGCCGTCGGCCTCGGCCTCACCGAGCACCAGGCGCACATCGCGGAGGGTGCCGGGGAGGGAGACGGTGACGCGACGGGGTTCCAGGACACCGGTGGCGACCTGGGGCAGCAGGGGCAGATACAGGAAGTGGTCGGTCGGGTTCAGCAGGGTGATGTCGGCCTTCTGCCGGGTCAGCCGGGCCAGGTGGCGGGCCGTCTGGTACCCGGCGAAGCCGCCGCCGACGATCAGGATGCGGGATCGACTCACGTTTCGCCTCCGACGAGGTCGCGCGTACAGCCTTCGGTCACCCGCACGAACACCACTACGAGCATCCGTACGGAACCTTCCGCGTCCCCCTGGCCAGGACCCCCAAACGTCAGCCGCGCCCCAAAGGGGCGCGGGGAACTGCGCGACCAGCCACGACGTACCCGCAGGCAACGCACCAGCCTTCCAGCGGAGCTCTCAGCCCTTCAGCAGGTCCGAGGTGATCGCCCACCGCTCGTGGTCCCGCCAGGCGCCGTCGATGTAGAGGAAGTCCGGGGAGAAGCCCTCCAGCCGGAAGCCGCAGCGGCGGGCGAGGGCGATCGAGCCGGTGTTGCCGGGCTGCACGTTGATCTCCAGGCGGTGCAGTCGCAGCGGCGGCCCGAACGCGTACCGCACGACGAGATCGAGCCCCTCGCCCATCAGCCCCCGCCCGGCCGCGTGCGCGAAGGCCCCGTATCCGAGGGCCCCGCACAGAAAGCCGCCGTGGACGATGTTGTTGATGTTGATGAACCCGGCGACGGCACCACCGTCGTCCTTCTCGCACACGAGGAACCCCGCCTTGGTCGGGTCCTCGATCAGTCGCCCGGCGTACGCGGCATAGGCGTCCGGGCTCGTCGGCGGAGCCAGCCAGGGGTGGTGCAGTTCCCTGCTCTCCCGCACCCGGGCGATGAACTCCGCACCGTCCTCATAGGTGAACGGGCGTATGCCCACGCGGGGCCCTTCGGCGAGAAATCCACGGCGTTCAGACACCCGGAACACCCTACGCGAGGCCCCTGTTCACCGCTCCCACCTGCACCCTTTCTTACTGGCGGCGCCGCATGAAGTAGGCCCCGCAGAGGGCGCCGATGACCGCTGTGCCGAGCAGCGCCATCCACAGCGGCATGGTCACCTCGGGGATCAGCAGGCGGATCTTGGTGGCGCGGGTGTTCTCGAAGATGAAGATCAGGGCAAGCACGGCGAGCGCCCCCACGGCGACCCTGACGGGCGTCAGCAGCCCCCGCGCACCACCAGTCCCGCCACCGGCCTTGCCGCCGCTCTCGGAGGTCTTCGGGCTCATACAGCCAGCATGGGCCGATCCCGGGCTTCCCGCGCGCCCGGAGGTACGCCGGACGGGTGAGGGCGCCGAAGGCCGACGCGCGCTCCGCTCACCGCAGCGCCGGTTCCTCCAACGTGAGTGTCCCCGCGTCCGCGTCCAACTCGGCGGCCACCCCGAACGGAATCGTCAGCGCCCCCTCGCAGTGCCCGAACCCGAAGCCCTCCACCACCGGCACCCCGAGCCCGCCGAGCCGGTCGGCGAACACGGCCCGCAGCCCCTCGTACGGACCGCACCGCTCCCACGAGCCGAGCGCGATCCCGGCGACGCCGTCGAGCCGGCCGGTGCGCAGGAGCTGGGTGAGGGTCCGGTCGACGCGGTACGCGCTCTCCCCCACGTCCTCGATCATGAGCAGCCCGCCGCGCGCACCGGGCCGGGCGTGCGGGGTGCCCAGCTCGCCGGCGAGCATGGCCAGACAGCCGCCGAGGGTGACACCCCGGGCCCGCCCCGGCACCAGCGCGGAGCCCGCCGCGGCGTCGATGACCCGTACCGACTCCGGGTCGAACAGTGTGGCCCGCAGATGTTCCTGCGCCCGCGCGTTCTTGAGGAAGTCGACGGCGGACGTCATAGGTCCGTGCAGGGTGGCGAGCCCGAGGCGGACCGCGAAGGCCTCGTGCAGCGCGGTGATGTCGCTGTAGCCGACGAACACCTTGGGCCCGGCGGCCCGCAGCGCGTCCCAGTCGAGCAGGTCGATCATGCGCTGAGAGCCGTAGCCGCCCCTGGCGCACAGAACGGCGTCGACAGCGGGGTCGCACCAGGCGGCCTGGAAGTCGGCGGCCCGGTCGGCGTCCGTACCCGCGAGATAGTCGAACTCCCCGTGCCGGTCCAGGACATGGGGTGCGACGACGGGGTCGAGGTCCCAGCCGCGCAGGATGTCGAGCCCGGCCTGCAACCGCTCCTCGCGCACGGGCCCGCTGGGTGCGACGACGGCCACGCGAGCCCCGGGGGCCAGCCTCGACGGCCGTACCAGCGGCTTCACTTGGTGAGTTCCAGGGTCGGGATGCCGGGCGGGTTGAGGCCGAACACCTGCGCGTACAGGGAGAGTTCGGACTCCAGGACGCGTACCGTCGTGTCCGCCCGCCGGAATCCGTGGCCCTCGCCCTCGAACGCGATGTACCGGTGCGGCACCTGCCGTCCCTCCGCCGCGAGCCGGGCGAGGAACCGCTCGCACTGCACGGGCGGGCAGATGACGTCGTCCAGACCTTGCAGGAGCAGGAAAGGTGCGGCGATGTCGGCCGCGTGCTCGGCGGGCGAGCGTTCCAGATAGCGGCCCGGAACCTCGGCGAGCGGGCCGACCAGGGTCTCCAGGTACTGCGACTCGAAGTCGTGGGTCTCCCCCGAGCCCCAGCCGGCCAGGTCGAGGATGGGGTAGAGGATCGTGCCGCAGGCGTAGACGTCGGTGCTGGTCAGGGAGGCCGCCGCGGTCCAGCCGCCCGCGCTGCCGCCCCGGACGGCGAGCCGGGCGCGGTCTGCGGTGCCCTCGTCGGCGAGGGCGAGGGCGACGGCCGCGCAGTCCTCGACGTCGACGACACCCCACTGCTCGCGCAGCCGGTTGCGGTACTCGCGCCCGTGCCCGGTCGAGCCGCCGTAGTTGACCTCGGCGACGCCGATGCCCCGCGAGGTGAAGTAGGCGATCTCCAGGTCGAGCACGAGAGGCGCCCGCCCGGTCGGCCCGCCGTGCGCCCACACGACGTACGGGGGCAGCTCGTCGCCGGGCGCCATGTACCCGGGGTGGTGCGGCGGATAGATGTGCGCGTGGATGTCCCGGCCCTCGGGGCCGGTGAAGGTGCGGATCTGCGGCTCGGGATAGTGCACGGGGTCGACCGGGTCGTGGTGCGCGGCGCCGATCACCCGGGCCCGTCCCGTACGGGTGTCCAGCTCGACGACCTCGTACGCGCTGCGCGGGCTGGCCCCGACGGCGACGACCCGCTCCCCGTGCACGGCGAGGGTGGACCCGAACTCGGTCCAGGGACCGGCCGCGTCGACGACATCGCCGGTCTCGGGGTCCAGGATGCCGAGCGCGGTCGCCCCGCGCCCGTGCACGACGGCGACGAGACCGCCCTCCAGCGGTGCGAACCAGCGCTGCCCGACCTTCCACAGCGCGCTGCCGAACTCCTCCGGCCGGGGGCACACGGGCACGTCGTCGCGGTACAGGTTCCACCAGCCGGAGCGGTCGCTGGAGTACAGCAGGGAGCCGTCGTGCGCCCAGTCCACCTGGGCGATCGACTCCTCGGGGCCTCCGGCGACCGTCCGGGCTCCGCTCAGCGTGCCGCCGTCACCGACCTCCGCGACCACCAGCTCGGTCCCGTCCCAGGGCATCCGCGGATGGTCCCAGGCGAGCCAGGCCGCGCGCTGCCCGTCGGGCGAGATCCGGGGCCCGGTGACGAACCGGTGCCGGTCGTCGGTGAGTTCGCGTACGGCGTCCCGGTCGTCGGCCGCCGATCCGTCCAGCGGCACGGCCGCGAGCACACGCCGCACATCGGTGGGTCCGTCGCCGGTGAACTCCTCCAGCACACACCAGACTTCACCGAGTTCGAGCCTCAACTGCGGCTCCACCCAGCGCAGTCCACCCCCGGCCGAGGACAACGGCGTGAGCGGACGCGGCTCGTGCCCGTCCTGAAGGCAGTACAGCCGCTGGTCGGCGAAGTTGACGAACACGACCACCGACCCGCCGTCGCGCACCGCACCGGCCCACGGATGCCCGCCGTACTCCATGACCCGGCTGCGCACGTTCCACGGCGCGTCCAGGACCTGCTCCTGGGAGCCGTCGGCGCATCGCCGCACGAGGGTGCGCCGACCGCCCTCGGTGGGCCGGGGCTCGGTCCACCATGCCTCGTCGCCGACGAACCCCACGTACTCCGGGGACCCGTCGTGCTCGGCGGCCAGGGCCGCGTCGATGGGCGAGGGCCATGATCCGTACGGCAGTGTCTGCACTGTCTCCCCCATGGGCTAGGCCGTCCGCAGGAACCGGTCGAGGACCTGGACGCCGAAGTGCAGCGCCTCGACCGGGACACGCTCGTCGACACCGTGGAAGAGCGCCTGGTAGTCGAAGCCCTCGGGGAGCCTGAGCGGCGCGAATCCGTAGCCGGTGATGCCGAGTCGCGAGAACTGCTTGGCGTCGGTGCCACCGGACATGCAGTACGGCACCACATGCCCCTCGGGCGCGAACTCCTCGACGGCGGCCCGCATTCGGGCGTACGTGGGTGAGTCCACCGGCGCCTGCACGGCCACCGAGCGGTGGTGGAACTCCCAGGCGACGTCGGGGCCGGTGAGTTCGTCGAGGGTCGTGCGGAACTCGTCCTCGCAGCCGTACAGGAAGCGCCCGTCGACATACGCGACGGCCTCGCCGGGGATCACGTTGACCTTGTAACCGGCGTTCAGCATGGTCGGGTTGGCGCTGTTGCGGACGGTCGCCTCGACAAGCGTGGCGGCGGGGCCGAGCTTGGTGAGGAGCCCGTCGACGTCGTCCAGGTCGGGCTCGATGCCGTAGAGCGCGGCGAGTTCGGTGAGAGCGGCCCGGACGGTGGGAGTGAGGCGCAGTGGCCACTCGTACGCGCCGATGCGGGCCACGACGGCGGCGAGGCGGGTGACGGCGTTGCTGTGGTTGACCTTCGAGCCGTGTCCGGCGCGTCCGCGAGCGGTCAACTTGAGCCAGCCCGTGCCCCGTTCACCGGCGGCGATGGGGTACAGGTGCCGTCCGGCACCGTCGTGGAAAGTGAACGCCCCTGATTCGCCGACCCCTTCGGTGCACCCCTCGAACAACTCCGGGTGTTCGGCGGCCAGGAACTCGGAGCCGTCCTCGGCGCTGTCCTCCTCGTCGGCGGTGAACGCGACGACGATGTCCCGCCGGGGTCTGACGCCCTGGCGGGCCCAGTCGCGGACGACGGCGAGGATCATCGCGTCCATGTTCTTCATGTCGACCGCGCCCCGCCCCCAGACGACGCCGTCGCGGATCTCCCCGGAGAACGGGTGCACGCTCCAGTCGTCGGCCCGCGCGGGTACGACGTCGAGGTGTCCGTGCAGGAGCAGCGCGTCGGCGGCGGGGTCGGTGCCCTCGATCCGGGCGACGACGTTGGTGCGCCCCTTGGTCCGTTCGAGGAGCGTGGGTTCGAGGCCCGCCTCGGCGAGCAGCGCGGCGGCGTACTCGGCGGCGGGGCGCTCCTGACAGTCACCGCCGCCGTTGTTGGTCGTGTCGATCCGGATGAGATCGGAGGTGAACGACACCACCTCGTCGAGCGCCTGCTGCTCAGCCATACTGCTCCTCCACCGCGGCCGAGACGATCGTCGTGACCGCCTTGAAGGTACGAATGCCCTCGTACATTGTGCCGCTGGTGTACGCCACCTTCCGCTCCCCGATCCGCGCCACACCGGGCACGACGGTCGCGGCCATGGCGAGATGCTCGGCATCGAACTCCAGTGCGACGGTGAAGGGCCCGCCGACGACGGGCTCGTGCCGTACGGCCAGCGCGGCGGCCTCCTTCGCTGCGGCCCGGATGTCGGCGGCGGTCCTGGCGGGCGTACGGCACACGGCGGCGTACCGCGACACATGGTCCTTGACGGCGACCTTCAGTGCCTCGGGCGCGTATCCGAGCGCGTCCTCGCAGGCGAGGTCGTCCCCGGTGACGAGGACGACGGGCACGCCGTACTCGGCGACCACATGGGAGTTGAGGAGCCCCTCGCTGGCCCGTACGTCGTTCACCCACACGCCGGTGATGGAGTTGGCGAGGTAGGTGTGGGCGAGGACGCCCTCCATGCCGGCGCCCGCGTGATAGCCGACGAAGGCGATGCCGTCGACGTCGCCGTGCTGCACGCCCTCCACCATGGACAGCGACTTGTGGCGCCCGGTGAGCATCTCGACGCGCTCGTCGAGCCGTTCCAGGAGCAGGTTGCGCATGGTCCAGTGGGCCTCGTTGATCAGCACCTCGTCGGCGCCGCCGTCGAAGAAGCCGAGCACGGCGGCGTTGACGTCCGAGGTGAACATCGAACGGCAGCGCTCCCACTGCGGAGTGCCCGGCAGTACGTCGGCCGGCCAGGTGACGCCGGTGGCGCCCTCCATGTCGGCGCTGATGAGGATCTTCATCGTGAAACAGTCCCGTCGCAGGTCAGCGGCTCGCTGTCCGAACGTTACGCGCCGGGCTCCGTCCCGGCCAGGAGGCGTTCCGCGGCCCGGCCCGGGGCCCCACCGCATCTCGGTGGCGCCCCTGGCGTCCGGCCGCCGTCCTCACCGCTGGTGCGCCACCACCACCCAGTTGGAGGGCAGCACGACCCGGGTTCCCTCCGAGGTGTACTCCGTGGTGGTGAGCGGGAGTTGGCCGCTCGCGAGGATCTCCAGGCCGGCCGCGCCCAGGTACACGGGCACCGCCGAGTCCGCCACCTCGCCGGGTGCGATGCCGTGTTCGAGGACCGGGCGCAGCTTGGGCGGCGGGCCCTCGGGGCTCTGGGCGAGGCCCATGAGGATGGGGCGCGCCTCCTGCGACAGCTCGACCAGGAAGGCCCGGCCGCGCCGTCCGATCAGGGTCGCGATGCCGTCGACGAGGGTCTGCCGGTCGTCGGCGTCGCACTGGTGGAGCACCCCGCGCATGTACACGTTGGTGTCGCCGAGCTTTCCGTGCAGTTCGTCGACCTCGGTCTTCTCGGCGCAGTCGAGCAGTTCGTACTCGGCCGCGCCCTCCGGGTCGGCGCGGCGGGCGCGGTCCAGGGCGGCGGCGGAGAGGTCGGCGCCGACGACCCGGGTGAACCGGTCGGTGAGGAAGCGGGTCTGGGTGCCGTTGCCGCAGCCGAGGTCCAGCAGGGGCAGTTCGAAGTCCGCCATGTGCGGTTCGAAGACGGCGAGATGGAGGCCGGCGGTCAGCATCGGCTCCGAGTCCCAGAAGACGGCCCCCTGTCCGTGGGGAGCCTCGCGCCAGAAGCCCTCCCAGGACTCCCTGTACCGACTCGACACGCTCATGGCCAACTCCCCAGGGTGCGACGGCGGCCCATCCGAGGTGACGGGCCAGTTCGGTCTACCGCGCCCCGGTTGCGCCGACAAGCACACCGCGCATACCTTCACTGCTCGTTCGAGAGGTATACGCCGGTGCGCGTCTCGCACGCCTCCCCGACCCCGTGGCACGATCAATCCAAACACAGGGCACTGACAATGCCGACGCAGCACCACGGGCGGCCTCGGCCGGAACGTCAGCGTCGGCGTGGCAACGTGAGTTCGAACCACACGGTCTTGCCCGCGCCCGTACGGCTCGTGCCCCACTCCCGGGCCAGTGTGCTCACCACGCGCAGCCCGCGCCCGGACTCGTCCGTGGGCTCGGCGCTGAGCAGCGTGGGCAGGCTGTGGTCGTCGTCGTCCACCTCGCACAGCAGCGTCTCGCCCCGCACGAGCCGCAGTTCGAGCGGCCGTCCGTGCGAGTGCCGTACGGCGTTGGTGACGAGTTCGCTCACCAGCAGTGAGGCGCTGTCCACCAGCTTGTCGAGGCCCCAGTCGTAGAGCTGTTCGCGGACCACGGCACGGGCCCGGCCGGCCTCGGCCGGGTCGAGGGCGAGCCGCCATTCGGCGACGTCGTCGGGTTCGATGCCGTTGAGCCGGGCCAGCAGCAGCGCCACGTCGTCCTTGCGGCCGCCGGCGGTGTTGAGGGCGCGGATGATCGTGTCGCAGGCGTCGTCCATGGAGGCGGCCGGGTGCGCCGCGGACTCGCAGAGCGTCGCCAGGCCCACGCCGATGTCCTCACCGCGTACCTCGACCAGGCCGTCGGTGCACATGACGAGCCGGTCGCCGGGCTCCACGCGCACGCGTACCGCCTCGAAGGGCACTCCGCCGACACCGATGGGTGCCCCGGTGGGCAGGTCGAGCAGCTCGCTGCGGCCGTCCTCAGCACGGACCAGCACGGGCGGGATATGGCCCGCGTTGGCGATGTGCAGCTCGCTCGCGATCGGGTCGTAGACGGCGTAGAGACAGGTCGCCAGGTAGGTCTCGCCGAGGCGCTGGGCGAGGTCGTCGAGGTTGCGCAGGAGCTGGGCGGGCGGCAGGTCGAGGGCGGCCATGGTCTGGACGGCAGTACGCAACTGGCCCATCATCGCGGCCGAGTTGAGGCCGTGTCCCATGACGTCGCCGACGACGAGCGCGGTGCGGGCGCCAGGCAGTTTCACGGAGTCGAACCAGTCGCCGCCGACCCGGCCGAGGAGTGTGCCGGGCAGATAGCGGGTGGCGATGTCGCAGCCCGCCATGCGCGGCGGGATGTGCGGCAGCATGCTGTCCTGGAGGGTCTCGGCGACGCTCTCCTGGTAGGTGTACATGCGCGCGTTGTCGAGCACGAGGCCCGCGCGGGCGGCGAGTTCGGCGCCGGTGACGCGGTCCATGTCGTTGAACTCGACGCGCTCCGGGTGCCGCAGCAGGATCATGAAGCCGAGGACGACATTGCGTGCCTTCAGCGGTACG
Organism: Streptomyces sp. NPDC000878; assembly: GCF_053599695.1. Lineage (NCBI taxonomy): Bacteria > Bacillati > Actinomycetota > Actinomycetes > Kitasatosporales > Streptomycetaceae > Streptomyces > Streptomyces sp. NPDC000878. The sequence continues at coordinate 110,277 of NZ_JBSFMT010000013.1, read as the reverse complement.
ACGAGCATGGAGCGGCCCGTGATCAGCGGTCGGATGTCGCGCTTCTCGAACTGCGAGGCGATCATGTGCCCCATCTGCTCGCTGATGCGCGGCACGAGGACGGGCTGACCGCTGGTCATGCACTGGAAGAACGGGGTGTGCGCCGGGAACGGCATGGCCTCGCCGACCGGTACGACGTCGTCCCAGCGGCCCGGTTCGTCGGTGTGTTCGAGGGCGACCCGGTGCCACATCGTCGTCGTGTCGGGCACACCGTCGGGGAACCCCTCGCCCGCGACGACCTGTTCACGCAGATAGGTGCCCGCCACGTCCGTGAAGCGGGGGACGACGGCCTTGCTGACCTCGATGATCGTGCGGGACAGGTCGAGCGAGGTGCCGATGCGTCCGCTGACGTCGTTGAGGAACTCCAACCGCTCGCGCACGGCCGCGTACTCGAGGTCCTCGACGTCGTCCTGGAGGTCCTCGGGCAGCGGTTCGCCGGTCTGCGCCGCGCGGGCCGCCCGCTCCCGGCGGGCCTTGCGCTCGGCTCGCCGGGGCACGCCCCAGTCGGGGGTGACCGGGACCAGGTCGTTCTGGCTGAACTCCAGGACCGGATAGCCCAGTTCGAGGATCTGGGCGACGATGCGGGCGCTCTCCCCGACGCTCATGCTGGGCAGGATCTCGGGGAGCCTGCGGGCGAGTTCGTCGGCGCCTGGGAAGTTGGTGTGCAGGGCGAAGCCGGGCGCGATGCGCTCGACGGCGACGTCGTCGTCCTGGCGCAGTACGTCGGTGTCGGCGGCCAGCACCAGGAGGCGCTCGTGGCCCGGACCCACCAGGGGGTAGGCCCACCACAGGACGTCCACGCGGTCGCGCCCCGGCACGGTGAGGCGGGCACGGCCCGACGCCGGGTAGGACAACCGGCCGTCCAGGGAGGACTCCAGGTCGGGCCCGAGGCCGTCGTCGGCCAGGTGCGCCCCGTACGGCGTGGTGTCCTCGTCGCCGTCGTCGGGGAGGGCTCCGGAGACAGGCAGCAGATCCACAGCGGGCTGGCCGAGGGCCTCCTCCTTGGAGGCGCCGAACAGGCGCCGTGCGCCCCGGCTCCAGTGCGAGACGAGGCCTTCGCGGTCGACGACGACCACGGCCAACGGGATACGGCCCGCAGCGGCGTGCTCCGCCGGTACGCCCTCACCGGCCCCGCGGCCGGGAGTTGCGCCCGTCTCGGTGCCACGGTCCATGGCGCAGGCCCCTTCTTCCCACGGCTCCGCAAGATCTGTGCCGTCGTCACCACCGTACGGCTCCGGTCGGTCGCGATGTGTGGCAATCCGGTAATTGGTCTTCACCGGTCCGCTCCGGCGCACGGCCGCGCGCCCCGCACGCCGGCAGACCCGGACCGACCGGCCGGTCGGTGCCCTGTTCGACCCTTGTTCGGCGGCCTTACCTGGGGCTCAGTCCTCGTGCCCGAGCTGGAGGTCGCGTTCGGTGCGGTCGCCGCCGGCCACCTGGAGGACCGTGGCGACCGGCGGGTAACCGGAAGCGATGACCGTGTACTCGCCGCAGGACAGGTCGACGAACCGGAACGTTCCGTCGGCTCCGGTGGTGAGCGTGTCCACGACGTTGCCGGCCGCGTCGAGCAGCGTCACGCGCGCGTCCTCGACGGGTCGTCCGCCGCCGGCCCGCACGGTGCCCTTGAGGACGGCGCCGCCCGCGAGTTCGACGTCCTGGCGGGTCTCCCGGGAGGCCCGCACCATGACGGGGAGCGCGGTCGGGCGGAACGCGGGCGCGCTGGCGGCGAGGGTGTACTCGCCGGCCACCAGTTCCGTGATGACGTACCCGCCCTCGCGTCCGCTGCGGGTGGTGGCGACGACCTCGCCGTGCGCGTTGGTGAGCGTGACGGTGGCGTCCCGGACCGGCGAGCGGTCCGCGGTCAGCACCTGGCCCACGAGGTGCCCCGCGCCGCCGAGGACGACGTCCAGCTCGACGGGACGCTCGCCGACGGTCACGGTGACCGCCTGCGGCTGGTGGCCGCCCGCCGCCGCGATCAGGACGTACGCCCCCGCGCCGGGCGTGGACAGCGCGTACCGCCCGTCCTCGGCGCTCGCACCGCGCCCGATCTGCGCCCCCGTGACGTCGATGAGGGTGAGCGCGGCGCGCGGTACGACGGTCCCGTCCGGGTGCTGCACGGTGCCGCACACCGGGATTCCGGCGGTGTACGGCGCCCGGGCCTGCGGGATCGCCAGGGGGGTCGAGGGTCCTCGGGAGTCGAGGTCGGCGGGGGCGGTGTGGTGGGACACCAGCGGTTTCTCCTTGAGGAAGAAGGCGATGAGGAGGCCGAGGACGAGCACCGGCACGAGGTACAGGAAGATGCGCGGCATGGCGTCGGCGTACGCCCTGATGTAGCTGTCGCGCAGCGCCGGGGGGAGCGCGTGGACGAGCTGCGGGGTGATGGACTCGGGGTCGGGCAGCCCGGCACCGGTGGGCAGCCGCTCCTCCAGCGCGTCCGCGAGCCGGTTCGCGAAGAGCGTGCCGAAGATCGCGGCGCCGACGCTGCCGCCGATCTGCCGGAAGTAGTTGTTGGCGCTGGTCGCGGTGCCGAGGTCGGCGGGGCGCACGGAGTTCTGGACGGCGAGGACGAGGACCGGCATCACCATGCCGATGCCGGCGCCGAGGACGGCCATCCAGAGGCTGTAGTGCAGCCGGGGCGTGTCCACTTCGAGGCGGGAGAGCAGCCACATGCCGAGGACGGACAGGGCGCCGCCCAGGACCGGCCAGACCTTGTAGCGGCCGGTGTGGCTGATGAGCTGCCCGGAGACGATCGACGCGCCGACGATGCCGGCCATCATGGGCAGCATCAGCAGACCGGACTCGGTGGCGGTGGCGCCGTCGACCATCTGCAGGAAGGTCGGCAGATAGCTGGCGGCGCCGAACAGCGCCACACCGATCACCAGGCCCACCAGACCGGTGACGTTGAAGACGGAGTCCCTGAACAGCCGCAGCGGGATGAGGGGTTCGGGTGCGAAGTGCTCGGCGACGAGGAAGAGCACGGTGGTGAGGACCGCTCCGGCGCCGAGCCCGAGGATCTCGCGCGATCCCCACGCGTACTCGGTGCCGCCCCAACTGGTCAGCAGCACCAGGCAGGTCGAGGCCACGGCGAGCAGCAGCGCCCCGAGGAGGTCGAGCCGGGCCTTGACGGCGGGCTTCGGCAGTTTCAGTACGACGGTGACGACGGCCAGGGTCAGCAGCCCGAACGGCACGTTGAACCAGAAGCACCACCGCCAGGAGAGATGGTCGGTGAAGTAGCCGCCGAGGAGCGGCCCGGCGACCGAGGCGAGGCCGAAGGCGGCGCCGATCAGGCCCATGAAGCGCCCGCGTTCACGCGGCGGCACGATGTCGGCGATGATCGCCTGCACGCCGATCATCAACCCGCCCGCGCCGACGCCCTGGAGGGCGCGGTAGGCGATGAGCTGGTCCATGGTGCGCGACCAGCCGGCCAGCGCCGAGCCGACGACGAACACGACGATCGCGAACTGGAAGACGCCCTTGCGGCCGAGGAGATCGCCGAGCTTGCCGTAGACCGGCAGTCCGACGGTGGCGGTGAGCAGATACGCGGTGATCGCCCAGGACATCTTGTCCAGGCCGTGCAGCTCGCCGACGATCCTCGGGAGCGCGGTGGCGACGATCATCTGCTCCAGCGCGGCGAGCAGCAGCGCGAGCATGAGCCCGAAGAACACCAACCGCACCTGGCGTGGGCCCAGTTGCGGGGGTTCGGCCGGGGGTGGCGCGGGTGCGGTCGTCGGGCCGTCCTGCACCAGAGTGATCCCGCCCATGTACCGCTCCCCTCGTCGCACCTACCGCACAATTCCCGCTTTGGGCGACAACTGTGAGCAAGCGCGACGAGTTACGGCGTACCGGTGCACGGGGGCGGAGATCCACTCGAACCGGTGAGGGGTACGAAGGCGCGAGCCAACGCCCCTTGAGGGGTTTGCCCCTTGGGCTACTTCTCCACCTCGGTGGCGAGCTTGTCGAGGACGGCGTCGTAGATACGGGCGAGGCCCTTGGGGGCGAAGGTCCGCTCGAAGAAGCCGCCGATGCCGCCGGCGCCGTCCCAGACGCTGGTGACGACGACCCGCGACTTGCCCTCGCCGGCCGGGGTGACGCGCCAGGTGGTGACCATCGAGGAGTTGCGGTCCTTCTCGACGAGTTCGCCGTCGGTGGGCTCACTGACCTCCAGGAGGCAGTCACGGACGCGCTTGCTGGTGGCCTGGAGCTTCCAGTGGACGAGGGTGCCCTCGCCGTCGCCGCCCTCGCGCACCTCGTACTCGCTGAACTGCTCGGACAGCACCGTCGGGCGGGTGCCGTTGTAGTCGGCGAGGGCGTCGAACACCGTCTCCGCGTCCGCCGCGACGATGCGCTCCGTGGTGGCCTCGACCTGCGCCATTGCGTTCCTCCAGCAGCTGGGTGTTCGGGGGTTCGCGCTCACCCAACCACCCCGCCGCCCGGCCGCCCAAATCGGGGTGCCCCAAGGGGACCGGCGAGGGGACCGGCGAGGGGACCGGCGAAGAGCTTCACAAGACTCGAACATACGATCGCACGATCAAGGGAACATGTGTTCTATTCTGGGGTCAGTGCTACCGAGGAGGTGTCATGCGCTGGGAGAACCTCACAGTGGAGTCCGGCTCCGGCCCGGCCGACGCCGCGTTGTTCGGCGCGGACGCGGTGACCACCCGTACCTTCGACTCCCCCGAGTTCCGCGGAATCACCTTCCACGAGATCCGGGCCCGTTCGATCATCAACCGGGTGCCGGGGGCCTCCCGCATGCCGTTCGAGTGGACGGTGAACCCGTACCGGGGCTGCACGCACGCGTGCGTGTACTGCTTCGCCCGCAAGACGCACAGTTATCTGGACCTCGACACCGGTCTCGGCTTCGACTCCCAGATCGTCGTCAAGGTGAACGCGCCGGAGCTGCTGCGCCGCCAACTCGGCTCACGCCGCTGGCTGGGCGAGCACATCGCGATGGGCACCAACGTCGACTGCTACCAGCGCGCGGAGGGCCGCTACCGGCTGATGCCGGGCATCCTCAGCGCCCTCCGCGACCACGCGAACCCCTTCTCGATCCTGACGAAGGGCACGCTGATCCTGCGCGACCTCGACCTCCTGGTGCAGGCGTCGCAGGTCACGGACGTCGGTATCTCCGTCTCCGTCGGCTTCACCGACCCCGCACTGTGGCGCACGGTCGAGCCGGGCACACCCGCTCCGGAACGGCGCCTGGACGTCGTACGGACGCTGGGCGAGCACGGCATCGGCTGCGGGGTGCTGATGGCCCCGGTGCTGCCCTTCCTCAGCGACCACCCGGCTCAACTGCGGGACACGGTGCGGGCGATCGCCGCCGCCGGGGCGACCTCCGTGACCCCGCTGGTGCTGCATCTGCGCCCCGGCGCCCGCGAGTGGTACATGGCCTGGCTCGCGCACCACCACCCGCATCTGGTGCGCCGGTACGAGCGGCTGTACGCGGAGGGCGCCTACGCCCCCAAGTGGTACCAGCGCCGGATCACCCGCCAGGTCCACGACCTGGCCCAGGAGTACGGGATAGGCCCCACGCGCGCGGGGATGCCCCGCAGGATTCCGCCGCCCGTCGAGACCGACCCCGTCGCGCCCGGGCCCTCGGTACCCGAGCCGGTCCAACTGACCCTCCTCTGAGGACCCGGCCCAGGGCCCGAAAATTCGGAGGTCCCCGCGCGTCCGGTACGCCTAGGGTGCCGCCATGAACGACCCGAACGACCCGATCCTCGTCCGCGAGATGACCCTCGACGACTGCGAGCGCGTCTCCGAGATCCGCATCCGGGGCTGGCAGCACGCCTACAAGGGCCTGATGCCGCAGCCGTATCTCGACGCCCTCAGCGTGGCGGAGGACGCCGAGCGGCGGCGTACGTTCTTCGTGGGGGCCAGGTCGGAGGTCGTCAATCTGGTCGCCGAGCGGGCCGGCGGAGTCGTCGGCTGGGCCTGTCACGGGCCCTACCGGGACGGCGAGTTCCGCACCGAGGACGCCGAGTTGTACGCGATCTACGTGGACGTCGGGCAGTTCGGCGCCGGGGTCGGGCCGGCGCTGCTGCGGGAGTCGGTGCGGCGGTGCGCCGATGCCGGGCACCGGCGCATGCTCCTGTGGGTCCTCAAGGGCAACGACCGCGCACGACGGTTCTACGAGCGGGCGGGGTTCACGGCCGACGGCGCCGAGGAACCCTTCGACGTGGACGGGGTCGCCGTACCGGAGGTGCGGTACGCGCGCGTGCTGCCCGGCTGACGGCTCACCTCTGCTTGGGGATGCGCGCCAGTGCGTGCACCGCCGCCTCGGCGAGGGCCGGGTGCGCGAGGGCCTCGTTCAGGACCGGGGCCGCGCGCCGGTCCCCCAGCGTGCCCAGCCCCTCCACACAGGCGAGCGCCACCCGCCGGTAGGGGTCGTGGGGTTTCAGGCGGCGGGCCAGGGTGGTGATCAGCGCGGGCACGGACTCGGGGGCATGCAGCTCGGCCAGCAGCCGGACCGGGTGCAGGGCGTAGGCGACGCGCAGTTCGTTGGTCGCGAGGGCGGCTGCCGCGCGGGCCGTGCGCGGGTCGCCGAGGCGGGCCAGGGCGTACGCGGCGGAGGCGCAGCGCTGCGGGTCACGGTGGTTGAGGAGGAGGACGAGGGCCTCGAAGGCGCGCCGGTCCCCCACGAGTCCGAGCCGGAAGGCGGCCAACTCCCTTGCCCAGAGCGGCTGTCCGGGCGCGGTGAGGACATCGGCCAGCGCGTCCTGGTCCTCGGTCGCCGCCAGGTCCTCGTACACCTTCGAGGCACCTGCCCCGGCCTCGGCCCGTAAGCGCTCCGTGAGTGATCGCAACTCTTCGTCCATGAAGCCGAGATTAGGTGCGGGAACAGGGCCGCGTGGGCAGGATCTCGGGACGTACATCACAAATTCGGGGGCTGGCGCGCTCGTTACCCACCGGTTAAGCTCAGACGAGCGAGTTACCCACTCGCATGATTGCTTACGACGGCCTGGTGACGCAGCCGTCGTGAGTGCTGGTCGGTTCGGTACGTCAAGTACCGCAGTACGGCACGGCTTTGGGACAGGGCCGGTCGGATCCACCTTTCTCCGGGCGTGTGCGCTCGCAGCCCGGCAACACCCGCACTCCTTCTCGCACCCGGTGCGCCCCCTCGGCGCACCCGTCGTGCTCCCAGTCGTCACCACCCTCATTCCTGGAGTCCCGCGATGGCCACTCCCCTGTCCCACACCTCTGCGTCCCCACTGATGACCGTCGCCGTGGTCGGCCTCGGCACGATGGGCACCGGCATCACCGAGGTCCTCACCCGCGCCGGCCGCGAGGTCGTCGGCATCGACATCAGCGAGGCCACGGCCGCGAAGGCCGTCGCCGCCCTGGAGTCCTCGACCGCCCGTGCCGTGGTGCGCGGCCGGCTCACCGAACAGGAGCGCGCGGACCTGCTCGCCCGCTTCCGCACCTCCACCGACCTGCGCGCGGCGGCCGACGCCGACCTGGTCATCGAGGTGGCGCCGGAGTCGTACGAGATCAAGCACCAGATCTTCCGCGCCCTCGACGACATCGTGCGCCCCGAGACGATCCTCGCGACCGGCACCAACGCTCTCTCCGTGACCCGCCTCGCGGCCGATTCCGCGCGCCCCGAGCGCGTCCTGGGCCTGCACTTCTTCAACCCGGCGCCTGCGATGAAGCTGGTCGAGGTGGTCTCGTCGGTGCTGACCGCACCGCAGGCCGTCGCCGCGGTCACCGATCTGGCGATCGAGCTGGGCAAGGAGCCCGTCGCGGTCGGCGACCGCCCCGGATTCGTCGCCGACGGACTGCTGTTCGGCTATCTCAACCAGGCCGCCGCGATGTACGAGGCGAAGTACGCCTCCCGGGAGGACATCGACGCGGCGATGCGGCTCGGCTGCGGGCTGCCGATGGGCCCGCTCGCCCTGCTCGACCTGATCGGCGTCGACACGGCCCGTACGGTCCTGGAGGCCATGTACGCCGAGTCCCACGACCGGCTGCACGCCCCGGCGCCCGTCCTCAAGCAGCTCAGCGAGGCGGGCCTGACCGGCAGGAAGTCGGGGCGCGGCTTCTACTCGTACGAGGCACCCGGCAGCGCGACGGTCGTGGCGGACGCCCTGACCCCGCTCTCCGGCGCCTCCGAGACCCCCGGCCGCACGGTCCGCTCCGTCGGTGTCGCCGGCTCGGGGACCATGGCCTCGGGCATCGCGGAGGTCTTCGCCAAGGCCGGGTACGAGGTGGTCCTGGCCGCCCGGAGCGAGGAGAAGGCCCAGACCGCCAAGGCCAGGATCGGCAAGTCGCTGGCGCGCTCCGTCGACAAGGGCCGTCTCACCGCCGAGGCCGCCGCGCAGACCCTCGACCGGATCACCGCGGCGGGCTCGTACGACGCCTTCGCGGACGTCGATCTGGCCGTCGAGGCCGTCGCCGAGGACCTGGAGATCAAGCAGCAGCTGTTCGCGACGCTGGACAAGGTCTGCAAGCCGGGCGCGGTGCTCGCCACCACGACGTCGTCCCTGCCGGTCATCGCCTGCGCCCGTGCCACCTCGCGTCCGCAGGACGTGATCGGCATGCACTTCTTCAACCCGGCGCCGGCGATGAAGCTGGTCGAGGTCGTCCGTACGGTGTTGACGGCCGACGACGTCCACTCAACGGTCCGCGAGGTCTGCGTCAAGATCAAGAAGCATGCCGTGGACTGTGGCGACCGGGCCGGATTCATCGTCAACGCACTGCTTTTCCCGTATCTCAACAACGCGATCAAGATGGTGCAGGAGCACTATGCATCTCTTGACGACATTGACGCGGCGATGAAGCTGGGCGGCGGCTACCCGATGGGCCCGTTCGAGCTGCTGGACGTGGTCGGGCTGGACGTCTCCCTGGCGATCGAGAAGGTCCTGCACCGCGAGTTCCGGGACCCCGGCCTGGCCCCCGCGCCGCTCCTGGAGCATCTGGTGGCCGCGGGCTGCCTCGGCCGCAAGACGGGCCGCGGCTTCCGCGAATATGCCCGCCGCTGACGGGGAGGGCGACCGGTTCGAGCACGTCTTCGGACAGAAGGACGACTGGGGCGGACTGCTCGACCCGGCCTCGGCACCCCCGCCCACCCAGGGCGGGGGTGGTCCGGGACGTGCGCGCCACCCTGCACACATGCAGTACGTTCGGGTCATGTCCCAGGCCGCCAAGTCCTCCCGTACCCCAGCCACTCCCGACGCGCCGGAAAGCGCCGCGGGCAGCCGCGCCGCCGCCCAGCGACTCAAGATGCGCCGAGAGCTGGCGGCGGCGGCGATGGAGCTGTTCTCGACCAAGGGCTACGAAGGCACCACCGTCGACGAGATCGCGGCCCGGGCCGGCGTGGCCCGCCGTACCTTCTTCCGGCACTTCCGCTCCAAGGAAGAGGCGATCTTCCCGGACCACGACGACACGTTGATCCGGGCCGAGGCGGTGCTCAACGCGGCACCCGCGCACGAGCATCCGCTCGACACCGTGTGCCGCGGCATCAAGGAAGTCATGAAGATGTACGCGGCCCGGCCGGAGATCTCGGTCGCCCGCTACAAGCTGACGCGCGAGGTCCCCACCCTGCGGGAGGCGGAGATCGCGTCGGTCGCCCGCTACGAACGCCTCTTCACCCGCTATCTCCTGGGCCACTTCGACGAGCACGCCCACGACGACGACGCGAACGACGACCCGCTGCTGGCCGAGGTCGCCGCGTCGGCCGTCGTCACCGCACACAACCACGTCCTGCGGCGCTGGCTGCGGGCGGGCGGCCAGGGCGACGTGGAGACCCAGCTCGACCACGCCTTCGGGATCGTACGGAAGACCTTCGGCACAGGCATCGGGGCCGGGCGCGACACCGCGCCCCGGACGGTGCCGGCCTCGGTGACCTCGCAGGGCGAGGTGCTGGTGGCGGTCGCGCGGACCGACGCGCCGCTCGACGAGGTGATGCGGACGATCGAGCAGGCGCTGAAGGAACGCTCGTAGCGGAGCGTCGCAACGAGGGAACAGGCGGGTCGCGGCGGATGCGGCCCGCCTCTTCTGTGCGCCCGCGCGGGCTACTCGGCCGCAGCCCTGATCGATCATCGCTCATTTGTTACGTAAAGATTTCATTTGAGGCCACTTTCTGGCACCCAGTGCCTTGCTAGCTGACACGGGGTGCCATACCGTGAAGGTGTCCGGGCGGCCGGCGTGCAGAGACCATTCGTACGCCGGCTGTCCCCGCAAACCACGTGTCTGCGCGCCCGGACGCCTGCGTCACAGGCAACCTCCCGCGCCACCACGCGCTGCCGAAACATCACCGCCGAACCGACGGCACGTCTCACCCAAACCCTCAGCAGCACCGACGTAACCCTCAGCGTCTTCCCTCAAGACGCCATTCGCCGGAGGCAACACCGTGACCGTGAAGGACATCCTGGACGCGATCCAGTCGCCGGACTCGACTCCGGCCGACTTCGCCGCCATTCAGCTTCCCGAGTCGTACCGTGCGATCACCGTGCACAAGGACGAGACGGACATGTTCGCGGGCCTCGAAACCCGCGACAAGGACCCCCGTAAGTCGATCCACCTGGACGACGTCCCGGTGCCGGAACTCGGCCCGGGCGAGGCCCTGGTGGCCGTCATGGCATCGAGCGTCAACTACAACTCGGTCTGGACGTCGATCTTCGAGCCGCTGTCGACCTTCGGCTTCCTGGAGCGCTACGGCCGTCTCAGCGAGCTGACCAAGCGGCACGATCTGCCGTACCACGTCATCGGTTCCGACCTCGCGGGCGTCGTCCTGCGCACCGGTCCCGGAGTCAACTCCTGGAAGCCCGGCGACGAGGTCGTCGCGCACTGCCTGAGCGTCGAGCTGGAGTCCTCCGACGGGCACAACGACACGATGCTCGACCCCGAGCAGCGCATCTGGGGCTTCGAGACGAACTTCGGCGGGCTGGCAGAGGTCGCACTTGTCAAGTCCAACCAGCTGATGCCCAAGCCGGACCACCTGTCGTGGGAGGAGGCCGCCGCACCCGGTCTGGTCAACTCCACCGCGTACCGCCAGCTGGTGTCGCGCAACGGCGCCGGGATGAAGCAGGGCGACAACGTCCTCATCTGGGGCGCGAGCGGCGGCCTGGGCTCGTACGCCACGCAGTTCGCACTGGCCGGCGGCGCCAACCCCATCTGTGTCGTCTCCAGCGAGCAGAAGGCGGACATCTGCCGGAGGATGGGCGCCGAGGCGATCATCGACCGCAACGCCGAGGACTACAAGTTCTGGGCGGACGAGCACCACCAGGACCCGCGCGAGTGGAAGCGGTTCGGCAAGCGCATCCGTGAGCTGACCGGCGGCGAGGACGTCGACATCGTCTTCGAGCACCCCGGCCGCGAGACCTTCGGCGCCTCGGTCTACGTCACCCGCAAGGGCGGCACGATCGTCACCTGCGCCTCCACCTCGGGCTTCAACCACGAGTACGACAACCGCTACCTGTGGATGTCCCTGAAGCGCATCATCGGCTCCCACTTCGCCAACTACCGCGAGGCCTGGGAGGCCAACCGCCTGGTCGCCAAGGGCAAGATCCACCCCACCCTGTCCAAGGTCTACTCCCTGGAGGAGACCGGGCAGGCCGCGTACGACGTCCACCGCAACCTCCACCAGGGCAAGGTCGGCGTCCTGTGCCTCGCCCCCGAGGAAGGCCTCGGTGTGCGCGACGAGGAGAAGCGCGCCCAGCACATCGACGCCATCAACCGCTTCCGGAACATCTGAGAGGCGTCGATGAGCGAGCGTCAGAAGGACCGGCCGTGGCTCATGCGCACGTACGCCGGTCACTCCACGGCCGAGGCGTCCAACGAGTTGTACCGGCGCAACCTCGCCAAGGGCCAGACAGGTCTGTCGGTGGCCTTCGACCTGCCGACCCAGACCGGGTACGACCCCGACCACATCCTCGCCCGCGGCGAGGTCGGCCGGGTCGGCGTGCCCGTCTCGCACCTCGGTGACATGCGCCGGCTGTTCCAGGACATCCCCCTGGACCAGATGAACACCTCGATGACGATCAACGCCACCGCCATGTGGCTGCTGGCGCTCTACCAGGTCGTCGCCGAGGAGCAGGGTGTCGACATCACCACGCTCCAGGGGACGACCCAGAACGACATCGTCAAGGAGTACCTGTCCCGGGGCACACATGTGTTCCCTCCGGGACCCTCGCTCCGGCTGACGACGGACATGATCTGCTACACGGTCAACCACATCCCCAAGTGGAACCCGATCAACATATGCAGCTATCACCTCCAGGAGGCGGGGGCGACCCCGGTCCAGGAGATCGCGTACGCCATGTCGACGGCCATCGCGGTCCTCGACGCCGTACGCGACTCGGGGCAGGTGCCCGCCGAGAAGTTCGGTGATGTCGTCGCCCGTATCTCCTTCTTCGTGAACGCGGGTGTCCGGTTCATCGAGGAGATGTGCAAGCTACGGGCCTTCGGGCGGATCTGGGACCAGGTCACCCAAGAGCGCTACGGCATCGAGAACCCCAAGCAGCGGCGTTTCCGGTACGGCGTGCAGGTCAACTCCCTCGGGCTGACCGAGGCGCAGCCGGAGAACAACGTCCAGCGGATCGTGCTGGAGATGCTGGCGGTGACGCTGTCGAAGGACGCACGCGCGCGTGCCGTCCAGCTCCCCGCCTGGAACGAGGCGCTGGGGCTCCCCCGGCCCTGGGACCAGCAGTGGTCGCTGCGCATGCAGCAGGTGCTCGCCTATGAGAGCGATCTGCTGGAGTACGAGGACATCTTCGCCGGGTCGCACGTGGTCGAGAAGAAGGTGGCCGAGCTGGTCGAGGAGTCGCTCGCCGAGATCGGGCGGATCCAGGAGATGGGCGGCGCGATGGCCGCCGTCGAGTCGGGGTATCTGAAGTCGCAGCTCGTGGCGTCCCACGCCGAGCGCCGGGCTCGTATCGAGTCCGGTCAAGAGAAGATCGTGGGCGTCAACATCTTCGAGTCGACCGAGCCGAACCCGCTCACGGCGGACCTCGACGCGGCGATCCAGACGGTCGACCCGGCCGTCGAGGCACGGGTGACGACGGCGCTCCAGGGATGGCGCGACACGCGCTACCAGCCGCCCTTCAACCATCCGCGCCCCTGCAAGGCGCTGGAGCGGCTCAAGGAGGCCGCGAAGGGCACCGCCAACCTCATGGAGGCAACCCTGGAGTGCGCCCGCGCCGGGGTCACGACCGGTGAGTGGGCCGGGGCCCTGCGCGAGGTGTTCGGAGAGTTCCGGGCGCCGACCGGGGTCTCGTCCGCGCCGGTCGCGGTGACCGCCGAGGAGGGCACCGCGATGGCGCTGGTCCGGCGCAGGGTCGCGGACACGGCGAAGGAGATGGGCGTCGGCAATCTCCGCTTCCTGGTGGGCAAGCCGGGCCTTGACGGGCACTCCAACGGGGCCGAACAGATCGCCGTGCGGGCCCGTGACGCCGGGTTCGAGGTGGTCTACCAGGGCATCCGGCTCACCCCGGAGCAGATCGTGGACGCGGCCCTCGAAGAGGACGTGCACGCGGTCGGCCTGTCCATCCTGTCCGGCTCGCACGCCCAGCTCGTGCCGGACGTACTGGAACGCCTCCGTGTGGCCGGTGCCACAGATATACCCGTCATCGCCGGTGGGATCATCCCCAATGGTGACGCCGAACAGCTGAAGGCTGCGGGCGTGGCCGCGGTCTTCACCCCGAAGGACTTCGACATCACCGGAATCATCGGCCGCATCGTCGACGAGATCCGGAAAGCGAACAAGCTCGACCCCCTGGAGGTCCCCGCATGACCACGCCCGTCAACCGTCTGCGTCCGCGCCGCTCCTGTCTGGCCGTCCCGGGGAGCAACCCCCGCTTCCTGGAGAAGGCCCAGGGGCTGCCGGCCGACCAGGTCTTCCTGGACCTGGAGGACGCGTGCGCGCCGCTCGCCAAGCCCGAGGCGCGGCACACCATCGTCAAGTTCCTCAACGAGGGCGACTGGACGGGCAAGACGAGGGTCGTGCGCGTCAACGACTGGACGACGGAGTGGACGTACCGCGATGTCGTCACGGTCGTCGAGGGGGCCGGTCAGAACCTCGACTGCATCATGCTGCCGAAGGTGCAGACCGCCCAGCAGGTCGTCGCCCTCGACCTGCTGCTGACGCAGATCGAGAAGACGATGGGCTTCGAGGTCGGCAAGATCGGCATCGAGGCGCAGATCGAGAACGCGCAGGGTCTCAACAACGTCAACGAGATCGCGACAGCCTCGCAGCGCGTCGAGACGATCATCTTCGGCCCGGCCGACTTCATGGCGTCGATCAACATGAAGTCGCTGGTCGTGGGCGAGCAGCCGCCCGGCTACCCGGCGGACGCCTACCACTACATCCTGATGAAGATCCTGATGGCCGCCCGCGCCAACAACCTCCAGGCGATCGACGGCCCCTACCTGCAGATCCGCAACATCGACGGCTACCGCGAGGTCGCGCAGCGCGCCGCCGCGCTCGGCTTCGACGGCAAGTGGGTGCTGCACCCGGGCCAGGTCGAGGCGTCCAACGAGATCTTCTCGCCCTCGCAGGAGGACTTCGACCACGCCGAACTGATTCTGGACGCCTACGACTTCTACACGTCCGAGGCGGGCGGGAAGAAGGGCTCCGCGATGCTCGGCGACGAGATGATCGACGAGGCCAGCCGCAAGATGGCGCTGGTCATCTCGGGCAAGGGCCGGGCCGCCGGCATGGAGCGCACGTCCAAGTTCGAAGCCCCGGAGGCCTGAGCGCCATGCAGTTCGGACGCACCTACGAGGAGTTCGAGGTCGGGGCGGTCTACAAACACTGGCCCGGGAAGACGGTCACGGAGTACGACGACCACCTCTTCTGTCTCCTGACGATGAACCACCACCCGCTCCACATGGACGCCAACTACGCCGAGAACACGACGGACTTCGGCAAGAACGTCGTGGTCGGCAACTACATCTACTCCCTGCTCCTGGGCATGTCCGTGCCGGACGTGTCGGGCAAGGCGATCGCGAACCTGGAGATCGAGTCGCTGAAGCACGTGGCGCCGACCTTCCACGGCGACACGATCTACGGCGAGACGACGGTCCTCGACAAGACGCCCTCCCGGTCGAAGAACGACCGCGGGATCGTCTACGTGGAGACCAAGGGCTACAAGCAGGACGGCACGCTGGTCTGCGTGTTCCGCCGCAAGGTGATGGTGCCCACCGAGACGTACATCAAGGAGCGCGGCGGCGAACAGCCCGGCCGGCCCCAGCTCAAGGAGCAGGAGAAGTAGCCATGGCGCGACTCGCCCAGACCGCCGGTCTGACCGACATCCAGCAGGAGATCCTGTCCACGGTCCGGGACTTCGTGGACAAGGAGATCCTCCCGGTCGCGACCGAGTTGGAGCACCGCGACGAGTATCCGCAGCAAATCGTCGACGGCCTCAAGGAGTTGGGCCTGTTCGGCCTGATGATCCCCGAGGAGTACGGCGGTCTGGGCGAGTCGCTCCTGACGTACGCGCTGTGCGTCGAGGAGATCGCGCGCGGCTGGATGTCGGTCTCCGGGATCATCAACACGCACTTCATCGTGGCGTACATGCTCAAGCAGCACGGCACGCAGGAGCAGAAGGACCACTTCCTGCCGAAGATGGCGCTGGGCGAGATCCGCGGCGCCTTCTCGATGTCGGAGCCGGGGCTCGGCTCCGACGTGTCGGCGATCACCTCGAAGGCGGTCAAGGACGGTGACGAGTACGTCCTCAACGGCCAGAAGATGTGGCTGACGAACGGCGGAACGTCCACTCTGGTCGCCGTACTCGTCCGAAGTGACGAAGGACACCCGGAGGGGACCGCGCCCCACAAGTCGATGACCACCTTCCTGGTCGAGAAGGAGGCGGGCTTCGGTGAGGTCCGGCCCGGGCTCACCATCCCCGGGAAGATCGACAAGATGGGTTACAAGGGCGTCGACACCACCGAACTCATCATGGACGGACTGCGCATTCCGGCCGATCGCGTCCTCGGCGGCGCCACCGGCCGGGGTTTTTACCAAATGATGGACGGCGTCGAGGTGGGTCGCGTCAACGTGGCCGCACGTGGTTGCGGGGTCGCTCAGCGTGCGTTCGAGCTGGGTGTCTCGTATGCCCAGCAGCGTCACACTTTCGGCAAGCCGATCGCCCAGCACCAGGCCATCCAGTTCAAGCTGGCCGAGATGGCTACCAAGGTCGAGGCCGCGCATGCGATGATGGTGAACGCGGCACGCAAAAAGGACTCGGGAGAACGAAACGACCTTGAGGCAGGGATGGCGAAGTACCTCGCCTCCGAGTACTGCAAAGAGGTCGTGGAGGACGCCTTCCGGATCCACGGCGGCTACGGCTTCTCCAAGGAGTACGAGATCGAGCGCCTCTACCGCGAGGCCCCGATGCTGCTGATCGGCGAAGGTACCGCCGAGATCCAGAAAATGATCATCGGGCGCAGGTTGCTCGAAGAGTACAAATTCCAGGGCTGATTGTCCGGTTCGGGGTGTTTTCTTCGAGAAGAAGATCACACCCCGTCAGCACTCTTCAGCCGCCGACTCGGCTTCCTGGCTTACCCAGTTGTGGCTGTGAGCCGCTACGATCGCCGGAAAGCCGCCGTCCCCTGATACAGCGCGGCATCATCCGCTACGAAGGTCATCCATGCCCCACAGCCAAACCTCTGCACCTCGCGACAGCCTGGCAGGCGTACGCCTGGCGCGCGGAGCATCGCCGTGGCTCCTCCCGACCGTCGCCACCGCAGCCCTCAGCCTGGTACGCGCGCGCAAGTCCGGCGCCGCCAAGGCCGTGGCCGTACCCGCCACCGCGCTGGCGGCGGGCATGCTGTGGTTCTTCCGTGACCCCGAGCGCGAGATCACCCAGGGCCGGGTCATCTCTCCCGCCGACGGTGTGGTGCAGAGCATCATGCCGTGGAAGGACGGCCGCACCCGCGTCGCGATCTTCATGAGCCCGCTCAACGTACACGTCAACCGCGCGCCCCTCTCCGGCACGGTGACATCCGTCGAGCACATCCCCGGCGGGTTCGTTCCGGCGTTCAACAAGGAGAGCGAGAACAACGAGAGAGTCGTCTGGCACTTCGACACCGAACTCGGTGACATCGAGATGATCCAGATCGCCGGTGCGGTCGCTCGCCGCATCGTCCCGTACGTCCCGCAGGGCACGAAGGTCGAGCAGGGCGACCGGATCGGCCTGATCCGCTTCGGCTCGCGCGTCGACATCTACCTCCCCGAGGGTGTCGAGGTCGCGGTCGAGGTCGGCCAGAAGACGGTGGCAGGGGTGACTCGCATTGACCGTGATTGATCCCGAGACACAGGCCGGCTGGGTGCCGGAGGCCGACCAGGTGGGTGACGACGAGGAGGAGATGCCTCTTTCTCTCCGCCTCTCAATAGCGGACACCCTCACCCTCGGTAACGCCACCTGCGGCTTCATGGCGGTGTACTTCACCACCACGGGCATCCTGATCCCTCACCTCACCGGCAGTGACGAGTCGGGCATGGCCCGTCACTCGGCGGCGACCGCAGTGATCCTGATGCTCTGCGCGGCGGTCTTCGACCTGTTCGACGGTCTGGTCGCCCGCAAGCTGCGCTCCTCCCCCATGGGCGCCGAGCTGGACAACCTCTCCGACCTGATCAGCTTCGGCCTCGCACCGGCGTACTTCGTGCTGGTGTACGGCATGGTCGCGGACGACGCGTACCAGAAGGTGGCCGCGGTCGGCGCGATCGTCGTCCTGCTCGCGGTCGTGCTGAGACTCGCGAGATTCTCCTGTGTGACGGTGAAGGACGGCACCTTCCAGGGCATGCCGAGTCCCTTCGGCGCCCTGACGGTCGTCTCGATCGTGCTCCTGGAACTGCCGTTCGTGGCCACGCTCATGGCCATCGTCGGCACCGCCTGGCTGATGGTGAGCCGGGTCGAGTACCCGAAGCCGCGGGGTCCGCTCGCGATCGCGATGGTCTCCTGGATCGTCTCCGGGATGGCCCTCCTGGCGGCCTGGGCCTTCGACGCCCCCGGCGGCCAGCTGCTCCTCCAGACCGGCTGCGCCCTGCAGCTCGTCCTGGGCGCGGTGATCCCGCTCTTCGCCACGGCACGTCGTGTGAACAACTTCCGCGACAACCGCCGCGAGGCACGGGCGGCGCAGCTGCCGTAGCGGTCGTAGCAGTGTGTTGTACGGAGGGCCCCGAACCGGATGATGGTTCGGGGCCCTCCGCGTTGCGCGTACGGCGTTTCGAGGGTCACCCGGCCGGTGAGTAGCCCTCCGCGACGGACGACGCCTCGGACTCCCGTACGACCTTCATGCCTCCCGTCACGCTCTTGTCGGGCTGGAGGATGACGCTCTCCTTGGAGGAGGGCGCCTTCGGGTCGCTGAAGTTCTGCGGGCTGCCGAAGCCGACGTCGAACGAGTTGATCGTCAACAGGGCCTTGTCCACACCCGCACGCGTGAGGTCCTTGCTCGCGCAGGCCTTCTTCAGTGCCTCACCGAAGACGGAGACCGCCGTCCAGCCGGCCACCACACCGTTGTCGAGCGAGTCGTTCGGATACGCCGCCTGGTAGTCGGCCACCAGCTTCTCGGCCTCCGGGGTGTCCGCCCCGATGGGCAGGGACGGTGAGGCGACCCAGTAGTTCTTGGACAGGGCCGGGCCCGCCTGGGTGGCCAGGAGCTGCGGGGCGAAGGCCGAGTTGTTGCCGATGACCGGGACGTTGAAGCCACCGGCCGCCGCCACGCCGACCAGGGAGGCCGCCTGGCGCGGTCCTGCGCTGACCACGATCGCCTTGACGCCCGCCTGCTTCAGCGCGGCGACCTGGGCGGTCATGTCGTTGTCGGTCGGCTTGATCTTCTGCTCGACGACCGTCAGCCCCGATTTCTCCGCCATGTACTTGGAGCCGACCAGGGCGCTCTCGCCGTAGTCCCCCTCGAAGTAGACATGACCGATCTTGTCGCCCTTCTTGATCCCCTTCTCATTGATCAAGAAGTCGACCGCATTGATCGTCTCAATGTCGTACGTTGACCCGATCACGCGTATGTACGGGCTGCCGAGCAGCGAGGCCGCCCACGCCTGTGGCAGCACGAGGACCTTGTCCTGGCCGTCGACGCGCTGTTTCACCGCCGCGACGAACGGCGAGCCGATGAACTGGGCGAACCCCAGCACGTCCGGTTCCAGTTCCGTGTAGCCGGACACGGCCTTCTGCGGGTCGTAGCCGTGGTCGCGGACGGTGAGGTTCACCTGGCGCCCGCAGACGCCGCCGGCGGCGTTCAGCTGCTTCACGTACAGCTGCTGGGCCTGGGTGACGCTCTTGCCGAGGGTCGCGTAGACCCCGGTCATGTCCGTGAGCGCGCCGAGCGTGATCGTCTTGGCGGACACACCGACGTCGGTCTTGACGCCGCCCGCCGACTCCGAGCCGTTGTCACCCCCGTCGTCCTTGGCCTTGGAGCTGCACCCGGCCACCGCCAGCAGCACGGCGAGCGCGCCCGCGGCAGCTCGGGCCGCGTATCTCGTGGTCATCGTTCCTCCCCTGGATTACGTGCGACTCGACGCCGGGCGGCCACCCTGACCAGCCCGCCCGGCAGGAAGAGCACCACCGCCACCACGGCGGCGCCGTACAGGTACCGGGACGCCTCGCCCGGTGCGATCCCGCCCGTGCCCGGGGCGGAGACCAGGGGCAGCGCGTCGCTGTAGCGGGTCAGCAGCTGGGGCAGCAGCGAGACGAAGGCCGCGCCGATCACCGCCCCGGAGACCGAGCCGAGCCCGCCGATGACGATCATGGCGAGGTACTCCAGCGACAGCGTGATGCCGAAGTAGTCGGGCACGGTCCGCTGGAAGACAAGGGCGAGCAGGACGCCGGCCAGTCCCGCGTACATCGAGGACAGGACGAAGACGGCGGCACGGTAGCGGGCCACGGGCACGCCGATCACACCGGCGGCGATGCGGTGGTCGCGGATGGCGTTCATGGCCCGTCCGGGCCGCCCGCGCAGGACGCCACGGGCGAACAGCGCGCAGCCGAGGAGGAGGACGAGTCCGGCGTACCAGAGCTTCTCCGCGGAGCCGAACGGCACGTTCGCTACGAGGAGTTCGCTGTCGTCGAAGGTGAGGCCGAATAGGCTCAGCGGCGGTACGTCACGGCCGTTGAAGCCGCCGGTCAGCTCGCGGGCGTTGAACAGGACGTGCTGGCCGATGAAGATCAGGGCGATGGTGGCGATGCCGAGATAGGGGCCGCGCAGGCGTCCGGCGATCGGGCTGAACAGGCCGCCCGCGACCCCCGCGACGAGCGTGGCCAGGACGGCCGCGAGCCAGGTCGGCAGGCCGAGCCCGGTCAGTCCGTCACCGCCCTCCGCCGCGAACACGCAGTAGCTGTAGGCGCCGACCGCGAGGAAGAAGGCGTGGCCCATGGAGAGCTGGCCGGTGGCGCCGGTGAGGAGGTTGATGCCGATGGCGCCGATCGCGGCGGCCATGGCGAACAGGCCGGCCAGGAGCCAGAAGCGGTCCACGTAGAACGGGAGGGCGAGGAGCAGGAGGGTGCCCGCGGCAGCCGCGTACGTGCGCGCGTGCGGCTGTCGGAGGGTGCGCCGGGGCTTGGCCGCCGTGTCAGCGAGGACGTCAGACACGGGCCAGCTCCTTCGTGCCGAAGAGCCCGGCGGGCCGGACGAGCAGGATCGCGACCATGACGAGATAGGGCGCGAGGTCGCCGAGGCCGCGGCCCATGAAGGTCAGGTCGCTCTGGTAGCCGGTGGCGAGGGACTCGGTGACGCCGACCACCAGGCCGCCGACGAGGGCGCCCGTCGTGGAGTCGAGGCCGCCGAGGATGGCGGCCGGGAAGGCCTTGAGCGCGGCGAGGGAGGTGGCCCGTTCCAGGCCCGGGGTCGGGAAGACGGTGAGGAACACGGCGGCGACGGCCGCGAGTCCGCCCGCGACGGCCCACGCGCCGAGCGACACGCGGCCCAGCCTGACGCCCATGAGGGCGGCCGTCTCCGGGCTCTCGGCCGCCGCGCGCATCGCCACGCCCCAGGTGGTGTGGCGGAAGGCGAGCAGGAACGCCGTGATGAGCAGGGCGGCGGCGACGAAGGCGGCTATCCGGGTGTGCGCGAGCGAGATCGGGCCGAGGGTGAGGACGGCGTCGCCCCAGGGGTCGCCGAGCGCGAGGACATCCGTACCGAGGCGGCGGGTGAGTTCGGTGGTCAGCAGGATGTCGACGCCGATGGTGACGATGGCCAGCACACTGTGGTCGTTGCCCCGGGAGCGGCGCATCACCAGGAACTCCACGGCGGCGCCGACGAGCGCGGCTCCCGCGATGCCCGCCAGCAGCGCGGGCCAGAAGCCGATGTCGTCGTGGAGGCTGGCGGTGACATAGCCCCCCGCGAGCAGCAGCGAGGCGTGCGCGAAGTTGACGACCTCGGTCGCCCGGAAGATCACGACGAAGCCGAGGGCGATGAGGGCGTAGACGGAGCCCATGGAGATGCCGTTGAGGAGCAGTTCGGCGAAGGTGCTCACGGTGTGGCCTCCTCGCCGAGATAGGCCCGTACGACCTCCGGGTCGTTCTGTACGTCCACGGGGGCGCCGTCGGCGATCAGCCGGCCGAAGTCGAGCACCGTGACGGTGTCCGCGAGTCTCATCACCACCCCCATGTCGTGCTCCACCAGGACGATCGAGATGCCGAGGCTGTCGCGGACACCGGCGATGACGGCCGCGACCCGGCGCCGTTCGTCGGCGGTCATCCCGGCCACCGGTTCGTCGAGGAGCAGCAGACGCGGCTCCATGCACAGGGCCCGGGCGAGTTCCGCGAGTTTCTGCTGGCCGTAGGGCAGGGAGCCGGCCGGGCGCCCCAGTAACCCCTCCAGACCGACGAACTCGGCGATCTCCCGCACGCGCGCGCGGTGCCGGCGTTCCTCGCGTGCCGCCGACGGCAACCGCAGGCCGGCGGCGACGAAGCCGGTCCTGGTGAGCCGGTGGCGGCCGAGCAGCAGGCTGTCCTCGACGGTGGCGTGGGGCGGCAGGGCGAGGTTCTGGAAGATCCGGGCGACACCGAGGGCGGCGATGCGGTGCGGGGGCATGCCGGTCAGCTCGTGCTCGCCGAAGCGGACGCTGCCGGAGGTGGCCCGGTAGACCCCGGACAGGACGTTGAAGCAGGTGGACTTGCCGGCGCCGTTGGGGCCGATGAGGGCGTGGACGGTGCCGGGGTCGACCGTGAAGGTGACGTCGTCGAGGGCGAGGAGGCCTGCGAAGCGGACGGTGAGGTGGTCAACGTGGAGGGCGGGAACGGCGTGGGCGTCAATGGTGGACGGCGGTCCGTCAATGGTGGTCAATGTGGATCAACCCTCCCATCTGGTCAACCTCGGCATGGAGCGCGTCAACCCACCGGGCGCGCCCGATCCACCCGATCCACCCATCGCTCCCGCCCCACCTGCCGCACCTGCCGCACCTGCCGCCTCCATCGCCCCCGCCGCATCCGCCGCCGCGTCCTCGTCGACCACGCCCAGATAGCGGCGCCGCACCTCGTCGGAGGCGGCGAGTTCGGCGCAGGGGCCGGAGAGGGTGACCTCGCCGACCTCCAGGACGTACGCGTGCGTGGCCAGCCGCAGGGCAAGGGCGGCGTTCTGTTCGACGAGCAGGACGGAGGTGCCCTGGGCGTTGATCTCGCGCACGGTGTCGGCGATGCGCGCGGCCATCAGCGGGGCGAGGCCGAGCGACGGCTCGTCGAGGAGGAGCACCTTGGGGGCGGCCATCAGGGCACGCGCGACGGCCAGCATCTGCTGCTCGCCGCCCGACAGGAGCCCGGCGCGCTGCTGGGCGCGGTCGGCGAGGACGGGGAACAGCTCGTGGACGCGACGCAGGGCGGCGGCCCGGTCCGCGCGTCGGCCGCGTGCGCCGAGGGCTCCGGCGCGCAGATTGTCGGCGACGGTCATCCGGGCGAACACCCGCCGCCCTTCCGGGACTTGGGACACCCCGGCGGCCACCACCCGGTCGGGGGCGAGCCCGTCGATCCGGCGTCCGCCGAGCGTGACCGTACCGCCGGTCGTCGCGCCGCCCTGGAAGGAGAGGGTGCGGCTGATGGCGCGCAGCAGCGTGGACTTGCCGGCGCCGTTGCCGCCCAGCACCGTCACGACGGCCGCCTCGGGCACCTCCAGCGACACCTGACGCAGGGCGCGCACGGGCCCGTACCCGACCGACAGATCCCGTACGACGAGATCGGCGCCGCCACGGGATCCGCCTCCGGAACCACCCGGCGACCCGCCCGGAGACCCCCTCGTTCCACCGCCCATGGCGTCCGCTCCCTCCCGCACACACGTCCGGTGTGGCGCACAGCCCAGCACCGAGGCGGGCGTCCGTCCACGGGTCGCGGCCGAAACCCCGCCGAAACGTGGCCGGTGACCAGCGGACTCCGCCGCCTGTTGTGCGCGCGCACAACACTGCGTGTCAGGGGCCTGCCGCAAGGGCTCGGCGGGTGGCATCCTCCGCTCATGGGCCCCCGCAGAAGGCGTACCGGTCATGACTGGAAGGTGCTCGCGGAGTCCTGCGCGGCGCTCCTTGATCGGGTGCCGGAGCTGGTCGACGAGCATCTGCGGCAACTGACGGAGCACTCCCCCGTCTACGGCCAGGTCCTCCCGTACGACCAGCAGTGGCGGGAGGCGGAGGAGGCGATGCGGATCGGCATCGGGACGATCTCCGCGCCCCGGGGCTCACCGCGCCGCGATCTGGAGTACGCGGAGGACGCGGGCCGGCGCCGCGCCCAGCAGGGGCTGCCGCTGGAGCTGCTGGTGCACGCGTACCGGAGCGCGGGCTATCTCGTCTGGGACGCGCTGTTGGAGGGGGCGGGCGGCCAGGAACCCGAACGGCTCGGGGCGCTGATGCGGTCGGCGACCCTGGTGTGGTCGGCGATCGACGCGCAGGCGGCGGTGGCGTCGGAGGCGTACCGGGCGACCGAGATGGAGCTGCGGCGGCGTACGGACGAACAGTTGCAGGCGT
Source organism: Streptomyces sp. NPDC000878 (assembly GCF_053599695.1). NCBI lineage: Bacteria > Bacillati > Actinomycetota > Actinomycetes > Kitasatosporales > Streptomycetaceae > Streptomyces > Streptomyces sp. NPDC000878. Next base: position 86,339 of record NZ_JBSFMT010000013.1, on the reverse strand, counting down.
TGCTCGACGCGCTGCTCGACGGCCAGGAGTCGCCGGGCCTGGCCGCCCGGGCCGCGGCGGGGCTCGATCTGCCGGAGCGGGGCGCGTACGCGGTGGTGGTGCTGCGGGCGGAGCGGCGGGACCCGAGGGAGGCCTTCCACCGGCCGTTGCGGGGCGCCGGATACCGGTTCGTGTGGCGGATGCGGGCCGACCAGGAGGTGGGCGTGGTGCTGCTGGGGCCCGACCAGGGGCTCGACGCGGTGGCGCAGGCGCTGAGCGGACGGTGCTCGGGGGCGGGCGGGATCAGTCCCGTCGTACCGGGGCTGGCCGAGCTGGGGCGGGCCCGGCGGCTGGCCGAACTGGCGTTGCGCACCTGCCCGCCGGACGCGAGTGAGGTCGTACGGCTGGATCAGCGGATGCCGACGGCCCTGGTGGTGAGCCAGCCGGAACTCGCGAACCGGCTGGTGTCGTCCGTCTTCGGCGCCCTGGTCGGGCTGGAGCCCGCCGACCGGGAGGTGCTCCTCGAGACCCTCGACGTGTGGCTGGCCTGCGAGGGGTCGGCGGGACGGGCGGCCGGGCGGCTGTACTGCCACCGCAACACGGTGTTCAACCGATTACGGCGCCTGGAGCAACTGACGTCCAGGTCCCTGGCCAGACCACGCGACCTGATCGAGATGACCCTGGCGCTGGACGCGTACCGGTTGTCGGGGCCGACGGGGGTGCTGGAGGAGGCCGCGCGGCTCGCCGGGAGCGGGTGAGGGGACGCGGCGCGGCTGAAGCGCGGAACGCGGCTCGGTGTGGACGAGGGACGCGGTCCGGCGCCACGGGAGTGCCGGATGCGGCGCGGCACGAACGGGGGACGCCGCCCGGGCGCCTCGGGAGCGTGGTGCGCCGCGCGGCACGCATGCGGAACGCGCCTGACGCCGCAGGAGTGCGGGACGCGGTCGCCGACCGCCGCCCCTCAGCCCTCCGGCCCCTCCCGATCTCCGGCCCGCCAGCTTTCCGGCTCTCCGGCTCTGGCGCTCCGGCCCGCCCGCCAACCCTCCGGCTTACCGGCCCTCAGACCAGGAAGTCCCGTCCGATGCTCTCCGCGACCCGTTCCAGGATCGGGCCGGCGTCGGCGATGCACTTGGCGAGGTCCGGTTCGATGTCCGTCAGGGGGTAGGCGCGGCGGATTCCGGCGCGGCCCAGGGCTTCCGGGCGCAGGGCGAGGCGGCCGCAGACCGCGACGACCTCGCGGCCCTCGGCCCGGGCCGCCGCGGCGACGCCCGCCGGGGCCTTGCCGTGCAGGGTCTGCTCGTCGAGGGAGCCCTCGCCGGTGATCACCAGCGTGGCGCGGTCCAGGGCGGGGCCGAAGCCGAGGACGTCGAGCATGACCTCGATGCCGGGCCGGAACCGGGCGCCGAGGATCAGGGCGCCGTAGCCGATGCCGCCGGCGGCGCCCGCACCCGGGGCGGAGGCGTACTCGGCGGCCTTCGGGCCGATCGCCGCCTCCAGGATCTTCGCGTAGTGCGCGAGGGCCGCGTCCAGGGCGGCCACGTCGTCCGGGGAGGCGCCCTTCTGCGGGCCGTACACCGCGGGCGCGCCCTTCGGCCCGGTCAGCGGGTTGTCCACGTCGCTGGCCAGCACGAAGTCGACGTCCGCGAGGCGGGTGTCGAGGTCCGAGAGGTCGGCCGTGGCGAGGCCCTCAAGGCCGCCGCCCCCGGGCGGCAGCGGCTCGCCGTCGGCGTCCAGGAAGCGGGCGCCGAGCGCGGACAGCATGCCCGCGCCGCCGTCGGTGGTGGCGCTGCCGCCGACCCCGAAGACGATCGTGCGCGCGCCCGCGTCCAGCGCGGCCCGCAGCAGTTCTCCGGAGCCGTACGTCGATGCCGTGAGCGGTGCGAACACGCCCGCGGGCAGCCGCTGGAGCCCGCTCGCCTCCGCCATCTCCACCACGGCGGTGTCGTCGCGCAGCGCGAACGCGGCCGTCACCTCGTGCCCGAGCGGGCCCGCGACCCGTACCTCACGCCGTTCGAATCCGGCGGCGACCGCGGCGTCCACGGTCCCGTCGCCGCCGTCGGCCACGGGCAGCGACTCGACCTCGACATGGGGGGCGGCCTTGCGCAGCCCGGCGGTCACCCGCTCGGCGACCTCCACGGCCGTCAGCGACCCCTTGAACTTGTCGGCGGCGATCAGCACCCGGGCCACCCGCACACCCGTCGCCCTCGCCGTACCCGCCGTACCCGCCGTACCCGAAGCGTCCGCCACCCTGCACATCCCTTGCTTTCCGGCCCCGTCAACGTCAGGGCAGTCGCGCCGCTGCGACCTTAACCGCAGGAGGCACGCCCCGTCATGCCTTCCCGGCCGCCCACAGTCAGGGCACAGCCGGCGACCGCACATGGTGGTAGACCGGGAGCCATGACCCATGCAGGCACCGAGCCCGACCTCGCGGACCGCGTTCTCGGGGGCTGGCTGGGCCGGATCGCGGGCAACATGCTCGGCAAGCCGGTCGAGCGGGGCGACTACTGGACGCGCGACCGCATCGACCGCTATCTCCGGCTCACCGACGCCCTGCCGCTCACCGACTATCTGCCCGAGCCGCCGCCCGGAGCCGAGAACGACGGTTTCGAACTGCGCCGCGAGTGGCGTGAGTGCGTACGCGGCCGGATCCACGGCAGCTGCCGTGACGACGACGTCGACTACGCGATCCTCGGCCTGGACCTGCTGGAGACGCACGGCTTCGACTTCAGCACCGAGCAGGTCGGCGAACTGTGGCTGCTGCGGCTGCCGTTCCTCCAGACGTTCACGGCGGAACGGGCCGCCTACCGCAACCTCGCGACCGGTCTCAAGCCACCGCTGACGGCCACGCACGACAACCCGTACCAGGAGTGGATCGGCGCCCTGATCCGCGCCGACATCTACGGCTGGACCTGTCCGGACGCCCCGCAGCGCGCCGCCTACCTGGCCCGCAGGGACGCCGTCCTCTCCCACACGGGCAACGGCGTGTACGGGGCGATGTTCGCGGCGGCACTGATCTCGGCGGCGTTCACGGCACCCAGCGTGCGGCACGCCCTGGATACGGCCCTGACGGTGATCCCGGCGAGCAGCCGCCTGGCCCGTACGGTACGCAGGGTCATGGCCCTGCACGAGACCCGGCTGACCTGGGAGGACACGCTCACCACGGTCGCCGCGGAGACCTCCGGCCTCGGCTGGATCCACACGGTCCCGAACGTCGCCGTCCTCACCGCCGGGCTCCTGTACGGCGACGGCGACTTCACCCGCACGATCACGCTGACCGTCCGGGGCGGTCTGGACACCGACTCGAACGGCGCGACGGCGGGCTCGGTGGCCGGTGTGCTGTGCGGCGCGGAGGCGATCCCGAGCCAGTGGAAGGACCCGCTGGAGGACACCGTACGCAGCGCGGTGTTCGGTTTCGACGGGGTGCGGATCAGTGAACTGGCGGCGCGAACCGTGCGGTTGGGGCACCCGCAGGTGTGACGGAACCCCGACGGACGGCGGTCCGCCATCTCCGCTGGTTACGCTTCCGGGATGACCATTCAAGACTTCGCCACATACATCGCCGGCCTGCCCCGCGTCCTGGCCGGAGCCGCCGCGCTCTTCCGTGACGCCGACGGACGGATCCTGCTCGTCGAGCCCAACTACCGTGAGGGCTGGGCCCTGCCGGGCGGCACGATCGAGTCGGACGACGGGGAGACTCCACGGCAGGGCGCGCGCCGGGAGACCCTGGAGGAGATCGGTCTCGACCGGGAGCTGGGCCGGCTTCTGGCCGTCGACTGGGTCCACATCCCGGGCCACATGCCGCTGGTGGCGTACCTGTACGACGGCGGCGTCCTCGACGAGGCCGAGTTCAAGTCGATCAGACTGCAGGAGGAGGAGCTGCTGTCCTGGCGGCTGGTGGCACGCGAGGACCTCGGCGAGTACCTCCAGGGCTCCCTGGGCCGACGGGTGCTGCACGCCCTCGACGTCCTGGCGGAGGGCACGGGAACGGTGGAGCTGGAGAACGGCGACCGGGTGGCCTGACCACCGTCCGGACCGGGGTTCAGCCCTGAACGTCCGGCGGCTTCACATCGTCCCCCGCACGCAACGCGTCGTCGCGCTCGGCGACCCGGGCCTCCGTCCGGTGGCCGCGCGCGATGTAGTCCCGCACGACGAGCTCGACGGCGTCCTGCGGGTTCCCGACGCCCGCGAGCACCATGACTTCGACGACGAGTTCGGCGTCGAGCGCTACGGAGACCTTGGCTGCCATGGGCGGACATTAACACCGGGCGCCTGTTCGTACAGAGGTACGGCGGCCACGGTCACGCTCCCCGCGAGAGGCCTCGGGCTGTTAACCGGTCGCCGCCCCGAACCCCGCGACCTACCCTCGGCACATGACCAAGCCCCTCGTCGCCGTCCTCAGCGGCGCCGGAATCTCGACCGACTCCGGTATCCCCGACTACCGCGGCCCCAACGGCCTGTGGCGGCGCGACCCCGAGGCCGAGAAGCTCGTGACGTACGAGTACTACATGGGCGATCCCGAGATCCGGCGCCGTTCCTGGCAGATGCGGCGACAGAACCGGACCCTCCGGGCCGAGCCCAATGCCGCGCACCTGGCCGTGGCCGAGCTGGAGCGGGCCGGGGTGCCCGTGCGGGTGATCACGCAGAACGTGGACGGGCTGCACCAGCTCGCCGGGATGCCGGCCCGCAAGGTGCTCGAACTGCACGGCACCGCACGGGAGTTCGTGTGCACCGAGTGTCATGCGCGCGGGCCGATGGAGGACGCCCTCGCCCGGGTCGACGCCGGGGAGGACGACCCCGCCTGTCTCAGCTGCGGCGGGATCCTGAAGTCGGCGACCGTCATGTTCGGTCAGCGGCTCGACCCGGTCGTCCTCGGTGACGCCCTCGCCATCACCAAGGCCTGCCAGGTGTTCATCGCCGTCGGGACGAGCCTCCAGGTCCAGCCCGCCGCCGGGCTCGCCGGTGTCGCCGCCGACCACGGCGCCCGGCTCGTCATCGTCAACGCCGAGCCGACCCCGTACGACGACCGGGCCGACGAGGTCGTACGGGAGTCGATCGGCACGGCGCTGCCCCAACTGCTGCGCGAGCTGAGGGAGTCGGCGGTCTAGGCACCCGGACTCACGGACTCACGGACTAGAAGAGCGCCGCACCTCGCTCGAAGTCCAGCAGCCGCTGCTTCCGCTCCAGCCCGCCCCCGTACCCGGTGAGACCACCGTCCGCGCCGACCACCCGGTGGCAGGGCACGATGATGCCGACCGGGTTCCTGCCGTTGGCGAGGCCCACGGCACGGGAGGCCTTCGGATTGCCGAGGGCGTCGGCGAGTTCGCCGTACGAGCGGGTCTCGCCGTAAGGGATACAGCACAGCTGCTCCCACACGCTGCGCTGGAACTCCGTTCCCGACAGCCGGAGTTCCAGGGTGAACTCCTTCAACTCACCCTCGAAATAGGCCTTCAGCTGGTCGACCGTCTCCCCGAAAGGCGTGTCGTCGCGTGCGCCGAAGTTCTCCTCGGGCGGGCGGTGACGCTGGTCGACCATGTAGAGGCCGCAGAGGACTCCGTCGTCGGCGACGAGAGTGAGGGGGCCGTACTGGCTGTCGATGACCGTGTGCTGTTTCATGGGGATTCCCTGCTGTCCTCAATGTCGATATGCGGGAATGTCGTTATACGGGCAGGAAGTTGATCGGGTGACTGTCCGTCGCCCACAAATACTGGACCGCGTACGCCCGCCACGGCCGCCAGGCCGCCGCGCGTGCGGTGAGCGCGGCCGGCGTCGACGGGAGGCCCAACTCCTGGGCCGCGCGCCGGATTCCGAGGTCCGTGGGGAGGAACGCGTCGGGGTCGCCGAGGGCACGCATCGCGATGACGTCGACCGTCCAGGGGCCGAAGCCGGGGAGGGCGAGGAGCCGGGCCCGGGCCTCCGGCCAGTCGCTCTCGACGCCCAAGTGGAGCGTCCCGTCGGCGAGTTGGGCGACGAGTGTGGTGAAGGTGGCCCGGCGGGTGCGGGGCATGGCCAGGGACTCGGGGTCGAGGGCGGCCAGAGCCTGTGGCGTCGGGAAGAGGTGGGTCAGGCCGCCCTCCGGATCGTCGACCGGGTCGCCGTACGCCGTGACGAGACGGGCCGCGTGGGTCCGGGCGGCGGCCGTGGAGACCTGCTGGCCGAGCACGGCCCGTACGGCGAACTCCGCCTCGTCGACCGTGCGCGGTACGCGCCGACCCGGGGCCTTCGCGACGAGTGGCGCCAGCACCGGATCCGTACGCAACTGCTCGTCGACCGCGACCGGATCGGCGTCCAGGTCGAGCATCCGGCGGCAGCGGCTGCTGGCGACGGGCAGGTCGCGCAGGTCGCTGAGGGTGAGGCGGCACGCGATGTGGTCGGACTTCGGGGTGAGCGCGGCGATGCCGTGTCCGTACGGGAGGCGCAGGGTCCGGCGGTAGGCGCCGTCACGCCATTCCTCCACGCCGGGTACGGCGGTCGCGGCGAGGTGGCCGAAGAGGTTGTCGGGGTTGAGCGGGGCGCGGAAGGGGAGGCGGAGGTTCAGGGCGGCCGGGGTGCCAACGACCGTACTCGCGCCGCCGGTTGTCTGCGTGCGTGTCTTCGGGAGGCGGGCGCGGAGTTCGCTCGGGGAGAGGGCGAAGACCTCGCGGACGGTGTCGTTGAAGGTGCGGATCGAGGCGAAGCCCGCCGCGAAGGCGATCTCCGCCATGGGCAGCACTGTCGTCTCGACGAGGAGCCGCGCGGTCTGGGCGCGCTGGGCACGGGCGAGGGCGAGCGGGCCCGCGCCCAGTTCGGCGAGGAGCTGCCGTTCGATCTGGCGGGTGCTGTAACCGAGGCGGGCGGCCAGGCCGGGCACGCCCTCGCGGTCCACGATGCCGTCGCCGATCAGCCGCATCGCGCGGGCCACGAGGTCGGCCCGCTGGTTCCACTCCGGTGAGCCGGGGCTGGTGTCCGGGCGGCACCGCTTGCAGGCCCGGAAGCCCGCCTGCTGACAGGCCGCCGCGCTCGGATAGAAGGTCATGTTCTCGGGCTTGGGCGGCACGACCGGGCAGCTGGGCCGGCAGTAGATCCGGGTGGTCAGGACCGCAGTGAAGAACCAGCCGTCGAACCGCGCGTCCTTGGACTGGACGGCACGTACGCAGTGCTCGGTGTCGGTGTGCATCGCGTTCCGCATACGTCCAGCATCGGCGATGGGCCGGGCCGGGGCTGGCGGGAATCCGACATCAAGGTGGCGTGTCCAGGGGCGTTCCGGATCACCTTCCCTGCTTGACCGCATCTCTCCACGCGGCCTCCCGCAGCAGCCGCAGCCCGTTGAGGCCGACGAGGACGGTCGAGCCCTCGTGACCCGCGACGCCGAGCGGAAGCGGCAATGTACCGATCAGGTCCCAGGCGACGAGGCCCGCGATGAACACTCCGGCGATCACCAGATTCTGCACGACCAGGCGTCCGGCGTGCCGGGAGAGCGCGATCACGGCGGGCACGGTGGTGAGGTCGTCGCGCACGATCACCGCGTCCGCGGTCTCCAGCGCGAGGTCGGAGCCCGCCCGCCCCATGGCCACGCCGGTGTGGGCGGCGGCCAGCGCCGGTGCGTCGTTGACACCGTCCCCGACGACCATGACCCTGCGCCCGGCCGCCTCCAACTCCCTTACCGCGCCCAGCTTCTGCTGGGGAAGCAGCCCGGCCCGCACGTCCTCGATCCCGACCTCGGCGGCCAGTCGAGCTGCGGCACGCGGGTTGTCGCCGGTCAGCAACACGGGTGCGGTGCCGGTGAGTTCGGTGAGCGAGCTGACGGTGGCGGCGGCACCGGGACGGAGCCGGTCGGCGAGGCCGAGGACTCCGACCGGCACATTGTCGGCGACGACGAGGACGGCCGTACGACCGGACGCCTCGACCTCCTTGACCAGCAGCCGAGTTGCCGAACCGTCCGGCACCCCGGCACCGTCCAGCAGCCGCCCTGGCGCCCCCACCGCGACCACGCACCCGTCCACGGCAGCCGTCACGCCCACTCCCGGCGTCGAGTCGAAATCCTCCGCCACGGACAGCACGAGCCCTCGCTCCCGCGCCGCCTCCACCACGGCCCGGGCCAGCGGGTGTTCGCTCGGGTGCTCGGCAGCCGCCGCGAGCGCCAGCAGGTCGTCCTCGCCCAGGTCCGATCCGGGCAGCGGCCGTACGTCCGTCAGCCTCGGCGTGCCCTCGGTGAGGGTGCCGGTCTTGTCGAGGGCGACGGCGTCGACCTGTCCGAGACGTTCCATCACCACCGCCGACTTGACCAGGACTCCGTGCCGCCCGGCGTTGGCGATCGCCGAGAGCAACGGCGGCATGGTGGCGAGCACGACCGCGCAGGGCGAGGCCACGATCATGAAGGTCATGGCGCGCAGCAGGGCATCGGTGAGGTCCGTACCGAAAGCGAGCGGTACGGCGAACACGGCGAGGGTCGCGGCGACCATGCCCAGCGAGTAGCGCTGCTCGACCTTCTCGATGAACAGCTGGGTGGGAGCCTTGGTCTCGGACGCTTCCTCGACCAGGCGTACGATCCGGGCGATCACCGAGTCGGAGGCGTCGCGCTCGACCCGTACGCGCAGGGCACCGGTGCCGTTGAGGGTGCCCGCGAAGACCTCGCCGCCCGGCTCCTTCGGAGCGGGCAGCGGTTCGCCGGTGATCGTCGCCTGGTCGACCTCGCTCGCGCCGTCCAGTACGCGCCCATCGGCCCCGACGCGTTCTCCGGGGCGTACGAGGATGGTGTCGCCGACGGTCAACTCGTCGACGGGGAGGGTCAGTTCGTGGCCGTCGGGGTCCACCCGAGTCGCCGTGGCGGGGGCCAGGTCGAGGAGGCCCCGTACCGAGTCGGCGGTGCGGGCGGTGGCGAGGGCCTCCAAGGCGCCGGAGGTCGCGAAGATGACGATCAGCAGGGCACCGTCCATGACCTGGCCGATCGCTGCGGCGCCCAGCGCGGCGACGATCATCAGCAGGTCGACGTCCAGGGTCCGTTCCCGCAGCGCCTTCAGGCCTTCCCAACCGGGCTCCCAGCCGCCGGTGACGTACGCCAGCGCGTAGAGCACGCCCCAGGTCCAGGCAGGCGCGTCGGCCAGCTGCAGGGGCAGAGCGAGCAGGAACAGGGCCGTGGCCGCTGCGGCCCAGCGGGCCTCCGGGAGCGCGAGGACGCCGGTGCGGCGGCGGGGTGCGGTGGACGAGGGGGCGACCGGGGAGAGGGGCGAGGACGGGGGTGGGGGCGAGGCGAGGGTGGCAGACACGGAAAGCACCATACAGGAACACATGAACACTCATTCATTCGTTCATATGCGATGGGTAAGATATGGCCATGGGTCATGGAGCCGTCGTCACCGCGCAGGACGCCGCCGAGCGCGTACGCCTCGACGCGGACAATGTCGCGAAGGTGGCCACCACGCTCCATGCCCTGTCCACGCCCTCCCGCCTGCTGATCCTGGCGCGACTGCGCGAAGGTCCGCTCCCGGCGACGGAGTTGGCGGCCGAGGTGGGCATGGAGCAGTCCGCGTGCTCGCACCAACTGCGGCTGCTGCGCAACCTGGGCCTGGTCGTCGGAGAGCGGCGCGGCCGTTCGGTCGTGTACGCGCTGCACGACCACCATGTCGCCGAGCTTCTCGACCAGGCGGTCTACCACGTGGAGCATCTGCGGCTGGGCCTCAGCGACACTGACGGCGACGCCGAGACCGGCAACGCCGGGTAACTCCCCCGGCAGGCCGCTCCCCCGACTGTCCGCTCAGGCGCGGCCCTTCGCCGCGTCGTAGCTCTCCCGCGCCCGCTCCACCTGACTCAGCCGCTCGTTGGTCCAGAGCGCCAGGGCGCGGACCTGTTCGGCGGCCTCGTGGCCCAACTCCGTGAGGGAGTAGCCGACATGGGGCGGGATCACCGGCTTGACGTCACGGTTGACCAGACCGTCGCGCTCCAGGTTCTGCAGGGTCTGCGCGAGCATCTTCTCGGTCACCGGGCCGACGGACTCGGTGGAGTCGATGGCGCGGCGCAGTTCGGCGAAGCGGTGCGGGCTCTCCAGGAGGCGGATGAGCACGAGGACGCCCCAGCGGCTGGTGACGTGCTCCATGGTCAGTCGCTGCGGGCACAGGGCCTTGGCGCCGACCGCCGTCGTGCCGCCCGCTGTGGTACTAACAGCCATGTCAGTACCGTACTTCAAAGTACGTACTCACGCAGAGTGACCGCAGCTCCTAGGGTTGGCGACAGAGCCGATCACGAGGAGTTGTCCGCACCATGAGCATTGTCGTCACCGGAGCCACCGGGAATCTCGGCCGTCTGGTCGTCGAGGGCCTGCTGGAGAAGGTCCCCGCCGACCGGATCACCGCTGTGGTCCGCAGCAAGGAGAAGGGCACCCGCTTCGAGGCCCTCGGGGTACGGACCGCGATCGCCGACTACAACGTTCCCGAGAGCTTCGAGGGCGTCTTCACCGCGGGTGACAAGGTGCTGCTGATATCCAGCAGCGAGATGACCGCGGACCGCGTGGCCCAGCACCGGGTCGTGATCGACGCCGCCGGGTCCGCCGGGGTCGCGCTGCTCGCGTACACCAGCGCGGCGGGCGGTCACGAGACCCCGCTCGCCGAGGCCCATCGCCGTACGGAGAAGGTGCTGGTGGAGTCCGGTCTGCCGTACGTCCTGCTGCGCAACAACTGGTACAGCGAGATCTTCGTCGACGGAGTGGAGCGGGTGGTGGAACAGCGTGTCCTGGTGCGCGCCGCCGGTGACGGTCGCATCGCCTCCGCCTCCCGCGCCGACTACGCCGCCGGCGCCGTCGCGGTGCTCACCGGCGAGGGTCACGCAAACCGGACGTACGAGCTGGGCGGGGACACCGCCTGGAACTTCCCCGAGTTCACGGCCGAGTTGGGCCGCCAGACCGGCAGGGAGATCGTCTACACGCCGGTCACCGCCGAGGCGTACACCAATCTGCTGATCGGTGCGGGGATGCCCGAGCTGTACGCGTCGATCCTGGCGGGCGCGGACGCGTCCTTCGCCGGCGGTGAACTCGCCGGTACGAGTGGGGAGTTGTCGCGGTTGATCGGGCGCCGGACGACACCGATCGCCGACACGATCACGGCGGCACTGAAGCACTGAGGCGGCGCGGCTCGGGTGAACCGGAGCAGCCTTCAGCTCACCAGAGGTGAATCCCCGCTCCCCTCAACGGAGTTGTGCCGCGAACGCCTCGTAAGCCCCCTCGTCGAAGAGCACGAACCGCACCTCTTCCACGTCGGCCTCCGCTTCCCGTACCGCCGCGACCGCGATCCGTGCCGCGTCCTCCATCGGCCAGCGGTAGACGCCCGTGGAGATCGCGGGGAACGCGACTGTCCGGGCGCCCAGTTCGTCGGCGACGCGCAGAGATTCCCGGTAGCAGGAGGCCAGTTGGTCCGAGCGGTCCGCCGATGCACCCCCGAACACAGGTCCTACCGTGTGGATCACCCAGCGTGCGTCCAGGTCGCCCGCGGTCGTGGCGACCGCCTTGCCTGTCGCCAGGCCCTTGCCGTAGTGCGAAGCTCGCAGGGCTCGGCAGGCAGCAAGGATCTCCGGGCCGCCTCGGCGGTGGATCGCTCCGTCGACTCCTCCCCCGCCCAGGAGTGACGAGTTCGCCGCGTTGACGATCGCGTCGGCACTCTGTCGGGTGATGTCGCCCTTGACGAGCGTGATGGCGGTCATGACTGTCTCAGCCTTCGCCAGACGGCCTTCGCCGCGTTGTGTCCCGACATGCCGTGCACGCCCGGGCCCGGCGGGGTGGCCGACGAGCAGATGAAGACGGCGGGGTGCGGGGTGGCGTACGGGAAGAGGGAGAGCCTGGGGCGCAGCATCAGCTGGAGGCCGCTGGCCGCGCCGGAGCCGATGTCGCCGCCGACGTAGTTGGCGTTGCGGGCGGCCAGTTCGGGCGGGCCGGCGGTGGCGCGCGCGAGGACGCGGTCGCGGAAGCCGGGGGCGAAGCGCTCCAGCTGGCGTTCGATGGCGTCGGTGAGGTCGCCCGTCCAGCCGTTGGGGACGTGGCCGTAGGCCCAGAAGACCTGCTTGCCCTCGGGTGCCCGGGAGGGGTCGGCGACGCTCGGCTGCACGGTGATCAGGAAGGGGGTGTCGGGTGCCCGGTTCTCGCGGGAGGCCGCGCGCAGGGCGATGTCGATCTCGGCGCTGCTCGCGCCGACCTGGACGGTGGTCGCCGTGCGGGCCTCCTTCGCCGTCCAGGGCACCGGGCCGTCCAGCGCGTAGTCGATCTTGAAGACGCCCGCGCCGTAGCGATAGCCCTCGTAGTAGCCGCCGAAGCCCGCGATCCGGGCCAGTGCGGTGGGTGAGGTGTCGAAGACGTACGCCCGTGCGGGTGGCAGATCGTCCAGCCGCTTGACCTCGTAGTCGGTGTGGACGGTGCCACCGAGGTCGGTCAGATAGGCGGTGAGCGCGTCGGAGATCGACTGGGAGCCGCCGCGCGCGACCGGCCAGCCACGCGCGTGTGCGGCCAGGGCGAAGACCAGGCCGACGGCGCCGGTGGCGACCCCGTTGAGGGGGGCCATGACATGGCCGACGAGGCCTGCGAACAGGGCTTTCGCCCGCTCGTCGCGGAAGCGGCGCATCAGCCAGGTCGAGGGGGGCAGGCCGGCCAGGCCGAAGCGGGCGAGGGTGACCGGGTCGCGGGGCAGCGCGGTCAGGGGCAGGGACATGAAGTCGTGGGCCAGGGTGTCCCACCTGCTGAGGAACGGCTCGACCAGCCTGCGGTACGCGCCCGCGTCACGCGGCCCGAAGGAGGCCGCCGTCTCGGCCACGGAACGGGACAGCACCGCTGCCGTGCCGTCCGGGAAGGGGTGGGCCATGGGCAGGTCGGCGTGCAGCCACTCCAGCCCGTACCTGGCCAGCGGCATCGCCCTGAACGCCGGAGAGTTGACGCCGAGCGGGTGCGCCGCCGAGCACGGGTCGTGCCGGAAGCCGGGCAGGGTCAGCTCCTCCGTGCGGGCGCCGCCGCCGACGGTGTCGCGCGCCTCGAAGACGGCCACGGAGAAGCCGCGCCGGGCCAGTTCCACGGCAGCCGTCAGCCCGTTGGGCCCCGCCCCCACCACGACCGCATCGAGCATCGACGACACCTTCGGACTCCTTCGTCAGCCGACGGCCACTTGAGATCAGGATATGCCGGGACACCGACCCTGCCCGGCGCGGGTAACCTCGGCCGGATGACGCGCCGTTTCCGCATCCAGTCGCCCGGCAAGGACGCCGACGACACCGCCTGGTACTGGTTCGAGGTCGAGGACGACGGCTGGGTGCTGCGGCAGGCGGTGTTCGAGGCGGGACTGGAGATCCCGCGCTCCTGCGAGCCCCTGCAGAACGCCGACGGCACCACCTCGGGCGGCGCCTCGATGGCCGCCGCCCAGGCCCAACTGGCCCTGGTGCGCGAGCGGTTCGGGCGCCTGGGCGTCCAGCTCTACCAGACGGTGTACGGGGCGTTCACCGAGGGCGCCGTGGAGGTGCCGCCGGAGGCGGTGGACGTGACGGAATCGGAGTTCGAGCGGGCGTGGTCCACGGCCCTGCGGCATCGGCACCTGAGCCACTACGACACGGGCCCACTGCCGGAGGGCTCCCTGCTCACGGGCATGGTGTGCGCGCTGCCGTGGGGGCCGGGCCGGACGGGACTGTTCGTCGACGTCAACCTGCCGGTGGACGCCTTCGTGGACATCGCGTGGCTGCCCTTCGACCCCGGGGACTGGCCGGTGGTCGGCACCGTGGCCGAGTTCGAGGTCGTCACCCTGCGGTTCAGCTCGGCCCGCCCGCAGATCAGGCTCCGCCCGACAGCACCTCCACCACCCGGTCGGCCGTGGCCGCGTCCCGCGCCGCGGTGAACGGCAGGACGTTGCCGCCGGTTATGCGGAACGGCTCACCCGCCCGGGTCAGGTGGGCGCCACCCGCCTCCTCGACGAGGAGGATGCCCGCGGCGTGGTCCCAGGCGGCCTCCCAGGAGAACGCCGTCGCGTCCAACTCACCCCGGGCTATGGCCAGATACTCCAGGCCCGCCGAGCCGCACGCGCGCGGCTGCACGCCGTCCGTCCACAGGCCGAGGAGGGCACGCTTCTCTTCGTCCGTCGTGTAGTCCGGGTGGGAGGTGGCCACCTGGAGGTCGCGCCCAGGCTCGGGCGAGCCCGCGAGCAGGGGCGCGCCGTCGAGGAAGGCGCCCTGGCCACGGATCGCGGTGGCGAGCTGGTCGCGGGCCGCAGCGAACGTCCACGACGCGCGGACGACGCCACGGTGGGCGAGCGCGACGAGGGTGCAGAAGCCGGGATCGCCGTGCACGAACTGCCGGGTGCCGTCCACGGGGTCGACGATCCAGACCGGTGCGTCGCCCTGTATCACCCCGTACGAGGCGGGGTTGGCGTGCACCGCCTCCTCGCCGACCACGACGGAGCCGGGCAGCAGCTTGGGCAGCACCTCGGTGAGATACAGCTCGGCCTTGCGGTCGGCGTCCGTCACCAGGTCGTGCGGGCCACTCTTCTGGTCGACCTCGTGGGCGGCGAGTTGACGGAAGCGGGGCATGATCTCGGTGGCCGCCGCCTGGCGGACCGCTTCCTCGACGTCGGACGCGTGCCGTGCGAGAAACTCTTCGATGGTTTCGGTGTCTCCGATCATGCCTCCATGAGAGCACGCGCCACTGACAATCCCCGCCGGGCCGGTGGACATGGGATGGAATCGCCCTGAACACCGGGATTCGGACATCAGCGCCCTACGGCGTACCCCTGCATCCCCCGAGGATTGGCCGCCGCCGACAGAACTCCCGTCTCGGGGTCCCGCGCGACCGCGCAGAGCCGCCCCTCGGACCACTCGGCACCGACCGTCACGTCGTGCCCCCGGCGGCGCAGCTCCTCGACCACCCCGCCCGGCATCCGGGCCTCCACGGTGACGCTCCCGGGGAGCATCCCGCGCGGGTAGAAGGAGCCCGGGAAGCTGTCGTTGTGCCAGTTCGGGACGTCGATCGCGCCCTGGAGGTCCAGGCCGCCGCGTACCTTCGGGCGCAGGGCGACCGCGAGGAAGAAGTGCAGCTGCCACTGGTCCTGCTGGTCCCCGCCGGGCGTACCGAACGCCAGCACCGGCACCCCGTCGCGCAGCGCGATCGAGGGCGTGAGGGTGGTCCGGGGACGGCGGCCCGGGGTGAGGGAGTTCGGCAGGCCCTCCTCCAGCCAGGTCATCTGGAGCCGGGTGCCGAGCGGGAAGCCCAGCTCGGGCACGACGGGGTTGGACTGGAGCCAGCCGCCACTGGGCGTGGCCGCGACCATGTTGCCCCAGCGGTCGACGACGTCGAGATGGCAGGTGTCGCCCCGGGTACGGCCGTCGGCGGCGACATCGGGTTCCCCCGGCACCGGCGAGGCCGGAAACTTGGCCCCGGTGGGCTCCCCGACACCAAGCGGCCCACCGAGCGCGACCGTCGGCTCCCCGGCACCCAGAGCGCTGAACCCGGGCTCGTCCGTGGCCACCACGCGCGCGTGTGCGCACAGCTGCGGGCTGCGACCGCCGGGGCTGCCGGGCCGCAGCTCGTACGAGGCCTTGTCGCCGACGAGGGTCCGCCGGGCGGCGTTGTAGGCGTCGGACAGCAGTTCGTCGAGGGGCACGTCGGCCCCGCCGGACGCGTCCCCGTACCAGGCCTCGCGGTCGGCCATGGCGAGCTTGCAGCCCTCGATCAGCAGATGGACGTAGTCGGCGGACTCGTACGCGGGCAGCTCAGGCGGGAGGAGCGCGAGCTGCTGGAGGAAGGCGGGGCCCTGGCTCCAGGGGCCGGCCTTGCAGAGGGTCCAGCCCTGCCAGTCGTACGTCGCCGGGGCCTCGTAGGTCGCGGACCAGGAGGCGAGGTCGGTGGCGGTCAGGGTGCCGGTGTGGTGCTCGCCGCTGGTGTCGAGGGTGGGCCGCGCGGACTGCCGTACCAGCGCCTCGGCGATGAAGCCGGTGCGCCACACCTCCCGTGCCGCCTCGATCTGGGCGATGCGGTCCCCCGCCCCGGCGACCTCGGCGAGCAGGCGCTTCCAGGTGGCGGCCAGGGCGGGATTGCGGAACAGCTCGCCGGGCCGGGGCGGCTGTCCGCCGGGCAGGTACACGTCCGCGGACGAGGTCCACTCCGTCTCGAACAGTTCCCGTACGGTCTCGACGGTCGCGCCGATGTTCTCCACGGGCGCGTGCCCGTCCTCGGCGTACCCGATGGCGTACTTCAGGACGTCGGCGAGCGGCTTGGTGCCGTGGTCGCGGAGCAGGAGCATCCAGGCGTCGAAGGCACCGGGCACGGCGGCGGCGAGAGGTCCGGTGCCGGGGACCAGGTCGAGCCCCAGCCCCCTGTAGTGCGCGACCGTGGCCCCGGCGGGCGCGACGCCCTGCCCGCACAGCACCCGCACCTCGCCGCCGGCCGGGGCGAGGATGATCGGCACCTCACCACCGGGCCCGTTGAGGTGCGGTTCGACGACATGCAGGACGAAGCCCGCGGCGACGGCGGCGTCGTACGCGTTACCGCCGTCCTCCAGGACGGCCATCGCCGACTGCGAGGCCAGCCAGTGCGTGGAGGACACCATCCCGAAGGTGCCCTGGAGCGTGGGTCGGGTGGTGAACACGGGCGGCTCCTTCACTACGGCACACGATCAGATGATCGTACGTACCTCACACGAACACCGAACACCGAACGCCAGTCACCTATGGGGCATTAGCCAAGATTGATGGCATTGATGCTGAATTAGACGCTGTCGACGCCGATTTGCGCATTCTGACGGACAGTCCGGGCGGCCGATCATGAACGACAGTCATCGCACAGCCACGGAGCGAGTTCTTACTTCCACCCCACAGGCAGTCATGTGACACTGGCGTCCCGTCCGGAGTGCGGACCCCCTCCGCACCGTCCCCCACGAGAAGTGCGCCTTGAGCCTTCCTCTGCCGCTCGCGCTCGTCACACGCCTGGCGCCGGTCGCCGTGCTCGCCACGGCCGGCTGGGCGTTGTCCTCGGGTCCGCTCGCCGCGTCGCCGACCGCCGACGAGCCCAGGTCGGCCGCCGAGGGCGCGTCCTCGTCGCCCACCGCGCCCTCGACCTCGGCGGCCTCGAAGACGTTCACCGCCGCGCCCGCGCCCTGCTCGGCCGTGCCCCCGGGCACGATCAAGTCCCTTGTCCCGGGCGCCAAGGCGGCCGGCAAGGAGATCCCGTCGACTGACACCAACGCCCGCCGTACCTGCTCCTGGAACGCGCTCAAGGGGTACGACTACCGCTGGCTCGACGTGTCGTTCGAGCTGTCCGACACGGACGCGGCGGCGGAGAAGACGTACCAGGACCGCCTGACCGAGAAGAGCGGTGGCGGTGAGGTGCCGGGTCTCGGTGACGCCGCCTACTCCGTCGTGAACCTCACCACCGAGGACAAGCAGCAGACCCGCGAGGGCGTGGTGCTGGTCCGCGCGTCGAACGCGCTGGTGGTGATCACGTACAACGGCAGTGACTTCGAGTCGAAGAAGGCGCCCAGCACGGATGTGATCAACAAGGGCGCCATCAAGGCCGCCCGGGACGCGGTGGCAGCGCTGGAGGGCGGCCGGTAGAACCGGCCGCCCTCCAGCACGCGTCACAGGGTCGGAACAGGAACAGGGTCAGACCTGCGCCTTCGCCTCCTCCTTCACCTCGTCCTTCCCCTTGCCGGTCGCCAGCATGAGCACCAGGTAGAGGACCATCGAGGTGCCCAGGCCCACGGCCCAGCCGTAGTTCGCCAGCGAGGACAGTGCCGGGATGGGCCGCCCGTCGATCAGCGGCGCGAAGTTGGCGCCGCCGACGGCCAGCACACCGCCGACCAGGAACGCGACGACCGCACGCCAGTTCCAGCCGTTGTCGTACCAGTAGCGTCCGCCCGCCTTGTACAGGTCGGCGAGGTCGAGCTTGCCGCGGCGCAGGATCCAGTAGTCGGCGATGAGGATGCCGGCGACCGTGCCGAGCAGACCGCCGACCAGGCCGAGCCAGGTGAAGATGTAGCCCTGCGGGTCGGAGTACAGCTTCCACGGGAAGATCAGGACGCCGAGTACGCAGGTGGCGAGCGCGCCCGCCCGGAAGCTGATCTTGCGCGGGGCGATGTTGGAGAAGTCGAAGGCCGGGGAGACCAGGTTGGCCGCGACGTTCACGGACAGGGTCGCCACCAGCACGGTGACCAGGGCGAACAGCAGGCCGAAGACGTTGTCGGTCTTGGCGGCGAGCTGTACCGGGTCCCAGATGGCCTCGCCGTACACGGCCTGCGAGCCCGAGGTGACCATGACGGACAGGAACGCGAACAGCGTCATCGTGGTCGGCAGACCGAGCGCCTGCCCCCACGTCTGGGCCTTCTGGCTCTTCCCGTACCGGGTGAAGTCCGGGATGTTCAGCGACAGCGTGGACCAGAAGCCGATCATGCCCATGAGGGCGGGCGCGAAGATCTTCCAGAAGTCCGCGCCGTAGCCCAGCTTGGAGGGCTGGTCGAGCAGCGGACCGAAGCCGCCGGCCTTGTCGGCCATCCACCACAGCATCACGCCGGCGCCGAGGAGGACGAAGGGCGCGGCCCAGTTCTCGAAGCGGCGGATCGTCTCCATGCCCCGGTAGATGATCGCGACCTGGATCGCCCAGAAGATGGCGAAGGACAGCCACATCGTCCAGGCGTAGCCGCCGATCTTCCCGGCGTCGCTCCAGCCGTTGCCGATCAGCTTGCCGGCGAGGAAGTAGATCGCCTCGCCGCCGATCCAGGTCTGGATGCCGAACCAGCCGCAGGCCACCAACGCCCGTACGACGGCGGGGAGGTTGGCGCCCCGGATGCCGAAGGAGGCGCGGGCGAAGACGGGGAACGGGATGCCGTACTTGGGTCCGGCGTGTCCGGTGAGCAGCATCGGGATGAGCACGATCACGTTCGCCAGGGCGATCGTGAGCACGGCCTGCTTCCAGTCCATGCCCACGGCGATCAGACCCGAGGCGAGGGTCCAGGAGGCCGTGTTGTGGGCCATGCCCACCCAGAGAGCCGAGAAGTTGTACGTGGTCCAGGTGCGCTTCTCGATCGGAACCGGCAGCAGGTCCTCGTTGGCGTACGGCCCGCTGGGCACGGGCGCGTCGGGGGAGATCTCCACCCGGCCGTCGGCGAGGGTGAGTTGGGAGGACGGCGGTATGGCCGTGGGAGCGGTGTCGGTCAT
The DNA here is from genome assembly GCF_053599695.1 of Streptomyces sp. NPDC000878. NCBI lineage: Bacteria > Bacillati > Actinomycetota > Actinomycetes > Kitasatosporales > Streptomycetaceae > Streptomyces > Streptomyces sp. NPDC000878. The sequence goes on along the minus strand of NZ_JBSFMT010000013.1, from coordinate 67,226 downwards.
GGGCAGGCCAATCAATGAGGTGGGTCGGGAAAGGCCGTGCGGGTGGCGCGTTGGGGGATGCGCACAGGACACCCGGGGGTGTCCTGACCCCCTCCCCGGCAACCTGAACGCCGGGGAGAGGGAGATATCGGGGACGACGTAACACGGCGGCCGAACCGGTACGTCAGGCGTTGACGGCCGGGATCACCGTTGATCCGTAGGCGTCGATGACGGCTTCCTGGGCGTCGTGCATGTCGTAGACGGCGAACTGGTCGACGCCCAGTTCGCGCAGCTTGTTGAGCTTCTCGATGTGCATCTCGGGGGTGCCGATGATGCAGAACCGGTCGACGATCTCGTCGGGCACGAACTGGGTGTCGGGGTTGTCGGCGCGGCCGTGATGGGAGTAGTCGTACCCCTCGCGGGCCTTGATGTAATCGGTGAGTTCCTCGGGTACGGCGGCGGAGTGTTCGCCGTACTTCGACACCAGGTCGGCGACGTGGTTGCCGACCATCCCACCGAACCAGCGGCACTGCTCACGGGCGTGGGCGAGCGCCTCGGGCGAGTCGTCCTCGGTGATGTACGCGGGGGCGGCGACGCAGATCTTCACCTCGGACGGGTCGCGTCCGGCGGCGACGGCCGCGTCCTTGACCGTCTTCACCATGTACTCGGTGAGGTAGAGGTCCGAGAGCTGGAGGATGAACCCGTCGGCCTCCTCGCCGGTCATCTTGAGCGCCTTGGGGCCGTACGCGGCCATCCAGACGGGGAGTTCGGCGCCCGGCTTCACCCACGGGAACTTGATCACCGTACCGCCGAGGTCGGCCTCGTCACCGCGGCCGAGCGAGCGGATGACCTTCATCGCGCCGCTGATCCGGGCCAGCGTGTTGGGAGTTCGGCCGGCGACGCGCATCGCGGAGTCGCCGCGGCCGATGCCGCAGACCGTGCGGTTGCCGAACATGTCGTTGAGGGTCGCGAAGGTGGAGGCGGTGACCTCCCAGGTGCGGGTGCCCGGGTTGGTGACCATCGGGCCGACCGTCAACTTCTCGGTGCTGGAAAGGATCTGACTGTAGATCACGAACGGTTCCTGCCACAGCACGGCGGAGTCGAAGGTCCAGCCGTACGTGAAGCCGTTGCCCTCGGCGCGCTGCATCAGCTCGATGACACGCGAGGCCGGCGGGTCGGTCTGCAGGACGAGTCCGAAGTCCATGAGCGCTGCTCCTAGTTGAGGTACTGACAGGTGGAGCGGGGGGTGTAGACGCCGTGACCCGCGCGTCCGGTGAACTCCCGCTCGGTGATGACGAGTTCGCCCCGCGAGAGGACGGTCTCGACGCGGCCGGTGATCCGCTTGCCCTCGTACGCCGAGTAGTCGACGTTCATGTGGTGGGTCTCGGCGGAGACGGTCTGCTCGGCGGCCGGGTCGTAGATGACGATGTCGGCGTCGGCGCCCGGGGCGATGGTGCCCTTCTTCGGGTAGAGGCCGAACATCCGGGCCGGGGTGGCGCAGGCGATCTCGATCCAGCGGCGGCGGCTGATGTGCCCGTCGACGACGGCCTGGTGGAGGAGGTCCATGCGGTTCTCGACGCCCGGGAGCCCGTTGGGGATCTTCGAGAAGTCGCCGCGGCCCAGTTCCTTCTGGCCCTCGAAGCAGAACGGGCAGTGGTCCGTGGAGACGACCTGGAGGTCGTTCGTCCGCAGCCCCCGCCACAACGCGGCCTGGTGGTCCTTGGGCCGAAGCGGCGTCGAGCACACGTACTTCGCGCCCTCGAAGTCCGGCTCCGCGAGGTTGTCCGTCGACAGGAACAGGTACTGCGGGCAGGTCTCGCCGAAGACGTTGAGCCCCTCGTCGCGCGCCCGTGCCAGCTCGGCGACTGCCTCCTGCGCCGAGACGTGGACGACGTACAGAGGTGCGCCGGCGACCTGCGCGAGCTTGATGGCGCGGTGCGTGGCCTCCGCTTCGAGGAGGGCCTTGCGGACCTCGCCGTGGTAGCGGGGGTCGGTCTCGCCCCGGGCCAGCGCCTGCTCGACGAGGACGTCGATCGCGATGCCGTTCTCGGCGTGCATCATGATCAGGCCGCCGTTCTCGGCGGAGCGCTGCATGGCGCGCAGGATCTGGCCGTCGTCGCTGTAGAAGACGCCCGGGTAGGCCATGAACTGCTTGAAGGAGGTGACGCCCTCCTCGACGAGCAGGTCCATCTCCTTGAGCGTGTCCTGGTTCACGTCGGAGACGATCATGTGGAAGGCGTAGTCGATGGCGCAGTTGCCGTCGGCCTTGGCGTTCCAGGTGTCGAGTCCGTCGCGCAGCGACTGGCCGACGCTCTGCACGGCGAAGTCGATGATCGTGGTCGTACCGCCCCAGGCGGCGGCCCGGGTGCCGGTCTCGAAGGTGTCCGAGGCGGCCGTACCGCCGAACGGCAGTTCCATGTGGGTGTGGGCGTCGACGCCGCCGGGGATGACGTACTTTCCGGTGGCGTCTATTGTCCGCTCGGCCGTCCAGGACTCGGCGGGGGCGCTTCCGCTGGTGGCGAGGGCGGCGATGCGGCCGTCCTCGATGAGGACGTCGGCGTGGATCTCGTCGGACGCGGTGATGACGAGTCCGCCTCGGATGACGGTACGGCCGGCCATGGGTTCACGCTCCTCGGTTGTCTACAAAGTGCCGGTTGTCTGTGGCTGGTCGCGCAGTTCCCCGCGCCCCTGAAGACAAAAGACAGGGGCGCGGGTGTGAGCGTCTGCTGTTTACGGTGCCGTCAGGGGGCCGTATGCCTCCGGGCGGCGGTCGCGGTAGAACTGCCAGCGGTCGCGGACCTCGCGCAGTTTGGCCAGGTCCAGGTCGCGGACGACGAGTTCGGTCTCCTTGTCGCTCGCCACCTCGCCGACGAACTGTGCCTCCGGGTCCACGAAGTACGAGGTCCCGTAGAAGTCGTTGTCGCCCAGCTCCTCGACGCCGACCCGGTTGATCGCGCCGACGAAGTACTCGTTGGCGACGGCCGCCGCCGGCTGCTCCAGCTGCCACAGGTAGGCGGACAGACCGCGCGAGGTGGCCGACGGGTTGAAGACGATCTCGGCGCCTTCGAGGCCCAGCGCACGCCAGCCCTCCGGGAAGTGCCGGTCGTAGCAGATGTAGACGCCGATCTTGCCCACGGCCGTCTCGAAGATCGGCCAACCCGCGTTCCCCGGGCGGAAGTAGAACTTCTCCCAGAACCCGGCGACCTGCGGAATGTGGTGCTTGCGGTACTTGCCGAGGTACGAGCCGTCCGCGTCGATCACGGCGGCCGTGTTGTAGAGGACGCCCGGCTGCTCCTCCTCGTACATCGGCAGGACGAGGACGATGCCCAGTTCCTTGGCGAGCGCCTGGAAGCGCTTGACGATCGGGCCGTTCGGGATCTGCTCGGCGTACTCGTAGAACGCCTTGTCCTGGACCTGGCAGAAGTACGGTCCGTAGAACAGCTCCTGGAAGCACATGACTTGAGCACCCTGCGCCGCGGCGTCGCGGACCGCCTGCTCGTGTACCTGGATCATCGACTCCTTGTCGCCCGTCCAGGCAGTCTGGAAGATGGCGGCGCGAATCACCCTGCTCATCGGGACCTCCGGTCACTCGGTGTACGCCGAGCCTAGGAAGCCTGAAGAGCGGGTTTGAGTTGCACGGTGTCACGCCTGCGGGCGTTCGGCGTTCCACGGTGTCACCCTGACATGGGCCCATGTTTCACCACTGTTTTCCCAGGTCCTCTGATGTTTCGGAGCGGTAAGACGGAGCAGTGCGCGATGCGGTCATCGGCCTTGCTGAGCATCGTGCGCGAGGAGCGCGATATGGACGGAGGCGGCCTGCTCGAAGTCGTCGAGATCGAGCCCGAGCCGCGCCTCTATCGCCTCCAGCCGTCGGTAGAGCGCGGGGCGCGAGACATGGTGCAGTTGCGCGGTACGTGACTTGTTGCGCCCGGTGGCGAGATAGGTCCGCAGGACCGGAAGCAGCTCGGACTCGCCCTCGGCCCCGCAGAGCAGCCCGTCCAGCTCCCGCTCGGCGAACGCCTGCACCTGCGGATCGTCCCGCAGCAGCCGGACAAGGCCACGCAGCCGTACGTCCCTCAGGTACACAAGGACCGGCAGATCCTGCCCCGCCGGGGTGTCCGTGACGGCCGCGGCGACGTGCAGCGCCTCGCGCAGTCCGGTGGGTACGTCGTCCCAGGAGCCGAGCGCCTCCGCGGCGGCAACGACGGTCCGGGCCCCGGTGGTCTCCGTCCGCAACCGGAGCGCGAAGTGCGCGGCCAGCGCCTTGGCGTCCTGGTCCCGGGCGAGGCTCAGCAGCACGGCGGTGGCGTCGTCGGCCAGCTCGGCGACCAGCCCCGGCAGCCCCAACAACCGCAGTACGCGGTCGAGTTCAGCGGGGTCACCGTCCCGTACGACCAGCGGCACGAACGTCCGCCGGTTGACGGGCAGTCCGGCGGCACGAGCCCTTGGCAACAGCTGCCGGGCCGGTACGACCCCGCTCACCAGGTCCGTGAGCAGGCTCTGCGCGGACTGCTCCTCCCAGGTGTGTACGGAGCCCCCGAGCATGCGGTGCAGGACGAGCGCCTCGGCGGCCCGGTCGGCGAGCAGCCGTCCGGTGGCGGCGTCGCCGCGGTATCCGCAGAGCACGATCCGCCCCCAGCGTTCCCCGCGCCCGCCCAACTCTGCGCGGATCCATCCGTCGCCCTCACTCCCACCCGCCTGCCGGGAGATGCGCTCCCAGTCCCGCAGCACGTCGTCGACGGCCGACCGCTCCCCCGATGTGGCGAGGACGCGATGGGCGAGGTTGGTGACGACCACGGGACAGCCACTGTGCGAGGCGACCTCGTCGAGGAGCAGTTGCAGCGGGGCGCCGCTCGTGATCAGCCCGGTGAGGGCGGTCCGTACCGCCTCGGACAGGCTCACGGCGGCGAACTTCCGCCGTACGAGCCTGGATTGGACCTCCTCCGTCAACTCGGCGAAGGGGAACGGTCGGTGGAGCACCACCATCGGCAGCCCGCACCGCTCGGCCGCGCGCCGCATGACGTCCGGCGGCGCGGGAAAGGCGCGGCCGAGTCCGAGGACGACGGCCGCGGCCTCCGCGCGGTGCAGCGAGCGGATGTACTCGACCTGGGCCTCTTCGTCCCCGGCGAGCAGCACGCCGGTCGTGAGCACCATCTCGCCGCCGCTGAGCATCACACCGACATCGGCGGCCTCGGCGACATGCACCCAGCGCACCGCCCGGTCGAGCTGCCCGGCCCCGGCCACCACCTCGGGCTCGCCCGCGAGCACCCGTTCCAGGCCGAGGACCTGGCGGACCGACAGGGCGGGTTCCAAGGTGGTGGTCATGAGCATGGGCCGACTTCCTTGCTGTGGTGTTACTGGACGCAGCTCCTCAGAGCGCGTTCGAGGATCGCGGCGCCCTCCTCGGCCTCCGCGACGGTGAGCGACAGCGGCGGTGCGATGCGCAGCGCGCTGGTGTTGTGGCCGCCGCCCTTGCCGAGGAGCAGCCCTTCCGCCCTGGCCGCTTCGAGCACGGCGGCTGCGGTCTCCGGATCGGCGGTGTCGGTACCGGGCTTCACCAGCTCGACGCCGATCATCAACCCGCGCCCACGGACCTCCCGTACGCCCGGAAGCTGCGCGGCGACGGCCCGCAGCCGTTCGATGAGCAGTCCGCCGACGCGCCGGGCGTTGCCCTGGAGGTCGTGTTCCAGGAGGTACGTGAGGTTGGCGAGGCCGGCCGCCATGGTGATCTGGGTGCCGCCGAAGGTCGAGATGGAGTTGGAGTCGAGGCAGTTCATGATCTCGGCGCGGGCCACGACCCCGCCGATGGACATGCCGTTGCCGATGCCCTTGGCGAAGGTGACGATGTCCGGCGGACCGTTCTCCGCGTGCGCCTGCCAGCCCCAGAAGTGCTCACCGGTGCGTCCCCAGCCGGTCTGCACCTCGTCGGCGATCCAGAGGATGCCCCGCGCCGCCAGCACCTCGCGGAAGGCCGCGTACAGCCCGTCGGGCGGGGAGGTGAAACCGCCGACGCCCTGGATGGGCTCGGCGATCAGGGCCGCGGGCGGACGGACGTGACCGAGCAGGTCCTCCAGGTCGGCGACGCAGGCGGCGATGAACTCGTCGTCGCTCAGATCGGCGTACGGACCGCGCGAGCGGACGCCGCCGTGGACGTACAGGGTCTGGAGCGGGGACAGGGAGGTCGGGGACCAGCCCTTGTTGCCCGTAATGCCGACCGTGCTGAACGAACGCCCGTGGTAGCTGTTGCGCATCGCCAGGATCTGGTTGCTGCGCCGGTAGGACGTGGCGAGGAGGAGGGCCGTGTCGTTGGCCTCCGTGCCTGAGGTGGTGAAGAAGACGCGGGCGTCCGGGATGCCGGACAACTGGGCGACGCGCTCGGCGAGTTCGACCATCGGGCGGTTGAGGTAGAGCGTGGACGAGTGGATGATCCGCCCGGCCTGTTCGCTCACCGCCTTGGTGATCTCGGGCAACGCGTGCGCGGTCATCGTGGTGAGGATGCCGCCGAAGAAGTCGAGGTACTGCTTCCCGTCCGCGTCCCACACGTACCGGCCCTCGCCGTGCGTGATCTCGATCGGGTCCTCGTAGTAGAGGGCGAGCCAGTCCGGCAGGACAGCCTTGTGTCGCCCGTACAGATCGCTCACGGCTGCACCAGCCCTTCGTACGCGTCCGGCCGCCGGTCCCGGTAGAAGGCCCACTGCTGCCGGACTTCCTCGATGAGATCGAAATCCAGGTCCCGCACGACGAGTTCCTCGTCCTTGTCGCTGGCGACCTCGCCGACGAACTGGCCGCGCGGGTTGACGAAGTACGAGGTCCCGTAGAAGTCGTTGTCCCCGTACTCCTCCTGCCCCACCCGGTTGATGGCGGCGATGAAGTACTCGTTGGCGACGGCCGCGGCGGGCTGCTCCAGCTGCCAGAGGTAGGCGGAGAGGCCGCGCGAGGTGGCGGACGGGTTGTAGACGAGCTGGGCACCGTTCAGACCGAGCTGCCGCCAGCCTTCCGGGAAGTGGCGGTCGTAGCAGATGTAGACGCCGATCTTCCCGACGGCCGTCTCGAAGATCGGCCAGCCGAGGTTGCCGGGCTTGAAGTAGTACTTCTCCCAGAACCCCTTGACCTGCGGGATGTGGTGCTTGCGGTACTTGCCGAGGTAGGTCCCGTCGGCGTCGATCACGGCCGCGGTGTTGTAGTAGAACCCGGACTGCTCGACCTCGAAGACCGGGACGACGATCACCATGCCGGTCTCGCGCGCCAGCTCCTGCATACGGGTCACCGTGGGCCCGTCGGGCACGGGCTCGGCCCAGCTGTAGTGCTCGGGCTCCTGGACCTGGCAGAAGTAGGGGGCGTTGAAGACCTCCTGGAACCCGATGACCTTGGCACCCTGCCGGGCCGCCTCACGGGCGTGCTCCACATGTTTGGCGACCATGGACTCGGTGTCCCCGGTCCAGGTCGCCTGAACCAGAGCGGCACGTACGACGTTGGCCATGACCTGTTCCTTCCGGCTGGACGTCAGAGAGCCTCTACGCCCGTAGACAGAGGCCGTAGGGGCTTGAAAGTAAGCCTCCGGAAGAGCCTTGCCAAGACCATCGCCGTTAACCCGCGGAGTCGATCACGTTTCACACCCCGGTGGGCGAGTCGTGAGCACCCGGGTCACGCACTGTGGCCTGCCACTCGGAGTGCGTGCACCAGATCCCAGTAGCAGTCCTCGGAGGCACCGCGGGCCGCCTCCAGGAGCAGCGGGACGAGGCTCTGGGGGTCGGCGGCGACGCTGCGGGCGGCCTCCTCGGGGGTGCGGACGCGGACGTACGCGTCGAGCAGCGCACGCGCCTCGCGCTGTCTGCCCTCCTCGACGAGCCCGAGCACGGCCTCGCCGACCTCCTGTGCCGGCCGCACGATGCCCTGCCGCAGAATCTGCTGGCCGTCGTTCCCCCGCCCGGCCGCGACGAGCGCGTCGGCGGCGGCGACCAGCTGAGCGGCCGGCAGCGACGCGGCCTCCCAGAGCAGGGTGGCCCAGTCGGCGCCGAGCCCGGCGCGGTGCAGTTCGGCGGCGAGCAGCGGAAAGCGGGCGGCCGGCCAGTAGGCGGCCTCGACGAGCAGCGCGTGCGCCTCCCCGCTGCGCCCCTCTCTCCGCAGTCGTACGAGGCTGCGGACGGCGTCGATGGTGTCGTGCCGGGCGTCGTCGTCCAGCGCCTCCCGCTTGGGCACCACGGGCTTCACGGCAGCGGCGGCCCCGGCGAACCGCGCCCCGCGCGGGTTGCGGCGGGTCGGGGCGGCGGGCGCGGGCATGACCGGCATGGACGTCGGGTCGACGGTGGGTGTGGCGCCGGTGTCCGCGTCGTCCATCATCCCGGCGAACCGGGCGCTGCCTCGGGTGCGGCGTTTGGAGCGCTGCTTGGGGGCGCGATCGGGTTCCGGCTCGGGGTCGGGTTCGGGGGTGGCGGCCGGGGCCGGGGCGTCGTACCAGTCGGCGGGCAGTTGTGGTGTCGTGCGCTCGGCCGGGGGTTCCGGGGCGTCGGCCTCGCGGGGGTCGTCCTGGTCGTCCGCGCTGACGGAGCGGCGGATGTGGTCGCGCCAGGGACGCAGGTCGTCGTCGGAACCCGACCGGTCAGGGTCGCGGTCGTCTCCGTGGCGGGCGGGACCGGAGCCGTCCGGAGCCTGCCGCTGGGAGCCGGGCCCGTTCTCGTACCCGGCGGCGGTGTCGTTGTCCGCACCCTGCCGGCGGGCGCTGTGCTCGTCGACGTAGCCGGCGGCCGGTCGGGGGCCGCGCTCGTCGTCGTACCAGGCTCCCGTGTCGTCGCCCGGATGCCGCTCGTCGGTCTCGGTGCGCTGCCTCGGCAGGTTCAGGGGGTCGGCGGGCTGCGGGGCGTTGTGGACGCGGGCGGCGAACAGGCCCGCCTCCTCGTCGGGGTCGCGGCGGGGAATGGTCGCCCCGCTCACCGCCCGGCGGGCCAACTGGTCCAGGCGGGACCGGAGTTCGACGCAGCGCGCGGAGGCGCGTTCGTGGTCGTCGTGTGCCCAGGCGAGGTCGAGGCGGAACCCCTCGGCCTCCTCGTGGGTACCGGCGGAGTTGAGCAACCGGCCCAGCTCGACGAGCCGTTCGGCGGCGTACTTCTGTTCGCGGAGCATCACGTCGAGCCGGTCGCCGAGGGTGTCCCGGGCGCCGGGCCGGTTGTCGAACGCGGTGATCGAGGCCTGGTGCAGGGCACGCGCCCGCTCGGCCTCGGGGGTGACGGCATCGGTTCCGTATTCGGTGGCGAGATCGTGGAGCAGCGCCTCCACGACGTCCCAGGGCGGCACTTCGTACCCGTCCAGACAGGCGCGCATACCGTCGGGGTCGCGCTGCCAGAACACGCCGCACCAGCCCGCGCCCTGGTCGAGGCGGGCCAGCAGGCCGCTCAGATACCGCGCGAACTCCCGCACCTGCCCCGGGAGTTGTTCCACCGCCATGATGTCCACCCCATGCCCGAACGGAGTACTCCGTCCCGTAGAAAACACCAGTCGTGTTACGGAAGGGCTACGGGGGGTTTTCGGACCGGACGCAGAGTACCGCGCACCCAGCGGAACGTGATGTGAACCGGGGCCACAATGGCCGGAACCGCCCCACGGGGCTCACGCCGCGACCGGGGCGAGTGGCGCGCACTGCCCGACCAGTTCGTCCATGGACAGTCCGAGGACCCGCGCGAGGGCCGCGACCGTGAAGAAGGCCGGCGTCGGCGCCCGCCCGGTCTCGATCTTACGGAGGGTCTCGGCGGAGATTCCGGCGCGGGCCGCGATCTCCGCCATGCTGCGGCCACCACGCGCCTCACGCAGCAGCCGGCCGAGCCGCTCGCCGCGTTCACGCTCTTCGGGGGTGAGAGGAGTGCGTACCATGACGCCATTCTAATACCGGTATAGTAATTGGCATGGTGGAACTGAAGACAGACACAGCGATCGACGCCATGTACGAGACGGGCCAGGTGGTCGGCAGAGGCCTGACGGCCGTCCGAGAGGCCGCTGCCGTGGGCGTTTCCCTTCGGGAACTGGACGAGGTGGCGCACGAGGTGCTGCGCGCGGCCGGGGCGACCTCCCCCTTCCTGGGCTACCGGCCCTCCTTCGCGCCGACGCCGTTCCCGGCGGTGCTCTGCGTCTCGGTGAACGACGCGATCGTGCACGGCATCCCGGACGACTACCGGCTGCGGGACGGCGACCTCGTCTCCGCCGACTTCGGCGCCGAACTGGGCGGCTGGGCGGGCGACTCGGCGACGAGCTTCATCGTGGGCGAGCCGCGCCCGGCCGACGTACGGCTCGTCGAGACCGCCGAGCGGGCCCTCGCGGCGGGCATCGCGGCGGCGGTCGTCGGCAACCGCATCGGCGACATCGCGCACGCGATCGGCGAGGTGTGCCGCAGCGCGGGGTACGGCATCCCGGACGGCTTCGGCGGCCACGGCATCGGCCGCCGGATGCACGAGGACCCCCCGGTCCCGAACGAGGGCCGGCCCGGCCGGGGCATGCCGCTGCGCCACGGCCTGGTCCTGGCGATCGAGCCCATGCTGATCGGCAGCGGCAAGGACGGCTACCACGAGGCCCCGGACGGCTGGACCCTGCGCACGAACGACGGCTCCCGCGCGGCCCACGCCGAACACACCGTGGCGATCACGGAGTCGGGACCGCGGGTCCTCACGGCACGCCAGGAGGCGCACACGAGCCGGGCGTGACGTACGGCTCCATGCGCATCAGGAACGGCACTTCGGCGGACGCGGAGAGCATCGCGGCCCTGCACACGGCCAGTTGGCGCAGCGCGTACACCGCGCTCATGCCCGCCGCGTACCTGGCCGGCCCGCTGGCGGCGGAGCACCTCGCCAAGTGGCGAACGCGCACGACCGAACTGTCGGCCGACCGATGTCTCCTGCTGGCCGAACAGAACGGAGACCTCTGCGGCTTCATCCACCTGGACACGGCCACGGACGGCCGGGTCCACGTGGACAACCTGCACGCCCGCCCGGACCACGTCGGCACCGGCGTCGGCCGCACCCTGCTGCACCACGGCTTCGCCTGGGCGGCCCGCCACCACCCCGGCCAGGACGTCTACCTGGAGGTCCTGGCCGGCAACGCCCGCGCGATCACGTTCTACGAGCGCGCGGGCGGCCTGCGCACGGCCGAACGCCCACTGCGGATGGCCGCGGGCTTCACCGTGCCGGAGATCGAGTACACGTGGCCGGCGGCGAAGGTCCACGGGTACGAGGGCGGGCCGCCGGCCTCGTAGCCGTGGTCCGCGACCACGAGGACGGGCGGGCGGCCCGCGTCACGCAGGGCGCCGCCCGCCCCGGTCGGCTCAGGACGCCGGTCGTACCACCATCGCCGAGCCGCCGCCCCGGCGTACCGTCTCCGCTGCCGCCAGCCACTTGCCGTTGGGCAGGCGTTGTACGCCGGTTGCCGCTCCGATCTCGGGGTTGAGGCGGAAGCCGTGGCCGATGGCCTCCAGCCTGGTCCTCAACTCGCTGTTCCACAGGCCTGGTTCGAGTTCAGTGGTCGTCTGGTTGCGCTGGCTGGCACGTGGTGCCGCGATGGCGTCGACCAGCGGGAGCCCCCGGTCGAGGAAGCCCGTGAGGGTCTGCAGGACGGTCGTGATGATGGTCGCGCCGCCCGGTGAGCCGAGGGCCACGACCGGCTTGCCGTGGGCGTCCAGGACGATCGTCGGGGACATCGACGAGCGCGGTCGCTTGCCCGGGCCGGGCAGGTTCGGGTCGGGGACGGCCGGGCTGGCCGGGGCGAAGGAGAAGTCGGTCAGTTCGTTGTTGAGGATGAATCCGCGGCCCGGGACCGTGATGCCGCTGCCGCCGGTCTGCTCGATCGTCAGCGTGTAGGACACGACGTTGCCCCACTTGTCGGCGACCGTCAGATGCGTCGTGTTCTCGCCCTCGTACGTCGTCGGCGCCGCGACCCCGCTGGTGTCGCAGGCGGCGGGGTCGCGCGGGTCGCCCGGCGCGACCGGGCTCGTCAGCACCGCGTCGTCCTTGATCAGGCACTCGCGCGAGTCGGCGTACGACTGCGACAGCAGTTCCTTCGTCGGTACGTCCTCGAAGGCGGGGTCGCCCACCCAGCGCCCCCGGTCCGCGAAGGCGATCCGGCTCGCCTCGATGTAGCGGTGCAGGAACTGGACCTCGCTCGCCTTCGAAAGGTCCGTCTTCTCAAGGATGTTGAGGGCCTCACCGACCGTCGTCCCGCCGGACGAGGAGGGGGCCATCGAGTAGACGCCGAGGCCCCGGTACGAGGTCTTCGACGGCGCCTGGCGCTTCGCGCGGTAGGCCGCCAGGTCGGTCAGCGACAGCTTGCCGGGGCGCGCGTTGTAGCCCGAACCCGGGTCCACCGGAGGCTCGTTGACCGTGTCGACGATCTCCTTCGCCAGCTTCCCCCGGTACAGGGCACCGACGCCCTTGCGCCCCAACTCCTCGTACGTACGCGCCAGATCGGGATTCTTGAACGTCGACCCGACCACCGGCAGCGCACCGCCCGGCAGGAACAGCTCCGCCGTGTCCGGGAAGTATCTGAACCTGGCCTCGTTGGACGCGGTCTGCGACCGGAACGTGTCGTCCACCGTGAAGCCGTCGCGGGCGAGCCGCTCCGCCGGCTTCAGCAGCGTACCGAGCCGTTTGCTGCCCCAACTGTCCAGCGCCGCCTGCCAGGTCGCGGGCGTGCCCGGCGTACCGACGCCCAGCCCGCTGGTGACGGCGTCGGCGAAGGCGATCGGCTGCCCGTTCTCCAGGAACAGGCCCGAGTCGGCCGTCAGGGGTGCCGTCTCACGGCCGTCGATCGTCTGTACCGTACGGGACTTGGCGTCGTAGTAGACGAAGTAGCCGCCTCCGCCGATGCCGTTGGAGTAGGGCTCCGTGACGCCGAGCGCGGCGGCCGTGGCGACGGCGGCGTCCACCGCGTTGCCGCCCTTGCGCAGGATCTCGATCCCGGCGGCCGAGGCGTCCGCGTCCACGCTCGCCACGGCACCGCCGTACCCGACGGCGACCGGGACCTTCTCCGGAGCGGCATCCGCCGGCGTGGCGCCGGAGGGCGGCGCCGCCGCCCCCACCGACACCACAGCAGCCGAAACCGCCAGGACCGCCAGATTCCGCGCGACAGGGCGACGCATCAATACCTCCAGTCAACAGCCGTCCGCGCAGCGTAACTTCATCCCCGTGGTCCCGTAAGGGCCCCTCGAACACCGGTCCGGTGGACCGCTAACATGCGCGCCCATGACTGACGATGTGCGCAATATCGTCCTCGGTGTGGTCGCGGCCGGTATCAGCGCAGCCCTCGGCTGGCTGGCCCGCACCTATCTGTGGAAGCGCAAACTCCGCCGCAAGCAGGCCTTCTTCGGGCTGCCGGACAACTCCGAGTCGCTGCTCGTGGTGAACCGCGAGGCCGGTGGCCCCGAGTTGACGGTGATGCGCCACGACGTGTTCGCGCTCCTGGAACTCTCGGCGCTCATCAAAGACTGCAACGCCCACGCCCAGGTCGTCGCCCACGACGCCGCACAACAGGGGTTCGGCGAGCGGACCGAGTTCTGTGTGGGCGGACCGGCCTCCAATCGCCGCATGCTGGCCCATCTGCACTCGCTGCTCCCCGGCGTCCGCGTCAACGTCGACGCCGAACCCGGCCCGGACCGCGGCGCCTTCCAGATCGGCACCGAGCGCTACCGGCTGGAGGGGGGCAAGAGCGAGTACGTGATCCTCGCGCGGCTCACCGCAGGCCAGAGCGGCGAGGCCCGGCCGGTCTTCCTCTTCTGCGGCCAACGCGCGATCACCAACCAGGCGGCGACCCGCTATCTCGCCCGCAACCACGAACGGCTGACCCGCAAACACGGCAACAACTCGTTCGCCCTGCTCCTCAAGGTCGTCAACTCGCAGGCGTACGGGCCCGATGTCGTCGAGGTCGTCGCGGACATCACCCGGGTGGCACAGACGCCGCTGCCCGCCGCCGCCACCCCGCGCAGCTCCCACCGCGCCTCGTAGCCGGCGGTGGAGGGTCGCGGGCGCCGGAACCAAGGAGAGCGGCGCCCACGTCGCGTACCTCTGCGACGTGGGCCCGCTCGGCCTCGGCGAGCTGGTCGGCCCGGTCGACCCGCTCCGCGTCGAGCACAACCCGACCGGCGCGCAGCTGACCTCCTCCTCGGCGGAGCACGACGCCTCACTTGTGTCGGTGCCCCTGCACGAGCAGTGATCTCCGGCTGCCGCCGGGCGAACGCATGCCCTTCTACTACTGCCCGCCTGGCAGCAGCGTCCCTGATTCGGCCGGTGCCACGTCCACGGCCTCGGTTCCCATCACCACAGGGATGAACCGCAAATCGTAGTCGAGGTTCACCGCGGCCGATTTCCCGGCCCGGCCGACGTCGAACCTCAGTGCTTGAGGATCTTGGAGAGGAAGTCCTTGGCGCGGTCGCTGCGGGGGTTGGTGAAGAACTCGTCCGGGCTTCGGTCCTCGACGATACGGCCGTCCGACATGAAGACGACCCGGTTGGCGGCCGAACGGGCGAAGCCCATCTCGTGAGTGACGACGACCATCGTCATGCCCTCACGGGCCAGTTGCTGCATGACCTCCAGGACTTCGTTGATCATCTCCGGGTCGAGCGCCGACGTCGGCTCGTCGAAGAGCATGACCTTGGGGTCCATGGCGAGGGCGCGGGCGATGGCGACCCGCTGCTGCTGGCCGCCGGAGAGCTGGGCCGGGTACTTCGGCGCCTGCGAGGCGAGGCCCACCCGGTCGAGGAGTTCACGGGAGCGTCTGTCGGCCTCCTCCTTCTTCCGCCCGAGCACCTTGACCTGCCCCAGCGAGATGTTCTGCAGGACGGTCTTGTGGGCGAAGAGGTTGAACGACTGGAAGACCATCCCGACTTCGGCCCGCAGCCGCGCGAGCGGCTTGCCCTCGTCGGGCAGCAGCTGTCCGTCGAGCCTGATCGTCCCGGACTCGATCGCCTCCAGCCGGTTGATCGCCCTGCACAGAGTGGACTTGCCCGACCCGGACGGGCCGATGACCACGACCACCTCCCCCCTGCCGACGGTGAGGTTGATGTCCTGGAGAACATGCAGCTCACCGAAGTGCTTGTTGACTTCCTGCAACTCGATCAGCGGATCGACGGCCATGCCCAGCCCTACTTACTCTCAGCCGTGTCGTGGTTGCCGCAAACTATCCAGACAAGAGTGGAGTGAGGACACGACACGCACTTTTCGGTCATAAGCCGTATTTACGTCAGCCATACACCCGGCACCTCCACCCTCGGCTACGACTCCGAGACCTCCGCGTACAGCTGCGACAGCTCGGGGGCACCACTGGACGCCCACGCGTGGCCGGAGGCGACGACGTCGAACTCACGGCCCGACGACAGCCGTACGACGGGCTGGCCGTTCGGCCAGAAGTCCCAGACGGCACCGGGGACGGTCCGCACGATGACCGTGCCGAGGTAGAGACCCGCGTCGTTGCCGAGCCAGGACAGCGCCTCCTCGTCGTCCCGCCAGCCCGGCAGCAGCTGGTCCAGCGCCTCCAACGAGGCGGCGGAGTCGTCGAGTTCGACGCCCTCCCGGCCGGCCTGGGAGCGGAGCAGCTCGCACTCGGAGAGGAGTCCGGCGACCGCCTCGGGGTCGTGCTCCCCCTCGGAGAACACCGCCACGCCTCGGGCGAGTCCATGCTTCTTGCGCCAGTTGCCCAGGAAAGGGATGTTCATACGTCCAGCGTGTCATTCACACCGCCGACCGCACCACTGGGCGCGCGGGGCCGCCGGTTCCGGCCAACTTCCCCGCCCGCCCGGGCCCGGCGCACCTGCCGCATTGACGGGCACCTGGTACCTCTTTAGCTTCACACAGCATTGAGCGGCGGGCCGAGTCGACCGAGGGGACGCACATGCGCCGAGGCAGCCGAGTCGGGCGGGGACCGGGGCTCCGAGGTCTCTGGGGCCCGGGCGTCATCCTCGCCCTGTGCGCGACGCTCACCCCCCTGTCGTCCACGGCCGAGGCCACCGAACCCCTCCCCCTCACCCAGTACTTCGACAACACCGCCATCAGCGACGACGCCCTCCCCGGCGCGGCCGACTTCGACGGCTCGGGCGCCTCCGTGTCGGCCCAGGACCTGACGGCCGCCGGCTGGACCAGGGGCCGCGCCCTCACCGTCCAGGGCGCCCGGCTGACCTGGCCCTGCCGCGAACCGGGCGAGCCGGACAACGTCCGCGCCGCCGGCCAGCCCGTACGGGTGCGCGGGGAGGGCGACGCCCTCGCGTTCCTCGTCGCCGGCACCGGTGGCTCCGAGGTGAGCGGCGCGGGCACGGTCTCGTACGCGGACGGTACGGAGTCCTCGTACCGGCTGACCGCCCCGGACTGGCGCACCGGCCCCCTCGGTGCCAAGGCGGTCGCGCTGCCGCATGTGAACACGCCCACCGGCCAACTCGCCGAGAAGGCACGGCTGTACGTCGTCACCGTGCCGATCGCACGTGGCCACGAGGTCGAGTCCGTCCGGCTGCCGTACGCGGCCGACCTGCATGTGTTCGCCCTCTCGGTACGGCCCGACACCGCTGGCTGGACCGGCAGTTGGGCGGCGCCGACCTCGACGTACGCGACCGTCGGCCCGTGGACCGACCGGACGCTGCGGCTGGTGGTGCACACGTCGGCCGGCGGGCCACGGGTCCGGGTCCGCTTCGACAACACGTTCGCGTCGGCGCCGGTACGGATCGGCAGCGCGACGGTGGCCGTGCAGTCGGCGGGCGCGACGGCGAGCGGTACGCCGGTGCCGCTGACGTTCGGGGGCGCGGCGGGGGCCGAACTCCCGGCCGGGGCACAGGCGTTCAGCGATCCGCTGGACTTCGCGGTGCCCGCGGACGCCAATCTGCTGGTGAGCTTCCATCTGCCGGGCACGGTGACGGCGGCCCCGCTGCACCGGCTCGCACAGCAGCGCTCGTACGTCAGCGAGCCGGGCGACCACACGGCGGACGGCTCCCCGACTCCGTACACCTCGACTCTGACGACGTGGCCGCTGCTGACGGGCGTCGACGTGGGTGACGGTCCCGGGTCGGTGGTGGTGCTCGGCGACTCGATCACCGACGGCGAGCGCTCGACCGTGGACGCCAACCGGCGCTGGCCCGATGTGCTCGCCGACCGGCTGCGGGCCCAGAGCGCGGTTCCGCACTACGGCGTCCTCAACCAGGGCATCGCCGCGAACCGCATCCTCACCGACCGCTACCCGGGCGACGGCGTCTCGACCGACTCGGGCGGGGTGAGCGCCCTGCACCGCCTGGACCGGGACGTCCTCGCCCAGACTTCGGCCCGTACGGCGATCGTCTTCCAAGGCGTGAACGACCTGCGGACAGGTGCGTCGGCGGGCGATGTCATCGCCGGGCTACGGGAGTTGGCCGAGCGGGTGCGGGCGCGGGGGGTGCGGGCGCTGGTCGCGACGATCGGGCCGTGCGGGGGTGAGGCGCGGTGCACCTCGGTCGTCGACGGTCAGCGGGTTGCCGTCAACACGTGGATCCGCGAGGAGGCGGTGTCCGACGGTGGTTTCGAGGGGGCCGTGGACTTCGACGCGGCGTTGCGGGATCCGGCACAGCCGACACAATTGCGTCCCGCGTATGACAGTGGAGACCATCTGCATCCCGGTGATGCGGGGTTGGCTGCGCTGGCGGGGGCGGTGCAACTGGGGGCGCTGGTTCCGTAGGCGCCGTGGGTCTGGTGGCCGTCCCTGGGGGCGCTGCCCCCAGACCCCCGTATCGCGCTGAACGCGCTCGTCCTCAATCGCCGGACAGGCTAGGGGTGCGCGCCCGGCGCTGAAAAGGTCCCCAAGCCCAGGAGGACGGGTCACCGCGCCCTGGAGAACAGGACCCCCTACACCTCCAGGTCCACCACCACAGGGGCGTGATCAGACGCCCCCTTCCCCTTCCGCTCCTCGCGGTCGACGTACGCGTCCTTGACCGCCTTGGCGAACGGCTCGTTGCCGTACACCAGGTCGATGCGCATGCCCCGGTTCTTGGGGAAGCCGAGCTGGCGGTAGTCCCAGTACGTGAACGGGTGGTCGTACTTCAGGGGGCGGGGGACGACGTCCGTGAGGCCCGCCTCGCGCAGGGACGCCAGGGCGGCGCGCTCCGCCGGGGTGACGTGGGTGAGGCCCTCGAAGGCGGCCAGGTCGTAGACGTCGTCGTCCGTCGGGGCCACGTTGTAGTCGCCCAGGACCGCGAACGGGCGGCTGCCTGCCGCGTCCCCGGCGACCGCTGCCTTCAGAGCCTCGAACCACTGGAGCTTGTAGGCGTAGTGGGGGTGGTCCACCTCGCGGCCGTTCGGTACGTACACCGACCAGACGCGGACCGGGCCGCAGGTCGCGGAGATGGCACGGGGTTCCTCGACGCCCTCGTAGCCGGGGTCGCCGGGCAGGCCCCGCACCACGTCCTCCAGGCCCACGCGGGAGATCACCGCGACGCCGTTCCACCTGCCGGTCGCGTTGACCGCCACCTCGTAGCCCAGCTCGCGCAGCTGGTCGGACGGGAACTGCTCGGCGGCGACCTTGGCCTCCTGGAGGCACAGCACATCCGTGCCGGTGCTCTCCAGCCAGGCCAGCAGCCTCGGCAGGCGGGCGGTGATCGAGTTCACGTTCCAGGTCGCGATGCGCATGCCCCACAACCTACCCGCCGGGTCTGACAACGCGGCTCAGACCTCCGCCGACGTCCCTGGCGTGAGGCGGTGGTGCTCGGAGCCGCCCAGGCCGCCGACGAGACGGTCGTAGATCGGGCGGGCGAGGTCGGTGAGCAGGGCGTCGTGGATGTCGTACGCGCGCTGCGGCTTGACCTCGCGGACGTAGTCGACGACCTCGGAGAGCTTGCTCCAGGGGGCCATGACCGGGAGCAGCAGGGTGTCGACCGGGTGGTCGGGGACCGTGAGGGCGTCGCCGGGGTGGAAGACGGAGCCGTCGACGAGGTAGCCGACGTTCGTGATGCGCGGGATGTCCGGGTGGATCACGGCGTGCAGTTCGCCGTGGACCTGGACCTCGAAGCCCGCGGCGGTGAACGTGTCGCCGTGGCCGACGGTGTGGACGCGGCCCGGGAAGGCTGCGGAGAGCTGCTCCGCGACCGAGGCGAGGGTCCAGATCTCGGCGGCCGGGTAGGCGTCCAGGGCGGCGCGCAGCTGTCCCTCGTCGAAGTGGTCGGCGTGCTCGTGGGTGACCAGGATCGCGTCGGCGCCGGCCGCGGCGTCCTCCTCGCTGAATCCCCCGGGGTCGAGGACGAGCGTCTGCCCGTTCTTCTCCAGACGGATGCAGGCGTGCGACTTCTTCGTGAGCTTCATGCATCCCATCCTGCCGCGTGGGCCGGGGCCGTGGACCGCCGAGCCTGGTGGTTTCGCCACCAGGCTTCCCCGGTCACTCCTCGGGGGTCGTCTCCTCGCGGATGACCTGCTGGGCCACCTTGAACGCGCTGTTCGCGGCCGGTACGCCGCAGTAGACGGCGGCCTGGAGCAGCACTTCCTTGATCTCGGTCGGGGTGAGGCCGTTGCGGAGGGCGGCGCGGGTGTGGAAGGCGAGTTCGTCGAGGTGGCCGCCCGCGACGAGGGCGGTGAGGGTGACACAGCTGCGGGAGCGCCGGTCGAGGCCGGGCCGGTTCCAGATCTCGCCCCACGCGTATCTGGTGATGAACTCCTGGAAGTCCCCGGAGAACTCGTCCGCCTGCGCCAGCGCCCGGTCGACGTGCGCGTCGCCGAGCACCTCGCGCCGGACCTTCATCCCGGCGTCGTACTGGTCCGGGCGGCTGTGCCCGCCGGACTGTACGGCGGGCGGCGCGATCTCCGCGATGGGGGTGATCGGCTGGGCGGCGGTGAGCACCGGCTTGAGCGGCGCCGCCGAGATGGCCGTCTGGCCGGTCGGGTTGTCGTACGCGGGCTGCCAGGCCGTCGAGAAGTGGCGGACGAGGAGATCGGTGACGGCCGCGGGCTGCTCGACCGGGACCAGGTGGGAGGCGCCGGGCACCACCGCGAGGCGGGCGTCCGGTATGCCGGCGACCAGGGTGCGGGCCTCGGCGGGGCCGGTCACCTGGTCGTCGGAGCCGACGAGGACGAGGGTCGGCACACCGACGCGGGCCAGTTCGCCCCGTACGTCGAAGGAGGCGAGCGATTCGCAGGCCGCGATGTAGCACCCGGGGTCGGTGGTGCGGACCATCTGTACGGCCCACTCCGTGATCGCGGGCTGCGCGGCGGCGAAGCCGCTGGTGAACCAGCGCTCGGGGGACATACGGGCGATGGGGTCGAGCCCGTTCGTCCGGACGATCACCCCGCGCTGGCGGAACTCGTCGGCCGTCCCGAAGCGGGGCGAGGCCGCGATCAGCGCGAGCGAGGCCAGCCTTTCCGGGTGGCGCAGCGCCAGTTCGGCACCGATCGCGCCACCGAGCGCGCAGCCCGCGTAGCCGAAGCGCTGTACGCCGACCGAATCGAGCGTGACGAGCAGGCGGGTGGCCAGGTCGGTGACCGATCCGGCGGGGTGCGCGGGGGCGCCGCCGTGCCCGGGCAGGTCGTAGCGGAAGACCCGCCACTGCTTCACCAGCTCCGGCACCTGCCGGTCCCACATGTGCCACGTCGTGCCCAGCGAGGGACCCAGGATCAGGACAGGTGCGTCTTCCGGCCCGTCAAATCGGTATTGCAGGGTCTCTTTCGTCGTCTCACTCACCCGCTTACGCTCCCATATCTCACATCCCCTCCCGGGACGGGGCCAGGTAGCTCACGAGACCTCCCCATTGGTCCGCCGCCGTGCGGAAATCCTCCACATCCGGCGGGTGACCAGGAGGTGGAGGGGCGGACGACCACTCCAGGGGCCTACCAGGCCAGCCTGCGCACCGACTGCCGGATGACCAGCTGTGTGCCGAGCACCACATGGTCCTCGCCGCCGAGGGACTCCTCGCGCTCCAGGGCCAGGCGTACGGCGGTACGGCCGAGTTCCTCGTAGGGCACCCGGACCGTGGTGAGGGACGGGGTCAGGTCGGTCGCGAAGGGCACGTCGTCGAAGCCCACGACGGACACGTCGCCCGGCACGTCAAGACCGGCCTCGCGCAGCGCGGCGAGTGCGCCCAGCGCGACCATGTCGGAGGCGGCGAACACCGCCGTGAACTCCGGCCCGGCGCGCAAGGCGTCCCGGGTGCGGACATAGCCCGAGGCACGGGTGTACGTCCCCTCGGTGTCGAGTTCCTCGACATGGTCGGCGCCGTGGGCGCGCAGCGCGTCCCGGTAGCCGGCCCGGCGCTCGTCCCCGCTGCTCAGCCCGGTCTCCCCGCCGAGGAACAGCACCCGGCGGTGCCCGGAGGCGAGCAGGTGCGAGGCGGCCTGGAAGGCGCCGCCCCGGTTGTCGTAGTCCACGACCGTCAGCGGCAGGTCCGGCGCGGGGGCCGGCCGGCCCACCAGCACCAGCCGCGACCCGGCGGCGTCCAGCGCCCGCGCGTAGCCGGCCATCCGCCGCTCGTACGCCGCGTCCGGCACCACGCCGCCCACAAGGAGGACGGCGGCGGCGTGCTGCTCGCGCATGAGCTGGACCAGGGCGTCCTCCCGGGCCGCGTCGTCGTGGGTGGCGCACACCAGGCTGAGTCTGCCCCGGTCGGCGGCCTCCTGCTCCACTCCGGCGGCGACATGGGCGAGGGACGGACCGGTGATGTCCTTGATGACCAGGGCGACCGGGCCCGCGACCCGCCCGGAGAGTGCTTTGGCGTGCACGTTGACCACGTAGTGCAGTGACGCGACGGCCGCCATGACCCGGGCCCGGGCCTCGTCGGAGACCGGGTAGTTCCCGGCCAGGGTTCGGGAAACGGTTGCTACGGAGACACCGGCCTTCCGCGCCACGTCCCGGATCGTGCTGGGCCGCTCCTTGGCGCCGTGGTGCGCGTCGGCCCGCTTCCGCCGTCCGGGGCGGCCCGCACGCGCGGATGGCCGTTCGCTGTTCCCGTTGTCCGTCACGGCTCGACGTTACTGCATGTGGGACGCCTTGCGGCTTGGGCCGGAGAGCGGCCGGCGGGACGGTTTGGGTATACGTTTCCTATCCATTTCTCTCCACCTTTCCGCCTCTCTCCGCTGGCTCTGCCGGGTCAGGAGTCCGCAGGGTTGCCGAGGCCGGTGAGGGCGCCGACCGGGTCCAGGTCGGGGGTGCCTCGGGGCCACCAGTCGTCGTGGCCCGGCTCGGACTCGTACGCGTACCAGAGGCCGTCGCGGCCCAGGCGCAGCTGTATGTGGCCGCGCGGGTGGGTGAGGTGGTTGCGCCAGGGTCTGAAGGCGGGGAGGTCGGCGGCGCGGAGGAGGGGGCGGGCGCGGTCGAAGCGGCCCGCCGGCGGGTCCCAGGCCTCTTCGAGGACCTCCAGTCCGTCGAGCCCGCCCTGCCGCCAGGCGGCCACCGCGCGTGCCAGGTCGCCCGGGGTACGGCCGGCGGCTCGGGCGAGCGAGGAGTAGAGGGCGCGGGTGCCGGCGGTGAGCCCGGAGCCGGGGCGGGCGGCGGCGAGCCGTACGGCGTCCTGCCACAGGGTCAGCTCGCCGACCGGGTCGTGGCCCGCGGTGAGCAGGGTGTGGGCGCGGGCGGCGGCGTCCGTCGCCAACTGGTCCAGCGCGAAGGGGTCCGGGCCGCCCGGGGCCGCCGGGTAGGCCGGGGGCGGCTCGGGGTGCGGGCGGGGAGGCAGCGGGGCCGGGAGCGGCGGGAGGGTGCGCGGGGCGAGCGCGTCGGAGGCCCGGACGCCGGGGAAGGCGGCCGTCTGCTGCTCCTGAGCGGCGCGGGCTGCCCGGGCGGCGTTGCGCCGGGACAGTTCGTCCAGGACTTCCCGTTCGCCCCGGCCTCGCAGGAGGAGCAGGACGAAGGGGTCGGCGTCGAGGAGGCGGGCGGTCTGATAGCAGAGGGCGGCGGCGTGCTTGCAGGGGTGTCCGGAGTCGGGGCAGCTGCACCGGGGTTCGAGGTCGCCGGGGCCGGGCAGCAGTGGCGCCCCGCAGTCGGCGAGGGACTGGGGCAGCTCCTTGTCGAGCAGCGCGGCGATGTGCCCGGGCCGCTCCACGGCGGCCTCCAGGAACCGCTCCCACTCCTGGTCTCCGAGGGTGCGCAGCCGCACCTGTACGCGGTACGGCCGGGGGCGGGAGCCCTGTACGTAGGCGAGTACGAGCCCCGGAGTCACGGTGATGGCATCGACGTGCCCCTTCTCGGCGTACCCGCGCCCCCGCACCAGCCGGGCGACGTCCAACGCGCCCTCCTCCAGGGCGGTCACCCAGGCGTTCCCCCACCAGCTCTCCGCGAAGCCGGCGCCCTCGGACGCCTCCCTGTTCCCCGGGGCCCGCAGCGCGGGGAAGGTCCGGCGCAGCTCACCGTCACGGCCGGGGGCGGCCATGGAGGAGGGCACGGAGGCGAGGGGTGGATTGTCGTTCTCGTGGGGATCGGCGAGGGGCGGCGGTGCCTGTCGGAACCCGGTGGTGGCCCGGGGGCTCGGGGTGTCGCTGGACGCGCCTGCCGTCGCTTCGCCGCCCTCTACGCCCGAGATGTCGTCCCCCGAGGCCGGTGAGGCGACGGCACGCAGGACCTCCCCCACTGTCATCGGCGGCGAGGGGTCCGTATGCGGCTCGACGTCAGGAGTGCTGGCGCCCCTCGCCGGAGCCGCCGGGGACTCGTCGGCGGGCAACGCGAAGGAACCGGCGAGCAGTTCCCGTACGTCGCGCACCCGGTCGCCGGGGCTTCGATCACGTGGGTCCCGCGCGCGTACGGGTCGGACGGACCGCCGCCTGGCCTCGGCTGCTGCCAACGTCTCCGTGTCGAGACGGGCCCGCAACGCCTCACCGCGCGCGGCGCGCAACGCCTCTCGGGCGACGTCTCCGGGACGTCCGCTCTTGCGGTCTCCCGCGTCGGTACGGGCCTGCAAGACGTCGGGGACGTCCGGGGCACCCTCGGGCACGTCCGGAGCCTCCGGGCCCGGCCCTGCCGAGGCGCCTGTCGGGGGCTTACCCCTGGCCGATGTCGTCGCACCCCGCAACGCCGCACGAGCCGCATCGGAACGGGCCCGCAGGACGTCGGGGACGTCCGGGACACCGTCGGACACGTCCGGACCCGGCCCCGCCGAGACGCCGGTCGGGGGCTTGCCCCTGGCCGATGTCGTCGCACCCCACAGCGCCGCACGGGCCGCGTCAGTACGGGCCTGCGGGGCCTCGGGGACGTCCGGGGCACCCTCGGGCACGTCCGGGGCATCCGAGCCCGGCCCTGCCGAGGCGCCCGTCGGGTGCTCGCCCCTGGCCTGTGTCGTCGCACCCCGCAGCGCCCCACGGGCAACGTCACCGGGACGCCCGCCCCAGTGGCTTCCCGCGTCGGTACGAGCGTGCCGGGTGTCGGAGACATCCGGAGCACCGTCGGAGACGTCCGGGGCCTTCGCGCCCGGCCCTGCCGAGGCGCCTGACGGGTGCTCGCCCCTGGCCTGTGCCGTCGCGCCCCGCAGCGCCGCACGGGCCGCGTCGCCCGGCCGCGTCTTGGGCCCCGTGGCCTCCGCGGGCCTGTCGGGCCTCCCGCGCTGCTCGGGTTCCCCGGTCTCCGCGGGCTTCTCATACCTCCCGCGCTGCCCAGGCTTCTCGGGTTCTGTGAGCTTCCCGGCCGCCGCACGTGCCACGCCCCGCGCGGGGTCCACCCCCGGTGCCGAGCCGTGTGTCGTGGGCGTCTCCTGGCCCGCGCGTGCTCGGGCGGCCCTCAGGGCCCTGCGGGCGGCGTCGGCCGGTCGGTCCTGACCGGGGTCGTCCGGCAGAGGACGCTCGGCCTGCACCGGCTCCTCCCCCACCGGGCCGCGCCCGTCCTCGTGCTCCTGTGCCGGCATCACACCGCCCTCCGCAGCGAGACCAGGTCGGACAGTGCCCGGTCCGTCAGTTCCGTGAGGGACGACTCGCCGGAGGTGAGGATCGCGTCGGCCAGGGCCCGCTTGGCTTCGAGCATCTCCGCGATGCGGTCCTCGACCGTGCCCTCGGTGATCAGGCGGTGCACCTGGACCGGCTGGGTCTGGCCGATGCGGTAGGCGCGGTCCGTGGCCTGTTCCTCGACCGCCGGGTTCCACCAGCGGTCGAAGTGGATGACGTGGCCCGCGCGTGTCAGGTTCAGGCCCGTGCCCGCCGCCTTCAGAGAGAGGATCAGGATCGGGGTCGCGCCGGCCTGGAAGCGGTCCACCATGCGTTCCCGCTCCGGGACCGGTGTGCCGCCGTGGAGCAGTTCCGCCGGGACCGCGCGGGCCGCGAGGTGGGCCGTGATCAGGCGGGCCATCCCCACGTACTGCGTGAACACCAGGGCCGAGCCGTCCTCGGCCAGCAGGGTGTCCAACAGCTCGTCCAGCAGGGCGAGTTTGCCGGAGCGGGCCGCCATTCGGTCGCTCGCGGCAGGAGACGGCGCGTCCTCCTTCAGATACAGCGCGGGGTGGTCGCAGATCTGCTTCAGGGAGGTCAGCAGCTTCAGCACCAGGCCACGGCGCGCGATGCCGTCCGTCGTCTCGATGGCGAGCATCGACTCGCGCACCACCGCCTCGTACAGCGCGGCCTGTTCGCGGGTCAGGGGGACCGGGTGGTCGGTCTCCGTCTTCGGCGGGAGTTCCGGGACGATGCCCGGGTCGGACTTCTTGCGGCGCAGCAGGAACGGGCGGACCAGGCGGGCGAGTCGGGCGATCGCCTCCTCGTCCTCACCGGTCTCGACCGCGCGCGCGTGCCGGGCCCGGAAGGACTTCAGGGGGCCCAGGAGGCCGGGGGTGGTCCAGTCGAGCAGAGCCCAGAGTTCGGAGAGGTTGTTCTCGACGGGGGTGCCGGTGAGCGCCACGCGCGCGGGGGTCGGGATCGTGCGCAGTGCCTTCGCGGTCGCCGAGTACGGGTTCTTGACGTGCTGTGCCTCGTCCGCGACGACCATCCCCCACGGCTGCTCGGCCAGCTGACTCGCCGTCGACCGCATGGTGCCGTACGTCGTGAGGACGAAGCCGCCCGTCATGTCCTCCAGGGTGCGGTCGGGGCCGTGGTAGCGGCGGACGGGGACGCCGGGCGCGAACTTGGTGATCTCGCGCTGCCAGTTGCCCAGCAGGGAGGCCGGGCAGACCACCAGCGTCGGCTCGCTGCGGGCCCGCCGCAGATGCAGGGCGATGACGGTGATCGTCTTGCCGAGCCCCATGTCGTCGGCGAGGCAGCCGCCGAGGCCGAGGGAGGTCATGAGGTCCAGCCAGGCCAGTCCCCGGAGTTGATAGTCGCGGAGGGTGGCTTTCAGTCCCGAGGGCGGTTCCACGGGGGTGATGCCCGCCGTGAGCCGGTCGCGCAGGGTCGCCAGCGCCCCGACCGGGACCGCCTCGACCGTCTCGCCGTCGACCTCCACCTCGCCGGTGAGCGCGGCGGAGAGCGCGTCGACCGGGTCGAGCAGCCCCAGTTCGCGCTTGCGCGCCTTGCGGACGAGTGCCGGGTCGACGAGCACCCACTGGTCCTTGAGGCGTACGACGGGACGGTGGGCCTCGGCCAGGAGGTCCATCTCGGCCTCGGTGAGCGGATCTCCGCCGAGCGCCAACTGCCAGCGGAACTGGAGGAGTTCCTCGCTCTCGAAGAAGCCGGTGCCGTCCTTCGCCGAGCCGGGTGCCGGGCGTACGACCGCCTGGGCGGTCAGGTCCTGGGCCAGGTCCCGGGGCCAGTGGACGGCGACTCCTGCGGCGGCGAGCCGGGTCGCGGCCACCCCGAGCAGGTCGTACAACTCCTCCTCGGAGAGTGCCAGTACGTCGGGTGCGTCCTGCTCGGTGAGGCGGTCGAGCGGGGGCCAGACGCGGGCCGCGCGGCGCACCGCCAGGGCGGCGTCCACGCGGGCGCGTGCCCCGAAGGCCGCGTCCGCGGTGCCCGCCCACAGGGTCGCCGCGTCGGTGACCAGGGTGGGGTCGGCGAGGCTGTGCACCTGGACGATCGCGGCGCCCGCGGTGGGGGCCCGGTCGGGGTCGTCGAACAGGTCGTACGCCGACAGGTCGAGGCGGAGCGAGATCCGCACGCCCGCGTCCATGCCCGCGGCGACCTCCGCCGCCCAGTCGTGGGCGTCCGGCAGCCGCTGTGCCGCGCGCGCGGCGAAGGGCATCCCGGCCGCGTAGGGAGCCGCCGGGGTGCGCGGGAGGGTGTCCGCGACGGCGTCGAGGAAGGCGCGCATGAGCGCCTCCGGCTCGGGCAGCAGCAGGGTGCCGGTGCCGGGGAGGGGCACCGCGTGGCCCTCGTACGGCAGGGCCGCGGCGATGGCCCTGAGGTGGGCGATGTCGTCGGGGTCCAGCGGGCCCGCGCGCCAGGCGTCGTGGCCGGCGGGGGTCAGCCCGGGCAGCAGCCTGCCCCGGGCGGTGAGCCGCAGGGCGTGCAGCGCGGCGGCGCCCCAGCAGGCCGTCGCGGGATGGGCGGCGGGGTCGCGGCGGGCCCGCACGAGCAGCGGCAGCGCCGCGTCGACGGGCAGCGTCAGCGCCGGGGTGGTCCTGCGGCGGACGACGGCGCCGTGTCGTCGTACGACCGTCAGTTCCGTATGTGCGTCGCCCTCTCCGGGCAGGCCCGTGTCCCCAGTCGGGTCCCAGAAGGCGATGCGGCCCTCGCGCGGGAGCGGGGCGGGGAGGAAGACGGCCGCGAGGCGCACGGACACGTCCGCCACCGCTGTCGCCGATGCCTCGTCGCTCATGCGTACGTCACCTCCCGCCCTCGTGTCGTGTCCGTCGAGTCGGACGTCTTCGACTGTACGGGCGGGGTCTGACAATCGGTCCCGGCGACGGGCCGGGGCCTGTCCGGCGGATCAGGTCGCAGGGAATCGACGGCGCCTCGTCAACGCAGGTGAGCGGGGTCTGGTGCGTCGAGCTGCAAGGCGGAGGAGGGCGTCGACGCGATGGGGGTCCCCCCGCGCGAGGTTGTTCGAGCGTGGGGGAGTCGGCAACCGACGACAACGCCGCAGATCGGCGTGCCAGACCCCGCGTCTGCGACATGGTCCGCCGGACAGGCCCTAAACCGGTCGCCCGGCCGGTCAGGGGGTCGTGCGCGAGACGACGTACACCATGTAGTGGTTGGCGTGCGACCACTTCACGACGATGTGCTGGGTGGGTGCCGGGTTCTTCTGCTGGTGGGCGAGACCCCACCACGGGCCCGGCTCCTTGAACTCCCAGCCGACGATCTTCTGGTCGCGGGCGCTGATCGTGAACTTGTCCTTCGTCAGGCTGCTGCGGGGTACGCCCATCGCCTTGAAGAAGTAGTCCAGCCCCGCGTTCGTGGTCATGAACTGGACGTACAGACGGCTGGTGCGCCAGTTGTTCGTCTCGTAGTAGGCGACCTTCGTCGACAGGATGCCCTTGCCGTCGGCCTGGCGCGGGACGGGCACCTCGTAGATGTGGCGCTGGACCTTCGAGGGCCAGGCCTCGGTGAGGCCGCGCGCCGCCCACTTCCGTTCCTTGTCCTTGCCGCTGTCGCGGCTCTGGTTGGCGGAGATCACCAGATAGCCGGCCGGGACGCCGATGAGCAGCACGATGATCAGCAGGGTCAGGGCCCGGCGACGGATCATGTGGCCACGGTCCTCGGGCGGCCTGGGCGGCTCGTCCGGGGCCATGGCCTGGCGGGGCAGGGAGGCGGTCACAGCGGCCCCTGGGTGGTGCGGCGGGTCTCGGCGAACTTCTCGTAGCGTTCGTACCGCTCGACGCGGCGCCGGTTGGCGCGCCGGAAGCGGCGCGCGACCAGTCGGGCGAGGTCGGCGGCGCCCACCATGCCGGCCTCGGGGCCGAGCTGGGCGCGGGCGATACGGGCCTCGGGGCGGTAGCCGCGGCCGGTCAGCTGGCGCCGGAAGGCGTCCCGCGCGGGGCCGATCAGCAGGTCGTCGGCCGCGGAGACGCCGCCGCCGATCACGAAGCAGGAGGGGTCCAGGGCGGCAGCCAGGTTGGCGATGCCGACGCCGAGCCACTGGCCGATGTCCTGGAGGAGTTCGATGCACATGGCGTCGCCCTCGCGGGCCAGCTCGGTGATCATCGGACCGGTGATCTCGGCGATGTTGCCCTTGACGTGCTCGATGATCCCGTACGCCACCGGGGAGTCGGCCGCCGCGAGTTCGCGGGCCTCTCTGACCAGCGCGTTGCCGGAGCTGTACTGCTCCCAGCAGCCACGGTTGCCGCAGGGGCAGCGGTGGCCGCCGGGTACGACCTGCATATGGCCGAACTCGCCGGCGACACCGAACTTGCCGCGCTTGACCTGGCCGTCCTCCAGGATCGCGCCGCCGATGCCGGTACCGAGCGTGATCATGACGAGGTGGTCCTCGCCGCGCCCCGCGCCGAAGCGCCACTCCGCCCAGGCGGCGGCGTTGGCGTCGTTGTCGACCAGGACGGGGACGGCGAGGCGGCTGGAGATGCGGTCCCTGAGGGGCTCGTTGCGCCACGACAGGTGGGGCGCGAACAGGACCCGGTTGCGGTCTGCGTCGACCCAGCCGGCCGCACCGATGCCGACCGCGTGCACGTCGTGCCGGTCGGACAGGTCCAGGACCAGCTCGACGATGGTGTCCTCGACGACCTTGGGGCTCTTGGACTTGTCCGGCGTCTCGGTGCGGAGCTTCTCCAGGATGTTGCCGTCGGCGTCGACCACTCCCGCCATCACCTTCGTGCCGCCGATGTCGATGCCGACGGTGGGCACACGGGGGGCTGTGAGGTGGGAACGGCGCTCGCGCGTGCCGACGGTGCGCAGGGCGGGGGCCCTGCGGGAGCCGATGGGGGCGCCGGCCCCACTGGCTGCGCTGAGAGCCCGAGGGAGTGCGAGGTCGCGGTAGGTGCTCATTGCGGCGATTCTGCCTCACCGTAAGTCTCGTTGCCGCGCGGGGGAGCAATGGGGAGGTGTGGGTTGTTTGCCGGGTGCGGGTGCGTTGTGGTTGCTCGCGCAGTTCCCCACGCCCCTGAAAGGAGGGCTGCGCCCCCTTTCAGGGGCGTACCAGTAGTTGGAATTCGAACGAATAGCGGGTGGGGCGGTAGGTGTGGGTGCCGAATTCGACCGCGCGGCCGGTGTCGTCGAAGGTGGTGCGCTGCATCGTGAGGAGGGGGGCGCCTTCTCGCTCCGTCAGGCGTTCCGCCTCCTCCGCCGTTGCCCCGCGCGCGCCGATCGACTGGCGGGCGCTGTGCAGGGTGATTCCGGCGGCGCGCATCAGGCGGTAGAGGCCGGTGGCCTCCAGCTGGGCGGTGTGCAGGTCGAACAGGCCGGGCGGCAGGTAGTTGCAGAGGTACGCCATCGGCTCGCCGTGGGACAGCCGCAGCCGTTCCACACGGTGTACGTCGCTGCCCTCGGCCACGTTGAGGGCGGCGGCGACCTCGGCGGACGCCTGCACGACCGTGTTGACGAGGACCTTGGTCGCGGGGCGCTGGCCCGCCGCCTCCAGGTCGTCGTACAGGCTGCTCAGTTCGAGCGGGCGCTTGACCTGGCTGTGCACGACCTGCGTACCGACGCCTCGCCGGCGTACGAGCAGGCCCTTGTCCACAAGGGACTGGATGGCCTGGCGCACGGTGGGGCGGGACAGACCGAGCCGTCCGGCCAGCTCTATCTCGTTGCCCAGCAGACTGCCGGGGGTGAGCGCTCCGTGCTCGATCGCGGCTTCGAGCTGCTGGGACAGCTGGAAGTAGAGCGGCACCGGACTGCTCCGGTCCACACTCAGCTCGAGCGGCGCTGTGGGATCCACATCTGGTTTCGGCACGGGCCGAGCGTAGCTCCGGGGATTGTTGACGGGAAGTTGTGTAGTTCGATTGTCCGGACATACGCATTGACAGCGTGCCTGGTCGGACCCCAGTTTGGTTCTCATGCGCATCGGAGTCATCGGGACGGGCCGCATCGGTACATTCCACGCGAATACCCTCAGCCGCCACCGCGAGGTAGGGGGCTCACTCATCGTCACGGACGCGGACAGCGGGCGGGCACAGGATCTGGCACACCGCTTAGGAGCCACGGCCGCACCGGGTGTCGACGAAATCTTCACCTGGGGCGTGGACGCCGTGGTGATCACTGCGGCCACCTCGGCCCACGCCGAACTGATCGGTCGGGCAGCACGCTCGGGTCTTCCGGTGTTCTGCGAGAAGCCCATCGCGCTCGATCTGCCCGCCACCCTGGCCGCGATCGCCGAGGTCGAGGCGGCCGGAACGATCCTTCAGATGGGCTTCCAGCGCCGTTTCGACATCGGCTACACGGGCGCCCGGGACATCGTGCGCTCCGGGAAGCTCGGCCGTCTGCACACCGTCCGCATGATGACGTCGGACCAGACACCGCCCCCGCCCGAGTACCTGCCGCTGTCCGGCGGGCTGTACCGGGACACCCTGATCCACGACTTCGACATCCTGCGCTGGGTGACGGGGCACGAGATCGTCGAGGTGTACGCGACCGGGTCGGACACCGGGCCCTCGATGTTCCGCGAGGCGGGCGACATCGGTACGGCCGCCGCGGTACTCACCCTGGACGACGGCACGCTCGCCACGGCGACGGCGACGCGTATGAACGGCGCGGGCTACGACGTCCGCATGGAGCTGGCCGGCGAGCTGGACCAGGTCGGGGTGGGCCTGGACGACCGTACGCCCATCGCGTCCACCGAACCGGCCGGACCGCCGGCCGCGAGCAAGCCCTGGACCGGCTTCCTGGAGCGCTTCGGCCCCGCCTACGAGGCCGAGCTGTCGGCGTTCGTGGAGGTGGTGCGCGGCGAGCGCGCCAACCCCTGCGACGGCCGCGAGGCACTCCAGGCCCTGCGCGTCGCCGAGGCCTGCGAACTGTCCAGACAGGAGCACAGACCCGTACACCTCGCGGAGATCCCGGGCGGGTGGGACTGAGCGCGGGGCCGACCACCCGGGGGGGGAGGGTCGACGAACTCCCCCGGGCGTTCCCAGGCTTTGTCGCGCCGACCTGCTACCAGCGCACCGGAAGACTCCGCACCCCGCGTATCAGCATCCCGGGGAGCCATTCGCCGGGCGGGCCGGCCAGGGCCAGGCCGGGGGCGCGGTCCAACAGGGTGGCTATCGCCGTGCGTGCTTCGAGGCGGGCCAGTGGGGCGCCCAGGCAGTAGTGGAGGCCGTGGCCGAAGGCCAGGTGGCCCCGGGTGTCGCGGTGGATGTCGAAGCGGTCCGGGGCCGGAAAGCGGTCTCCGTCACGGTCGGCCGCGGTGAGGCCGATCATCACCGGTTCGCCCGCCCCGACGGCTGTGCCGCCGATCTCCAGAGGCTCGGCAGCGAACCGGAACGTCGCGTTCTCCACCGGTCCCTCGTAGCGCAGCATCTCCTCCACCGCGCCGTCGAGGAGGGTCATGTCGGCGCGCAGTTCGGCCAGTTGGCCGGGGTGGTTGAGCAGGGCGTGGACGCCGCTGGTGATGAGGTTGACGGTCGTCTCGTGGCCCGCGATCAGCAGGATGAACGCCATGCCGCGCAGTTCCTCGGGGGACAGCCGGTCGCCGTCCTCGGCGGTGGTCCGGATCAGGTCGCTGAGCAGGTCGCCGCTCGGCCCGGCGCAGCGCTTGTCCTCGATCAGGTCGGTGAGAAAGGCGGCGAGCTGCACGAACGCCTCGTAGTGGCTCTCCGCGTCGGTGGGTGCGACCGCCTCCGAGGACAGTTTCCGGAAGGCCGTACGGTCGATCTCGGGCACGCCGAGCAGTTCGCAGATCACCGTGAGGGGCAGCGGGTACGCGAACGACTCCACCAGGTCGGCCCGGCCGCCCGGGATCATCGCGTCGAGGAGGTCGTCGGTGATCTCCTGGATGCGTGGCCGTAGGGCCTCCACGCGGCGTGCGGTGAAGGCGCGGGTGACCAGCGCGCGCAGCCGGGTGTGCTGCGGCGGGTCCGTGCCGAGAAGGTACTTGCCGATCACCTGCTCGTCCTGGAACCGCGTCCCGATCTTGGTCGGGTCCTTGGCCAGCCGGGGGTCGGCGAGCGCGGCCCTCGCCTCCTCGTACCCGACGACGAGCCAGGTCACGTGGTGCGCGTCGTGACCCGGCAGCCGGACGCGGTGCACGGGTCCGCGGGCGCGCAGCCGGGCGTACACCGGATGCGGGTCCGTCCTGAACCCGTCGCCGAACTCCCCCAGATCGACCACATCCGCTTCCCCCACGACGATCCCCCTGGAAGTCACCCTCGCGACCGGTCCCGCAGCCGGGCCCGGCCGTCCTCGTTGCCATGAGAACGGGCGGCATCGCCGGCTAGTGCCCGTCCTGGCCGTGTTCTTCCAGGAGTCCGGCGTCGTACGTCAACAGGGCGATCTGTACTCGGTTGTTGAGGTCGAGCTTGGCGAGGATGCGGGAGACATGTGTCTTGACGGTGGCGACGCTCATGAACAGGGCGGCGGCGATCTCGGCGTTGGAGCGGCCCTGGCCTACGGCGACCGCGACCTCGCGTTCCCGGTCGTTCAGCGCGCCGATCCGTTCCCGGGCGCCGGCCCGCCGGGTGTCGGCCGTGCCGCCCGCCGCGTGGGCCATCAGCTGGCGGGTCACTGCGGGCGACAGGACGGGGTCCCCGGCCGCGACGCGGCGTACCGCGGCCAGGATCTCGGCGGGCGGGGTGTCCTTGAGGACGAAGCCGGCGGCGCCCGCGCGCAGGGCACGCAGTACCTGGTCGTCGGCGTGGAAGGTGGTCAGGACCACGACCTGCGGGGCGTCCTTGAGGGCGCGGAGGCGTTCGGTGGCGGCGAGACCGTCCACCGTGGGCATCCGGATGTCCATGAGCACGACGTCCGGGCCGGTGCGGCCGACGAGCGCCTCGACCTCACTGCCGTCGGCGGCCTCACCGACGATCTCGATGTCGTCGGCGCCGCCCATCATCAAGGACAGGCCTGCCCGTACCAGGGGGTCGTCGTCGACGAGGAGCAGTCTGATCACGGTCATGGCCCTACGTAATCACGGTTGTGCGGCGCCGGGTCGGACACGGACGGAGCGCGGCTACATTGCCCGCCTGAACATCCGTCAAGCGAGGGGCCTTTCGTGCGTTACCGACTGCTGGGCCGGACCGGCCTGCGCGTCTCCGAACTCTTCCTGGGCGCCATGACCTTCGGTGAGCAGGGCGGGGTGGGCGCGCCCAGGGAGGAGTGCGCGCGCATCCTCGACGCGTACGAGGCCGCCGGCGGCAATGTCGTCGACACCGCGATCAACTACCGCGGTGGTGCGAGCGAGACGATCCTGGGCGAACTCCTCAGAGGGCGGCGCGACCGGCTCGTACTGTCCACGAAGTACACGATCTCGCGCGACGGCGCCGACCCCAACGCCGCAGGCAACCACCGCAAGAACCTCACGCTGTCCCTGGAGACGAGTCTGCGCCGGCTCGGTACGGACTACATCGACGTCTACTGGGTGCACATCTGGGACCGCGCCACGCCCGTCGAGGAGACCATGCGTGCCCTCGACGACGCCGTGCGCTCCGGGAAGGTGCTGTACGTCGGTATCTCGGACGCCCCGGCCTGGGTGGTGGCCCGCGCCAACACCCTGGCGGAGTGGCGGGGTTGGTCGCAGTTCGCCGCGCTGCAGGTGCCGTACAGCCTGCTGAACCGGGACGTCGAGCGCGAACTGCTGCCGATGGCCGAGGCGTTCGGGATGTCGGTGGCGGCCTGGAGTCCGCTGCACAACGGCATCCTGTCCGGCAAGTACACCCGCGCGCGGGGCATCGCCCCCGACGAGTCGGTACGGCTGTCCGCGGACGCGGTCGGCGAGCACGAGCACGCGGTGGCGCGGGCCGTGCAGTCGGCGGCGGACGAACTCGGCGCGTCCCCGGCGCAGGTGGCCATCGCGTGGACCATGGCGCACTCCCCCGCCGTGCACCCGATCGTGGGCGCGCGCCGGGTCGAGCAGCTCATGGACAACCTCGGCGCGGCCGAACTGACGCTCCCCGCGGACCTGGTGGTCAAACTGGACGAGACGACGGGATTCCGGCCGGGCTTCCCGACCGAGTTCATCGAGGAGACCGCGGGCTGGGTGTACGGGGAGGCAGGACGTCGGGTGGTACCGCGTACGGTGCGCGGCTGAAAGCGCCCTCTTCTTTAAAGAGGTCCCGTTCTTCAAAAGGGCCCCCCTTAAAGAGGTCCGCCCCACGGCAGCCAGGCCCGTACGGCGAACCCCACGCGCGCGTGCCCATGCCCGTGTCCGCCCTCTCCCCCGCCCTCGCGGCCGTCCGCCTCCGCACCGTGCTCCAGCCGCCCGCCCGCCAGCGTCGCGCGCTCGGTCAGGCCGATGAGGCCCTGTCCGGAGCCGGGGACGTGCGGGATCTCTCCCGGGGGTGCGGGATTGCGTACGGCGACGGTCAGGCCGTCGCCCGGGGCGCCCGCGAGGGACACCGTGACCTCGGCACCGGGGGCGTGTTTGCGGGCGTTCGTGAGGGCCTCCTGGACGATCCGGTAGGCGGTGCGGCCGATGGAGGCGGGGACGGCCGCCGGTGCCGTCACACGGCTGTCCAGCACGATCTTCATGCCGGCCTCGCGGGACTCGGTCACCAGGGTGTCGAGCGCGGCCAGCGTCGGCTGCGGGCGCCCCGCCTCCTCCGCGTCACCGGCCCGCAGGACGCCGATGATCTCCCGCAGGTCCTGGAGAGCCTCGTGGGCGCTCTCCCGGATGACCCCGGCCGCCCGCGCGACCTCCTCGCGGGGTGCGTCGGGCCGGAACTCCAGGGCGCCTGCGTGGACGCTCAACAGGGTGAGCCGATGGGCGAGTACGTCGTGCATCTCGCGCGCGATGGCCTCGCGGGCGAGCCGCTGCGCCTGCTCGGCCCGCAGCGCCGCCTCCGTCTCGGCCCGCCGCAGCCGGTCCCGCAGGCTGAGCATGAGCTGCCGCTTGGACCGTACGAACATGCCCCACCCGACGGCGGTCGCGGTCAGCAGGACGCTGAGGATCACCGAGACGACGTACGGCAGGTCCGGGTCGGGGCGCAGCCAGTAGAAGAACGGGACCACGACGACGGAGGCGGCAGCGACGAGACCGACGTACCGGAAGGGCCGGTGCACGGCGAGGGAGAAGAGGGCGACCAGGCCGGCGCCACCCGCCGTGCTCGACACGAGGCTGACCGCGAGCATCGCGACGGCGAGGCCGAGCGGCCAGCGGCGGCGCAGCCAGACGGCGGCGCAGGAGAGGGCGCCGAGCCACTGGTCGACGACGGCGAGGGCGTGGGGGGTGTTCGGATCGTCGGCCAGGGCGTCCGCGCCCAGCACGCCGATGACGACGGCCAGCAGGAAACAGGTGAAGTCGACGACCCAGTCGCGTGCGGTGCGCCGGGGCCGTGCGGACAGTCCAAGCCGTCCGAACCGTGCGGTCCACTTGCGCTCGGAGCCGGGAGTAGGGCCCGAACCGGGGGCGGGGTCAGGGTCCAGTTCGTCGAGTACGGCCGACGGGAAGAGCCATCGCCGCCCCGGGAACGCCGTCGGGGCCTCGGGCACGGATGTCGGCCTGTCACCACTCACAGTCGACAAATCTACGCACTCCAGGCCCGTGCCACCCCTGGCTAGTCGCGATCGTCGACCAAAGTCGCACCGCCGCAGACTTTCGGCGCCGCTTCCGGGGCGATCGGCGACTTCGGGAGAGCGGGCCTCGCCCTGCGGCCGATGGAAGCGGGCGGTCCCCGGGGCGAGGATCCTGGCATGAAGCAGCTACTGGAGATCGTCGGTTTCCTCGCGCTGGTGCAGGGTGTCGCGGGCCTGCTGCACGAATTCACCGACCTGCACTGGGGCCTCGTACAGAAGCTCGGTTTTCTTGACGGCTATGAGATCTACGCGAGCGTGGCACTGCTCGTCCTGTCGTTCGCGCTGTTCGCAGCCGCGGAGAGCCGGAAGCCGGGATGACCGAGGTGGCCGGCGAGGTGGCCGGTCCCGAAGTTAACTTTCGGAAAACTCATCGGACTTGACGGGAAAATCTTCGAAGTTGTCATTGACATGCCACTGTCTACGCGCGTCATCATGAGGGCATGAGATTCCCCCCACGAATCACTCGCATCGGCGCCGCAGCCGCCGTCCTGTCCGCGCTCCTGGTGGGTGGCACCGTCACGGCCGGCACGGCCGGTGCCGCCACCACGGCGGTCGGCAGCATCTGCTACGACGACCTGCCGTCGCAGGCCTACACGACGCTCAACCTGATCGCGCAGGGCGGCCCCTACCCGTACTCGCAGGACGGCAGCGTCTTCCAGAACCGGGAGGGCGTCCTGCCCTCGCAGTCCACCGGTTACTACCACGAGTACACGGTCAAGACCCCTGGCTCCTCCACGCGCGGCGCCCGTCGCATCGTCACGGGTGAGGAGTCCCAGGAGGACTACTACACCTCCGACCACTACGCCTCGTTCGACCTGATCGACTACGCCTGCTGAGTCCCCCACGACTCGGCCCGAGGAACGGTGCGACCCGCTGGAGGTCCCGGCCCGTGTTCAGCGGGGCCTCCGGCTGCGACGACTGATCGACATGTGCCGCTGAACCCCTTGCCCCGCGTACCCCCCACACCTCCATTGGGCGCGGGGCAAGGCAGTTCGGACTGACGCCGCGCTTCGTCATCGCGAACAACTCGGCATTTGCTTGCGATATCCCGTACGGATTGCATTGCTGTGCCTACGCGTATGCCTACGCGTTCTCCGGAAGCTCGTACGTGCCGTATTCCGGGCGGCCCGCGGACTCGTACGTCTGGATGGAGACGCCCGCCGCGGTCGTACGGCCCCCGGTGTGCCGGAAGGCGGTCGGGACGGCGCCCTCTGTAAAGAGGCGGCGGCCGGCGCCGAGGACGACCGGGAAGGTCAGCAGGTGGACCTTGTCGACGAGGTCCAGGGCGAGGAGTGACTGGGCGAGGGCGCCGCTGCCGTGCACCTGGACCTCACGGTCGGTGCGCTCCTTGAGGGCGGCGACCTCCTTGCCGAGATCACCGCTCAGCACGGTCGTGCCGGCCCAGTGCGGGTCCTTGAGGCCGGACGAGACGACGTACTTCGGCAGACCGTTGAGCCGGGACGCGACCGGGTCGGCGGGGTCGGTGACCTTGGGCCAGTACGAGGCGAAGATGTCGTACGTGCGACGGCCCAGGAGGAAGGCGTCGACGCGTTCGAAGACCTCGGTGACGAACCGGCCGAAGTCCTCGTCCCCGTACGGGACGCTCCAGCCGCCCTGTGTGAAGCCGTCACGCGGGTCCTCCTTTGGGCCGCCCGGTGCCTGGTAGACGCCGTCGAGGGTGACGAAGGACGTGAGGGTGAGGGTGCCCATGGCGGGTGCCTGCTCTCTGGGAGGGGTCTGTAGTCATCAGCTCAGACCCCGCCGGGGCCCGCAACTCATCGGTGGGAGGGGTTCCGGGCGCCTGACCTCGGTGTCCGTCCGCCGCCGGCGCATGGGCCGGCCGCTGGGATGGCTCCATGCCAACAACTTCGCGAACTTCGCAGGGACCCCTGAACGGCAGGGTCGCCCTGGTGACCGGCGGCAGCCGGGGCATCGGAGCGGCGACGGCGCGGACGCGGCCGTCACCTACGTGAACGGCAAGAAGGCGGCACAGGACGTCGTACGGGCCGTCGACGGTGGCCCTGCGGGCGGACTCGGCGGACGCGACGGAGGCGGCCGGGGCGGTGGAGTGTACGGCGGAGGGAGCTGAGCAGAAACACAGTGACCGCCATGGTTCCGGGACTCTGCCACGCCACGCCCCCCGCCGGGGGTTCCAGGGCTCTGCCCCCCGCGCTGGGGTCAGTGGCAGAACCCGCCCCGGCCACGGCCCTGCCAGGAGCCCGGTGGGCGCGACCCCGGGATGGACGTGGGCGGCGCGACCCCACGAGAGGCGCGGAGGCACAGCCCCTGCGGGGGCCAGGGCCACAATCCAGAGCGGGGCACACGGGACCGGGTCCCTGCCCGGGGAGGCAGGGCTGTAGGGGTACAGCCCCGCCGGGGGTGCCCGAACGCACCCCCGCCGAATGTCCCTGACCGCACCCCCAAGCGGGGTGCGGGGGATGCAGTCCCCTCCCGGGGGGCCAAGGGACGCCCCCCGCCAGGATGTCCAGGGGACGTAGTCCCCGCCGGGGGCCCAGGAGACGCAGCCCCGCCAGGGGTGCAGAGGATGCAGTTCCCGCCGAGGGCCCAGGGGGCGCAGTCCCCCAGGGGGTACAGGGCACGCACCCCCCGCCACGGGTGCAGGGGGGACGCAGCCCCCGCCGGAGGTCCAGGGCACGCAGCCCCCGCCAGGGGTGCAGAGGACGCAGTCCCCGCCGGGGTCCAGGGGGCTTGCCCCCTGGTGGGGTCGAAGGGGCGGAGCCCCTGGGGATGGGACGGGTAGGGGCGGCGGGGGCGAGGAAAGAGGCCGCTCCGAACCCACCCCCGGTCCCCACCCGCCCCCGCTCCCCCGCCGGAGGCCCCCTCAGCCCCCGAGCCCCTGATACCGAGCCGCCAGTTCCCCCGCCCCCTCCTCCGTCAGCGAGCCGAACAGTCGCAGCCGGGAGATCCCGCCGTCGGGATAGATGTCCACGCGCGCGTTGGTGCCCGCCGCCGGGGTCGGCAGGACGAAGCGGTGGTTGGTGTCGGGCTGGAGGCGGGTGCGCGGGAGGATCTCCGTCCAGTCGCCGTTCTCGCCGTCCCGGAGCGACACCGTCGCCCAGCCCGCCGAGTTGCCCTTCAGATACGCCGTGTCGATCTCGATCGCCCGGATCGACGACCGGGCCACCAGCCGGTAGCGGATCCAGTCGTTGCCCTGGTCGCGGCGGCGGCGCGTCTCCCAGCCGTCGTCCATCTTGCGGGAGCGCCCGGGCTGGATGGTGTTCGACGCCGGTGAGTAGAAGAGGTTGGACGCGTCCTCGGCCCGGCCGCCGTTCTCCAGGGCGACCACGTCGAAGGTGCCCAGCACCGCCAGCCAGGCGGGATCGGGGACGATCTCGCCGTACACCCGCAGGCGCGCGATGCCCCCGTCGGGATGCTGGTTGACGCGCAGGTGCGTGAAGCGCTGTTCGACCGACACCTCGAAGCCGTTCGCCGCGTGCCCGCCGACCTTCGTGCGCGGTACCAGCGTCGTCCACTTCACGTCGTCCGCCAGGAGGTCCTCGGGGGACGGGGAGCCGACCACCGACACGCCCTCCACCGACACGGCCTGCGGATAGTTGCCGCGGAAGTGGGCCGTGTCGACCACGATGCCGCGTACGACACCCGGCGCGCCGAGCCGGACGAGGGCCCAGTCGTGGTCCTCGGCCGTCGGCCACGGGTGCTCCGCCGACGCGCCGCGCCTGCGCCGGGTCTCCCAGCCGTCCATGACCTTGCCCTTGTGGCCGAAGTGCTCGGGCACGAACTCGGCGGGCCCGGGCACGAGCATGTTCTCGCGGTGGGCGAAGAACTCGTCGTTGGCGGCGATCACCCCGGCCCCGAGGCGGCGGTCGGCGAGGTCGGCGTACTGGGTGAAGGGGAAGTCCGCGGTGCGGTAGTCCGCGTACGGGTCGCCGCCTCCGTAGGGGTTCGCGTCGCCGGTGAAGCTCGGAATCGCGGTCACGGTGATCAGTACTGCCTTTCGGAGGCCGCTGCGGGTGCGGGAGCGGGATCAGGAATGGGTGGGATCAGAGGGGGCGGGTCAGGAGGCGCCCCCTCGGGTCCGTGAACTCGCCCTCCGCCACGATGCGTTCGCCGCGCAGCCAAGTCGACTTGACGACGCCGGTGAGGGTCTTGCCCGCGTACGCCGTCACGCGGTTGCGGTGTTGCAGGGCCGCCGGGTCCACGGTGAACGTCTCGTCCGGGGCGAGCACCGCGAAGTCGGCGTCACGGCCCGCCTCGATCGCGCCCTTGTGTGCGCCGAGGCCCACCAGGTCGGCCGTACGCGTGGACATCCAGCGCACGACGTCCTCCAGGGAGTGGCCCCTCCCCCGCGCCTCCGTCCACACCGCCGCGAGGCTCAGCTGGAGCCCCGAGATGCCGCCCCACGCCGTCGCGAAGTCGGCGGTCTTGAGGTCGGCGGTGGACGGGGAGTGGTCGGTGACCACGCAGTCGATCGTGCCGTCGGCGAGCGCCTGCCACAGCAGGTCCTGGTTGGCGGCCTCACGGATGGGCGGGCAGCACTTGAACTCGCTGGCCCCGTCCGGGACTTCCTCGGCGGTGAGGGTGAGGTAGTGCGGGCAGGTCTCCACCGTGATCCGCACGCCCGCCGCCTTCGCCTCGGCGATCAGTGGCAGCGCGTCGCTCGACGACAGGTGCAGCACGTGCACGCGCGCGTGCAGCCGCTTCGCCTGTTCGATCAGGTTGGCGATGGCCCGGTCCTCCGCGCCGCGCGGGCGCGAGGCGAGGAAGTGGGCGTACTCGGGGCCGCCCCTCTGGGGTGCCGTGTCGAGGTGGTGCGGGTCCTCGGCGTGCACGATGAGCAGTCCGTCGAAGTCGGCGATCTCGGCCAGCGACAGGGCCAGTTGGCCTTGGTCGAGGTGCGGGAACTCGTCCACGCCGGACGGTGACAGGAAGGCCTTGAAGCCGAAGACTCCGGCGTCGTGCAGCGGGCGCAGGTCCTTGACGTTGTCGGGCAGCGCGCCGCCCCAGAAGCCGACGTCGATGTGCGCCTTGCTCGCGGCGACTTCCCGCTTCGTACGGAGGTGGTCGACCGTCGTCGTCGGCGGGAGGGAGTTGAGGGGCATGTCGACGAGGGTGGTGATGCCGCCGGCCGCCGCCGCGCGCGTGGCGGTCCAGAAGCCCTCCCACTCCGTGCGGCCGGGGTCGTTGACATGCACGTGGGTGTCGACCAGCCCGGGCAGCAGGACGTCGTCGCCGAAGTCCTCCAGGCGTGCGCCGGGCGGTACGTCGGCCTCGTACGGGAGTACGGCCGTGATCCGGCCGTCGGCGACCGCGACCGTGGCCGCGCGCGTCCCCTCGGGCGTGATGACGCGCGTCGAGCGCAACACCAGTTCGACGTCGGACACTCGGAGACCCCTCTCTGCCACCGTGAATCCCGCCGTTAACTTCCACGTAACGGAATTCAACGTTCTGTTGAAGGAGTCTTCACCGCCCACCTCATACCGTCAAGAGTGACCCCGGCGACAACCTGGATGTTTCCACAGAACGGAATTACAGTTCCAGAAATCAGAACGTAGCTACATACAAGCAGGCCGTCAAGCAACCGACCGGTAGGCTGCATCATCGCCTGTCAGCCGTGAAAGGAACGCGCCGTGCCGACGCCCAGCGCCAGCTCCACCGACGCCGCCAAACCCGCCGCCGCCAGCGGTGGTGTGCAGTCCCTGGAGCGCGCCTTCGATCTGCTGGAGCGCATGGCGGACGCGGGCGGTGAGGTCGGCCTGAGCGAACTCTCCGTGAGCAGCGGGCTGCCGCTGCCGACCATCCACCGGCTCATGCGCACCCTCGTGGTCTGCGGTTACGTCCGACAGCAGCCCAACCGCCGGTACGCGCTCGGCCCGCGTCTGATCCGCCTCGGCGAGTCCGCGTCCCGGCTGCTCGGCACCTGGGCCCGCCCTTACTTGGCCCGGCTGGTCGAGGAGACCGGCGAGACGGCGAACATGGCGCTCCTGGACGGCGACGAGATCGTGTACGTGGCGCAGGTCCCGTCCAAGCACTCGATGCGCATGTTCACGGAGGTGGGCCGGCGCGTCCTGCCGCACTCGACCGGCGTCGGCAAGGCGCTGCTCGCCGACGTCCCGCCGGACGAGGTGCGTTCCCTGCTCGCCCGTACGGGTATGCCGGCCGCGACGGACAAGACGATCACGACCCCGGACGGCTTCCTGACCGCCCTGGAGGACGTACGCCGTCTCGGTTTCGCCGTCGACGACAACGAGCAGGAGATCGGCGTCCGCTGTCTCGCGGTCTCCGTGCCCAACTCCCCCACCGCCGCCGCGATCTCGATCTCGGGCCCGGCGGGCCGGGTCACGGAGGAGGCGACGGAGAAGATCGTGCCCGTCCTGAAGCAGGTTGCCGCCGAGCTGTCGGAGGCACTGGCCAACTCGGGCAACCCCGCGCACTGAGGCCTGTCACTCAAAGACTGCCACTCGCCGTCAGCGACGCGGCTGGTCCCCGAACAGCTCCACCGCCGCGCGTACGGCCGACAGACCCCGGGCGAGTGCGCTGACCGAGCCGATCGCGCCTGCGACCAGGAGTAACGAGCGGCGCAGGCGCGGGATTTCGGGGCGGCCGGTGATGGCCATCGCGGCCAGGGAGGCCAGTTCGTCCTCGGCGATGCCACGGTCGGGGAACTCGGCCGGGTGCGCGGCGAGTTCACGGCGCAGCCGGGACACCGCGGTCCGCAACTCCGCCACTCTCGGATCCTCGTCGCTGCCGGTCACCGACCTCTGCCCCAAGCTCCGCAACACGGCTCTCCCCCACGGCCCCCACACGCGCCCCGCACACCCCCATCGCGCTGGTCGGGCGCCAGGGACGCGGGACAGTAAACGCCACCCGGGCGACAGGCGCCACACCACGGGCCGAAATTCAGCCCGCGAACGTCCGTGAACACCGCCGGTTCGCCTCCGCGTCAGGTATGCAGGAGGCATGACGGAGAAGCCGGACCAGGTAGCGGGGCTGCTGCTCGCGGCGGGCGGGGGACGACGGCTCGGCGGACGCCCCAAGGCCCTCCTCGAACACCGCGGACGCCTCCTCGTCGAACACGCGGCCGACGCCCTGCGTACGGCGGGCTGCGATCCGGTCCATGTCGTCCTCGGGGCGCGGGCCGACGACGTACGGGAGCGTGCCGTCCTGCCCGGGTGCGTCCTGGTGGACAACCCGGAGTGGGCGGAGGGCATGGGGTCCTCACTGCGGGCCGGACTGGCGTCCCTGCGGGGTACGTCGGCCCGCGCGGCCCTCGTCTCGCTGGTCGACCAGCCGGGCATCGGACCGGAGGCCATGGCTCGCGTCCTCGCCGCCCATACGTCCGAGGAGTCCCTCGCGGCGGCCTCGTACCACGGAACGCGCGGCCATCCGGTGCTGTTCGGCGCCGCGCACTGGGCGGGTGTCGCGGCGGTCGCGGTCGGGGACCGGGGCGCCCGCGACTATCTCAAGGCCCACGGCGACGCGCTCACCCTCGTCGAGTGCGGTGACGTGGCACAGCCGTACGACATCGACACGGCGGCCGACCTGGACCGGCTGGAGTAGAGAATCTCGACGTCAACAAATTATTGAACTTCCACGATGAGGAAACTAGCATCCGTTCAGCAGAAACACCCGTTCCAGGCAACCACAGCAGCCCGCTGAAGGAAGTGACCGCTCATGTCCGCACCAGCGCCGTCCCCGCTGGCCATCGTCGACGCCGAGCCCCTGCCCCGGCAGGAGGAGGTGCTCACCGACGCGGCGCTCGCCTTCGTGGCCGAGCTGCACCGGCGGTTCACGCCCCGGCGTGACGAGCTGCTCGCGCGCCGTGCGGAGCGCCGCGCCGAGATCGCCCGCACCTCGACCCTCGACTTCCTCCCGGAGACGGCCGCGATCCGCGCCGACGACTCCTGGCGGGTCGCCGAGTCTCCCGCAGCCCTGAACGACCGGCGCGTCGAGATCACCGGTCCGACCGACCGCAAGATGACGATCAACGCCCTCAACTCGGGCGCGAAGATCTGGCTCGCGGACTTCGAGGACGCTTCCGCGCCGACCTGGGAGAACGTGGTCCTCGGGCAGGTCAACCTGGCCGACGCCTACACCCGGAACATCGACTTCACCGACCCGAAGAGCGGCAAGTCGTACGCCCTCAAGGCGAACGACGAACTCGCGACCGTCGTCATGCGGCCCCGTGGCTGGCACCTCAACGAGCGTCATCTCCAGGTCGACGGGCAGCAAGTCCCCGGCGCCCTGGTCGACTTCGGCCTCTACTTCTTCCACAACGCGCAGCGGCTCATCGACCTCGGCAAGGGGCCGTACTTCTACCTCCCCAAGACCGAGTCGCACCT
Source organism: Streptomyces sp. NPDC000878 (assembly GCF_053599695.1). Taxonomy (NCBI): domain Bacteria; kingdom Bacillati; phylum Actinomycetota; class Actinomycetes; order Kitasatosporales; family Streptomycetaceae; genus Streptomyces; species Streptomyces sp. NPDC000878. The sequence goes on along the minus strand of NZ_JBSFMT010000013.1, from coordinate 22,522 downwards.
CGAAGCCCGCCTGTGGAACGAGGTGTTCGTCTTCGCGCAGGACTACGTCGGTATCCCGCAGGGCACCGTCCGCGCGACCGTCCTCATCGAGACGATCACGGCCGCGTACGAGATGGAGGAGATCCTCTACGAACTCCGCGACCACGCCTCGGGGTTGAACGCGGGCCGCTGGGACTACCTGTTCTCCATCGTCAAGAACTTCCGTGACGGCGGCGCCAAGTTCGTCCTCCCGGACCGCAACGCCGTGACGATGACCGCCCCGTTCATGCGCGCCTACACCGAACTCCTCGTCCGCACCTGCCACAAGCGCGGCGCGCACGCGATCGGCGGCATGGCGGCGTTCATCCCGTCCCGGCGCGACGAAGAGGTCAACAAGGTCGCCTTCGAGAAGGTCAAGGCCGACAAGGACCGTGAGGCCGGGGACGGTTTCGACGGTTCCTGGGTCGCCCACCCGGACCTCGTCCCGATCGCCCTGGCCTCCTTCGACGCGGTCCTCGGCGACCGGCCGAACCAGAAGGACCGCCTCCGCGAGGACGTCCACGTCGAGGCCGCCGACCTGATCGCCGTCGACTCGCTGAAGGCGAAGCCGACGTACGACGGACTGGTCAACGCCGTGCAGGTGGGCATCCGTTACATCGAGGCGTGGCTGCGCGGGCTCGGCGCGGTCGCCATCTTCAACCTCATGGAGGACGCGGCCACCGCAGAGATCTCCCGCTCCCAGATCTGGCAGTGGATCAACGCGGACGTCGAGTTCGAGAACGGCGAGCGGGCCACCCCGGAGCTGGCCCGCAAGATCGCCGCCGCGGAACTCGCGAACATCCGCGCGGAGATCGGCGAGGAGGCCTTCACGGCCGGCCACTGGCAGCAGGCCCACGACCTGCTGCTCACGGTCGCCCTCGACGACAACTACGCGGACTTCCTGACGCTGCCGGCGTACGAGCAGCTGCGCGGCTGACCCATCCGGTCAGCTCACTCCGCAGGCTTGTCCGAGTGGCCCAGGGACTTCCCCGGGGCCACTCGGTCGCGTACGGCCTGCTTCACGGCCGTGGGCTCCGGGAAGCCCTGTTCCTTGCGGTCCCAGACCACCTCGTCGTCGACCCGGACGACGAACACGCCGCCGGTGCCGGGCTTGAGCGACAGCTCGCCGAGCTCCGTCTCGAAGGTGGTGAGCAGTTCCTGTGCCAGCCAGGCCGCGCGGGGCAGCCAACGGCACTGGGTGCAGTACTCGATCTGTACGACGGGTGCGTGGGGGCTCATCCGAGATGCACCGACCAATCCTGTTCCGCCGCCGGCTTGCCGTGCAGGTCGGGGACCCGCTTGAGCCAACTCGGGCGGCCTCGCTGTGTCTTCGCCGCCCGGAGGGCCTCCTCGGCGGCGAGTTCCTCCCGGGTGGGGAAGTCGGTGGGCAGCCAGGCGGCCGAGGCCCGCACACGCGCGTGCAGGTAGCCGACGTACGCCTCCCTGGCGTCGTCCGGTGTCGCGAAGCCCGGTTCGCCGGCCAGCCAGGCGTCCGGTACCTCGGCCGCGATGCCGCGCAGCAGGTCCTCGGTCACCCGGGGAGCCAGCTCGGCGTCGGCGGCCCGGGTGTCCGGGGTGTAGTGGCCGAGGGCGTGGTGGCGGAAGTCGTAGGCCTTCGTGGGGTCGGCGCCGTCCCAGCGGTGGTGGAAGACGAGGGCGGCGCCGTGGTCGATGAGCCACAGGCGCGGGGGCGCGATGCCGAGCGTCGGCCAGATCATCAGGTTGGAGCTGTGGACCGTACGGTCGACGTTGACGGTCAGCGCGTCGAGCCAGATGACCTTTCCGGCCTCCAGCGGGTCGACCGTGCAGTTCGCGGCGACCTCCGGGGTGAAGTCCCGCGCGCCCGGCAGGTAGTCCATGCCGAGGTTCAGGCCGGCACTGGCGCTGTGCAGGTCCCGTACTTCCTGGTGGGGTTCCTCGTCGGCGATCTCCGGGTCGAAGTGCACGAGCACCAGCTCGGGGAAGCGCAGTCCCAGGGCGCGGGCCAGCTCTCCGACGATCACTTCGGCGACCAGTGCCTTGCGGCCCTGCGCGGAGCCGGTGAACTTCACGACGTAGGTGCCGAGGTCGTCGGCCTCGACCACCCCTGGGACGGAACCGCCCGACCTCAGGGGCTCGACGTAGCGGGTTGCCGTGACCTCTCTCATGTCGTGAGCATAGTGATCAGGTGTGACAGCCGGTACGGCGTTTCTCCGCGCCGGGATCAGTGCCGACTCCGCACCGACCTCAGCGCCAAGAAGGGTGCCCCTCCGGTGTGCTGCCCGTGGTGAGTCGGCGCGCACCCGTGCCGTCCGCGCGGACCGCCCAGATCGCCGGCCGGTCGAAGGGCCCCCGGACGAAGGCCACCCACTTGCCGTCCGGTGACCAGACCGGGTCCATCTCCTGGGCGGCCGTCTGGACGAGTGTCCTGTCATCGCTGCCGTCGGCCTTGACGATGCGGATGTCGCCCCCCGTCCCCTCGCCGGGTGCTCCGGCGGTGTACGCGAAGTGGTGGCCGTCCGGGGACCAGACGGGGTCCAGCGCCCGCCGGGACTGGTGGGTCACCTGGCGGGGTTCGGCGCCCGGCTGGGCCGGATCGACGACGTGGACCTGCCAGCCCGACGTCTTCTGCAGGCAGATGGCGATGAGTTTGCCGTTGGGGGACCAGGCCGGGTCCTCCACCTTCCCGGTGACGGTGGTCAGTTGCTGCGCGGAGCCGTCCGAGACGTTCACGGCGAACAGCTGCTGCACACCGTCCGCGTCGCGGCGCAGGACGGCCAGTCGCTTACCGTCCGGGGACCAGGAGACCCGGCCGCCCGAGATGGCGGCGATCCGGCGGACACCGGTACCGTCCGCGTTCGCCGTCCACACGGCCGGCTCTTCCGCCGTCTTACGGGTGAACGCGAACGACTCGTGGTCGGGGGACCACTGCGGGAGGGCGTCGCAGGTCCCGTCGATGAGCTGATCGGGGTTGTCCGTGGTGGAGTCGCGGCGGCCGATCACGCTGTGGCATTCCGACGATCCGGGGTCCGTGTCCAGCCGGACCAGCAGCGGGTCGTCGGGGAACGCGGCGGGGGTCGATCGCCGGGCTGACGGCGAGGCTCCCCCGGCGTCGGCATCGGCATCGCCCTTGCCGGAACCGGTCCAGGGCTGCCACACGAGCAGCCCCGCGACGGCCGCCGCGACCAGCAGCGCCGCTACGGCGACCGCCCCTCGGCGCCCGCGCCGCGCCCCGGCACCGCCCACCGGGCCGCCGCCGCCCGGCGGGACGGACCCGCCGGGCGGGCCAGGTACGGGTGCGAGGACCGGCGGGGGCCCGAAGCCGGGGCCGGGCGGCGACTGGACGGTCAGGGGGTAGGAGGCCACGGCCCGGCCATCGGCCGCCGCCGACGGGGCGGGCGTGGCAGGCGTGGCGGGGCGCGGGTCGGTGACCAGTGCCTGCCCTTCGGCGACCGGGGGCGGCGCGGACACGGTCGCGCGCTGGTCCATCGCCAACGCCTGTCCATCGGCGACCGGCGGCAGCGCGGACACCGTCGCACGCTGGTCACTGGCCAGAGCCTGCCCATCAGCGACCGGCGGCGCGGACAACGTCGTACGCGGATCGGTAGCCGGGGCCTGTCCACCGGCGACCAGCGGCGGAGCTGGCACCGTCGCACGCCGGTCACTGGCCAGGGCCTGTCCTTCGCCGACCTGAGGCGCGGCCCCGGTCGTACGCGGATCGGTGGGCGGCGCCGACGAGCGGTCCGCCGCCGCGAGGTCCGCCGCCGGGGCCTGTCTCCGGATGAGTGCGGTCGCCTCGGCGGGGAGCCAGGTGTCCGACGGATGCCGGACCGTGAGCTGGTCGAGGAACTCCGACGGGCCGGGGCGGTCGAGCGGGTCCTTGGACAGGCAGGCCGCGATCAGTCCGCGCAGCCCGCCGGGAAGGCCCGTGAGGTCCGGCTGTTCGTGGACGACGCGGTAGGCCCAGGCGGCCGACCCCCCGTCGCCGAAGGGAGCGCGGCCCGCCGCCTGGCTGAGCACCACGCCCAGGGCGAACATGTCCACCGCGGGAGTGAGCGTGCCGCCGGTGAGCTGTTCCGGCGCGAGGAAGCCGAGCGTGCCGATCTGGAACCCGGTCTGGGTGAGCGCCGTACCGTCGAGGGCCCGCGCGATGCCGAAGTCGATGACCCGGGGGCCGTCCTCCGCGACGATGATGTTGGCCGGCTTCAGGTCGCGGTGAATGACCCCGGCCTGGTGAATGGCGGCCAGCGCCTCGGCGAGGCCGGCGGCCAGCACAGTGAGCGTGTCCGCGGGAAGGGGGCCCACCTGGTCGAGCAGGTCCCGCAAGGTGGGGCCGGGTACGTAGGCCGTCACCAGCCAGGCCGGGTCGCCCTCCGGGTCGGCGTCCACGACCGGCGCGGTGTGGAAGCCGCCGACGCGGCGGGCCGCGGCCACCTCGTCGGCGAATCTGCGCCGGAAGCCCGGTTCCGTGCTCAGTTCGGGGCGTACGACCTTGACGGCCACCGCCCGGCCCGACCGCGACCGGCCGAAGTAGACAACGCCCATTCCGCCCTGGCCGAGCCGTCCGACCAGCCGGTACCTGCCCTCCCCGACAGAGGCGGGATCACCTGCTCCGAGCGGTTTCATGACTCCCCCATCCCACCTCTGCGGCCCGGCTGTGGGAACTCATCGCCCCGGCCCCCCGTCCCCGTCGAGCGGCCGCAATCAGCCGCGAGGCTCCCATTACCGGCATTTACCGGCCATCAGTCTAGATGTTCCGCTCATGACGTCACCGGGTCCGGAACGGTTCCCCTTCACCCGCCGGTTCACCCCGCCAGCGGATTCCGCAGCGGCAGATAGCGGGCGTCGGCGCCGTGGGCGCCGGTCCAGCGCAGCAGCAGGTTGGTCTTGCCGGGCAGGGTGGGCGAGGCGAGGAGTGCGGCGACCTCGGGGAGGTCGTGGCGGGACAGCTCCCGGCGTACGGCCTGCCAGGGGTCGAAGCCCGGGTGGCGTTCCCGCAGCACCTCCGCGACCTCCGTGAGGTGGTTGACGACCAGGCAGTACACGAGCCGCTCCCAGCCCGCCGCCCGCGTCACGTCCGGCAGCAGCTTCACGCCCTCCGCGTCCCGGTACAGGGCCTGTACGGGGGTTCCGTGGGCGTCGACCGCGATCAGGCAGTTCTGGAGGTGGGCCTCGACGACGACGCCGGACCGTGCGAACAGTTCGACGACCGGTGGCACGGCACAGCGCAGATACGCCGTCCACCAGGCGGCCGGGTCGGCGAGCCCGTCGAGCGGGTTGCCGTCGAAGCCCTCGACCAGCGCGGCGGCGAGCAGCGGGGTGGCGCCCGGTACGACATGGTCGCGCAGGCCGTCGCGGACCAGGACCGCCAGCTCCTCGAAGGCGAAGTCGGCGGTGCGGTAACCCCGGTCGCTGAGCCAGACCGGCCGGCCCTCGGCGGCGGCGACGACCGCCGCGTCCGTGCGGCGCAGTGCCAGCAGGTCGTGGCGCCAGAGCCGACGTACGTCGTTGGTGATGCGGACGTCGAGGCTGAACTTGACGAAGACGTCGTGCTCGGGCGCGTACAGCGTGCGGATGGCGGCCGTGGGCCAGGTGTCGGACGTGGTCGTGCCGAGCCGGATCAGCCGGCCGTCGGCGAAGGCGTCCGTCAGGCTCGGGCCGACGAGGTCGAGCTGCCAGGGGTGGGCGGGCAGCAGCCGGTAGCCGGGCGGGGCCGTGCCGAAGGCGTCCAGGGCGGATACGTCGCCCTCCTCGACCGTCACGTCCTCGCGTACGCCGAGCAGCACCAGCGGGAAGGCGGCGTACGCCTCGGGCGCGTACGGCAGCCAGCCCGCGACCGGGCCGCCGCCGCGCGCCTTGGGCGCCGGGTGGTAGGGGTGCCCGGTGAGGAGGGACTGCTCGGAGCGGCGGTACGGATCGTCGGGCGGGGTGGTGAGGTCGCGGGCGGTGAGCAGCGCGGCGACCGCGTCCCGGCTGTCGGCCATCTCGGCGGGCAGCTCGGGGTTGGACAGGCCGGTGTGGGCCTGGAGTTCCTCGGCCACGAGCTTGACGAGTTCGGCGTGACCGACCGGGTGCCAGGTGCCGTCGCCCGTGTTCACCTCGGGCGCGGCGGGCCGCCGGGTGCCGTGCACGCGCAGCAGGCGCTGCCCGCTCGGCAGCCGGTACACGTGCGGCTCGCCGGTGCCGGGGACCGGCTGTGCCACTTCCCGGAGCAGACAGTTGAGCAGGGGCGCGGTCGCGTAGGCGTCGGCACACGCTCCGGTGCCGTCGTGCGCGGGCACGTCCGGGGGCGGCGCGGCGGGGGGCATGGTGGGGTCCACGCGTTCCCTCGTTTCTTACGGTGCTTGCCTACGGTGCGGTTTCCCGCGGTGCACTGACGATCAGTATGTCTGTCGTCGGCCTACCCGCTCACCAGCACTTACCCGCACCCAAACCCGCACCCGAGGAGCCCGCCGTGCACCGTCCCTCCAGCGCAGAGGCCGAGGTCGCCGACGAACTGGCCGCCGTACGCCCCGACCTCGCGTCGCGGTACGCAGCCGAGCTGCCCGGCGCCCGGGCCGCCGTACTGACCCGGCTGTGGCGGGCGCTCGTCCATGAGTCGCTGCCGTGGATCGTCCGCCGCGAGGGCGGCGCGGGCCTCCTGCTGGCGGACGGCCGCCGCCTGGAGGGCCCGTACGCCGATCCGTACGCCGTCGACGGCCGCGCCACCGCCGTACGGCTCGGGAGGGTCTCGTACGACGATCCGGCGCGGCTGATGACGGACCTGGCCGTCCCGCACGGTCCCGCCTTCGCGGCCGAACTCGACCACAGCGTCGCCTCGTTGGCCCTGTCACGGGCGAACCAGGTGAGTGTCACGCGGACTCCGGTGGCGAGCTGGGAGTGGGAGCAGCGGGTCGTCGACGGGCATCCCTTCCACCCCAACTGCCGTTCCCGGCCCGGGTTCTCGGTGGCCGAGCAGCTCGCGTACGGGCCCGAGCACCGGCCGGTCGTGGAGCTGGCGCTGGTGGCGGCGGACGAGTATGCCGTGCGGGGCGAGTGGCCCAAGTGGCTGTGGGACGGGGAGCGTCCGCTGATCCCGGTGCATCCCTGGCAGTCGGCGCACGTGCTCCGACTCCCCGGTGGGGGCGGGCTGTCGGCGCATCCCCTGATGTCCCTGCGCAGCCTCGCCCTGCCGGACGGCGGCCCGCATCTGAAGACGGCGTTGAGTGCCCGGCTCACCTCCTCGGTACGGGACATCTCGCCGTACTCGATCGAGACGGCGGCGACGGTGTCGGCGTTCATGGAGTCGATGGCCGCGCGTGTCGACGGGCTGCTGCACATCACCCGCACGCTGGGCGCGGTCACCGCCAACTCGCCCGATCTGGCAGCGGTGTTGAGGGAGCCGCCGGACCAGTACGCGAATGTGGTGGCGGGCGAGCGGGTCGTTCCCGTCGGAGCACTGGCCGCCACCGGATTCGACCGATCCCCCTCCTGGCTGGCCGAGTTCACGCGTCTCGCCCTCACCGTCGGTCTGCGCCTGCTCGATCTGGGCGTCGCCCTGGAGGCGCACGGCCAGAACCTGCTCGTCGTGCTGTCGGCGGACGGGGACCCGCTGCGGCTGGTCTACCGCGACCTCGCCGACATCCGCGTCAGCCCGGCCCGGCTGGCCCGGCACGGCATCCCGGCGCCCCAGCTGACCGGACGGATCGTCACCGACGACGAACCCACCCTGCGCCGCAAGCTGTTCGGCTCGCTGGTGGCGGGGGCACTGGGCGCGACCGCCGGTTCGGAGGCGGCGCTGCGGGCGGCGCTGGAGACGGCCGTACGGGGGCTGCCGCGCACGCCCGATCTGCTCGCGCTGCTCGAACAGCCCCTGCCCACCAAGGCGTTGACCCTGATGCGGCTGTCACCGGAGACCCCCGGGGACCAGTGGACCCAACTCCCCAACCCCCTGGGAGAAGTCAAGCGGGAGGGCAGCTGACGGACCCGCCGACAGGGGCCGTTGACGGGACCCGTTTTGAAGCGGGTCACCCCGGGTCAATAGGATCCGTCGATGATCACAAGACAACGGCTGGCGGCGGGCGCCTGCGCCCTGCTCGCCGCCCTGGCGGCCGGGATCGCGGTCCCGGCCGGAGCCGTCGCCGACGAAACCACCGCACTCGCGCCCAAGGTCAACCTCCTTCTCGACGTCAGCGGTTCGATGCGGGCGAAGGACATCGACGGGCAGTCGCGGATGGCCGCGGCGAAGCAGGCGTTCAACGAGGTGCTCGACGCGACCCCCGAGGAGGTCCAGCTCGGTATCCGCACGCTGGGCGCCAACTACCCGGGCGACGACCGCAAGGAGGGCTGCAAGGACACCGCGCAGCTCTATCCGGTGGGCCCGCTCGACCGTACCGAGGCCAAGACGGCCGTCGCGACGCTCACGCCCACCGGCTGGACGCCGATCGGCCCCGCGCTGCTGAAGGCCGCCGACGACCTCGACGGCGGCGAGGGCACCAAGCGCATCGTGCTGATCAGTGACGGCGAGGACACCTGCGCGCCGCTCGACCCGTGCGAGGTGGCCCGGGAGATCGCGGCCAAGGGCATCGGCCTCACCATCGACACCCTCGGTCTGGTCCCGAACACCAAGATGCGGCAGCAGCTGAGCTGTATCGCGGAGGCGACCGGCGGGACGTACACGTCGGTCGAGCACACCGACGAACTCGCCGACAAGGTCAACCAGTTGGTCGTCCGGGCCGCCGACCCGGTGGTGACGCCGGTCGCCGTCGAGGGCGCGGCCGGGTGCACGAACGCCCCGGCGGTGAAGTCCGGTCTGTACACGGACCGCGAGGAGTTCGGGCAGCAGCGCTGGTACCGCGTGGACGTCGAGCCGGGGCAGGAACTGCGCGCCTCGGTGAGCGTGTCGGCCGACCGGGCCGTCAACCCCGACTACGGGGTGCTGCTGCGGGCGGTGACCGTGCACGGCCGCGAGATCGTGCGCGGCGAGGGCAACGGCACCGGCCGGACCGATGTCATCTCGACGGGTCTGCGCTATGCGAAGGCGGAGGCCGACGACGAGGACGACCCCGAGCAGACGGCCGCCGAGACCGTGTGTCTCCAGGTCACCAACTCCTACTCGGCGGCGAGTGGTGTGGCGTCCACGCCCGGTCTGCCGCTCGAACTGACCGTCGACGTCGTCGACGGCCCGAGCCAGGCGAGCGATGTGGCCTCCTTCGGTCTCGGCCGTGGCTGGTGGCTGCTGGGCGCGCTCGTCCTGGTCGGCTTCCTCACGGGCGTCCTGTGGGGCTGGATCTCTCGTTGGCGGCTCGCGGTCTGGAGGACCAACTGATGCGTGCTCTCAACAATGTCGGCAATCTCGGCAATCAACTGACGTGCGGTGTCCGCGTGTTGGGTTCGGCCATGCTGCTGCTCGGGCTGGCGGCCGTCCCGGCCGTCGCCGACGAGACGCCCTCCGCGAGCCCCTCGGACGACAGCTCGGCCCCCACCTCGGCGGGCACGTCGTTCCGTACGGCGACGGAGATCGACCAGGGCCAGCAGGCCACCGCGAGCGGCTCGGCGGGCGACTACCTGTACTGGTCGTTCCCCGCCGACGCCGGCCAACGCCCCACCGTCAAGGCGACGGTGAAGCTCCCGGACACCCACGCGTCCGAGGCCTGGCAGCTCGACGTGTACGACGGTCTGCGGCGCCGTCAGGCCTGCCAGTACGGCGCCCAGACCCGCACCGCCGCCTCGGGCACCGCCTCCGTGGAGCTGGCGTGCACGCTGCGCACGGTCCGGGCCTGGTCGGAGCAGTGGGCCAACGACCCGCTGCCGGGCACGTACTACGTCCGACTGACGGCCGTGAACCTCCCGACGTCCGACCTCGGCCTCCCGGTCGACGCCGAACTGCGGGTCGACTCCAAGGACATCGGCGGTTCGGCGGCCGTGGACGGTTCGCTGGCCGAGCCGCTGGTTCCCGGGATCGCGGTCAAGTCCGAGAACTCCGAGGACACAGCGGACAGTTCGACGACGTCCGCCGTGCTGTCGAGCATCGAGCCCGACGACGGCTGGGCCTCCGGCTGGTGGTCCGACCGCTGGGTCTGGACGGCGATCGGCGGCGCGCTGGCGGCCCTGGCGGGCGTCGGCGGCTACGCCCTGACGCGCGGCTCGGGCCGGCCGAGGCAGGTTCCGCCGGGAGCCTGAGCAGTATGTGACGGTTCGTCAACATGCCCGCCGCGCACGGTCGCACGGCGGGCATGTCCCGTTCCGGACCCCGTTCCCGGACCCTGTTTTCGGACCCCGTTCCCGGACCCGTTCCGGACCCGGTCTCGCTTCTCAGGCCTCGCGCAAGGCCTTGGCGAGCGTCCCCTCGCCGGTCACCTCGATACGTCCGCCCCGGACCGCGTCCAGCACGCTCAGGTCCCCCCGGCCGACCGCCGCACACGTGCCGGTGTCCATCGACAGCCGGGCGTCGGGCTCCTCGGGGGCGGGCCCGGCCCCGTACACCGGAACGCCCTCGGCACCGACGTACAGATGGAACTCGCCCTCCTCCAGCCGGACTTCGACGAGTCCCCCGCCGCTCACGTCACCCAGCCCGCGCAGCAGCGGCAGGGCGAACCAGTGGGCCCGTACGGCGTCCGTGGCGCGGCGCTCGGTCAGCTCGGGGGCGCCCCACTCCCCCAGCGCCTGGAGCACCGGCAGCAACTGCCGTCCCCGGTCGGTGAGTTCGTACACGTATGCGGCTCCCGGCGGGAGCAACCGACGCCGGGTCGTCAGGCCGTCGCGCTCCATGTCCTTCAGCCGGGAGGCCAGTACGTCCGTGCTGACGCCCGGGAGATCCGCGTGCAGGTCCGTGTAGCGGCGCGGGCCGGCCAGCAGTTCGCGGACGATCAGGAGGGTCCAGCGGTCGCCGACGACGTCGAGGGCGCGCGCGGTGGAACAGTACTGGTCGTAGCTTCGGCGAGGTGACATGCGACGCAGTCTAGACATGTCGTTGGACTTTCCAAGCTGGAACTTGGTAAAACCAAGCAACACACGAAACCGGAGGGGCGAGCGCGCATGGAGTTCCGGCAGTCGAACAAGCTCAGCGAGGTCTGTTACGAGATCCGCGGCCCGGTCATCGAGCACGCGGACGCGCTGGAGAAGGCGGGCCACAGCGTGCTGCGCCTGAACACCGGCAACCCCGCACTGTTCGGCTTCGAGGCGCCGGAGGAGATCCTCCAGGACATGATCCGCATGCTGCCCCAGGCCCACGGCTACACGGACTCGCGCGGCATCCTCTCCGCCCGCCGCGCGGTCACCCAGCGCTACCAGACGCTCGGCCTGGAGGTCGGCGTCGACGACGTCTTCCTCGGCAACGGCATCTCCGAGCTGATCTCGATGGCCGTACAGGCGCTGGTCGAGGACGGCGACGAAATCCTCATCCCCGCCCCGGACTTCCCCCTCTGGACGGCGGTGACGACCCTCGCCGGCGGCAAGGCGGTCCACTACCTCTGCGACGAACAGGCCGACTGGTACCCGGACCTGGACGACATGGCGGCGAAGATCACCGACCGCACCAAGGCCGTCGTGATCATCAACCCGAACAACCCCACCGGCGCCGTCTACCCGAAGGAGATCATCGAGGGCATCCTCGACCTGGCCCGCCGGCACGGCCTGATGGTCTTCGCCGACGAGATCTACGACCAGATCCTGTACGACGACGCCGTGCACCACTCGGTCGCCGCGCTCGCCCCCGACCTGGTCGTCCTCACCTTCTGCGGTCTGTCGAAGACGTACCGGGTGGCCGGCTTCCGCTCGGGCTGGCTGGTGGTCACCGGCCCGAAGCAGCACGCGAAGAGCTATCTGGAGGGCCTGACCATGCTGGCCTCCATGCGGCTGTGCGCCAACGCGCCCGCGCAGTACGCCATCCAGGCCGCGCTCGGCGGCCGTCAGTCCATCCACGAACTGACCGCCCCGGGCGGACGCCTGCACGAACAGCGCACCGTGGCCTGGGAGAAGCTCAACGAGATCCCGGGTGTGTCGTGCGTGAAGCCCAAGGGCTCGCTGTACGCGTTCCCGCGCCTCGATCCCAAGGTGCACAAGATCCACGACGACGAGAAGTTCGTCCTCGACCTGCTCCTCCAGGAGAAGATCCAGGTCGTGCAGGGGACGGGCTTCAACTGGCCCACCCCCGACCACTTCCGCATCCTCACCCTCCCGTACGCGGACGACCTGGACGTGGCGATCAGCAGGATCGGGCGGTTCCTGAGCGGTTATCGGCAGTAACGGCCAGTGGGGTGGTCGGCCGCTGTCGGTCATGGGTAACCCGTCCCCATGACGGACCGAATGACCGACCGGCCACTGCTGCTCCTCGACGTCGACGGCCCCCTCAACCCGTTCCGCGCCCGGCTCCTGCGCCCGCGCGGCTATGTGACCCGCCGGGTGCATCCCGCGAGCTGGTCGGCCAAGCAGAAACCGGGCTCCCGGAGGCTCCGCCGGGGCCTACGGATACGGCTGCACCCGGGGCACGGCGCCCGGCTGCTCGCCCTGCCGTACGACCTGGCATGGGCCACGGTCTGGATGCACGGGGCGAACGAGATGATCGGCCCGGCGATCGGGCTGCCGGCCGACCTGCCGGTCATCGAGTTCACCAATCTGTTCGCCGAGGATCCCGACGGGCTGTTCTGGAAGACGCGCCGCGTCGTGGAGTGGGCGGACGGACGCCCCTTCGCCTGGGTCGACGACATGATCACCGACCTCGACGTCCGCCATGTGGCCGAGCACCACACCGGTCCCGCGCTGCTGCTGCGGATCGACCCGCGCAGGGGTCTGCGGGAGCGCGAGTTCGCGGAGCTGGAGCGCTGGGCCCTCGATGTCAGTGCCGGGTCGTAGTCTTCGAACGGGTCGAATCCACCGAATCGACCCATGATCGAGGAGACCCGTGACCGGGGAGGAGTGCGCCATGACACGACCGCCGACCGCCGCCCAGCGACGCGTCATCGACGCCGCCGACCCCGTCACCGGACGGCTGCGGGGTACGGAGTTCCAGCTCGCCGCACTGGTGAAGCGCGGGCTCGCCTTCCGGCACCCGCGACCACCGCACGACCACTTCCTGACGCCGACGGGCCATCGGATACGGGAGGAAGCGCAGCACACGGACACACCGGCCGCTGCCGAGGCTGCCCCCGCGTCCACCGCTCCCGGGGCCACAGCTTCCGGGGCCACCGGGGTGTTCGCCGCGCGTGTCGGCGGCGAGGAGGAGATACCCGCCGCCGGGCCCGCCCGGACGCGTGAGGTGCACAGTGCCTGGCAGGGGCTGCTGGAGCTGCGCCGGATGACCAACAGGGACGGTGCCATGGACCGTCCGTGCGGGTGGGAGCGTACGCATCTGGTGCAGGCCGCCGCGCTGGCACTGGAGGCGGCCGGTCATCGTCCGGCCGACGGGGGTGGGAGCGGGAGCGGCGGTGGCTATCGGGTGCGGGCGACTCCGCAACCGGAGGCCGTCGCCGTGCGCGAGCCCGACGGTGACGCGCTGCGGGCCTGCGCGGCCACGCTGGAGAAGGCGGGCTGGCAGGTCGGCGAGCACACCGAGCCGCGTACCGGCGCCCGCTATCTGCTGGCGTCGCCCCGACGGACGTAACGGCTGTTCACACAAAGACAGTTGACGAAGGTGAGCAACCGCTCAGTACGCTTGCGGCCGTCCGTTCTAATTGCCGTCTGTTTTCCGTGAGCCGAACAGTCGTGAAGGGGAAGTCGTGGCCGAACCGTTTTCCGTCCCGGTGACCGTGCGCGGGTACGAGACCGATGTGCAGGGGCACCTCAACCAGAGCGTGTACATCAACTACGCGGAGCACGCCCGCTGGGTGCTGCTCCAGGCGGCCGGGATCAGCCAGACCGGGCTGATGGCGAAGGGCGTGGGTCCGGTGGCCCTGGAGACGACCATCCGGTACCAGCGGGAGCTGCTCGCGGGCGACGAGGTCGAGGTGACGTGCGACTTCGTGTGGGGTGAGGGCAAGACGTTCCGTATCCGGCAGACGATCCGCAAGACCGACGGCACGGTCGCCGCCGAGATCACGGCGGTCGGCGGGCTGATGGACCTCAAGGCGCGCAAGCTGGTCGCGGACCCCAAGGAGCACTTCCGAGCACTGGCGTCGGAGCCGCAACTCTTCGGACTCTGACCGATACTCACAGCGACCTCCTACCCTCACCCCACGGCATTCCCAACCTGGCGCGCGACCCTCAACCTCTTCCCACCGCGCCCTTTTTGGAGTTCACGTGCCGATGATGCACAGAGCCGCCGCCCGCCGTACGTTGCTGGCGGCGCTCGGCGCCACCGCGATCCTCACCACCCAGCGGATCGCGTCCGGCGCGACCACCGACGCGACCGGGACCGGGCTCGACGACCCGGACAAGAAGGACATCGCGATGCGGCTGGTGTGCAGCGCGGAGAACTCGTCCCTGGACTGGCGGGCGCAGTACAAGTACATCCAGGACATCGGCGACGGGCGCGGCTACACCGGCGGGATCATCGGCTTCTGCTCCGGTACGAGCGACATGCTGGCCCTCGTCGAGCTGTACACCGAGCGGGTCCCGGGCAACGCCCTGGCCGCCTTTCTGCCCGCCCTGCGCGCGGTGGACGGCACGGACTCGCACGAGGGCCTCGACCCGGGCTTCCCCAGCGCCTGGCGCAAGGCCGCGAAGACGTCCGCGTTCCGCGCGGCCCAGGACGACGAGCGCGACCGTGTCTACTTCGGCCCGGCCGTGGCCAGCGCCAAGAAGGACGGCGTCGGCACGCTGGGCCAGTTCGTCTACTACGACGCCATGGTCATGCACGGCCCCGGCACGGACAGCGCCTCCTTCGGCGGGATCCGCACGCGGGCCCTGGCGAACGCGGCCACCCCGGCCGAGGGCGGCGACGAGACGACGTATCTGAACGCCTTCCTCGACGCCCGGGTGTGGGCGATGGAGCAGGAGGCCGCACACGAGGACACCACCCGGGTGGACACCGCCCAGCGGCTCTTCCTCGACCAGGGGAACCTGAACCTGGATCCGCCGCTCGACTGGAAGGTGTACGGCGACAGTTACTACATCGGCTGACCGGTCACTGCGCCGGCTGATCGGTGGTGACAGCAGGACTCCGGCCGAGGGCCGTCCCCCTCGGCCGGAGGTCTTTTCGAGCCCCCTGATTCAGGCTCGCGCCGCGATGGCCGCCAGCCGCCGGGCTTCCGTACGCGTCGAACGGGCGATCTCGTCCTCGTCGACGTGCAGCAACCGCCCGTTCTCGACGATCTGTTCGCCGTTGACGAAGGACGCCGTGACCGGGGCCGCCGCGCCGAAGACGAGGGCGATGACCGGGTCGGCGATCGAAGCGTGGGCCAGCGTGTCCAGGTTCCAGAGGACCAGGTCGGCGAGCTTGCCCGGCTCCAGCGAGCCCGTCTCCCTTGCTCTGCCCAGGACTTGGGCACCGCCGTACGTCCCGAGGCGCAGCGCCTGCCGGGCGTTCAGGGCGGCCTCGCGGTGGGGGCCGAGGCGGTTGATGAGGAGGGCGTTGCGCAGCTCGGTGTGGAGTTCGCCCGACTCGTTGGACGCCGTGCCGTCGATGCCGAGGCCGACCGGGACGCCGGCCGCCAGCATGTCGGGGACGCGCGCGATGCCCGCTGCCAGCCGGGCGTTGGAGGACGGACAGTGGGCCACACCCGTCTGGGTACGGGCGAAGGCGGCGATGTCCGAGTCGTTCATGTGGACGCAGTGCGCCATCCACACGTCCTCGCCGAGCCAGCCCGTGGACTCGAAGTAGTCGGTCGGGCCCATGCCGAACAGCTCCTTGCAGAACTGCTCCTCCTCGACCGTCTCCGAGCCGTGCGTGTGCAGCCGTACGCCCTTGCGCCGCGCCAACTCCGCGCCCTCACGCATCAGCTCGGTCGAGACGGAGAACGGCGAGCAGGGGGCGACCGCGATCTGGGTCATGGCGTCGAAGGAGGGGTCGTGGTGCTCGTCGACCGTGGCCTCGGTGGCGGCGAGCGCGCCTTCGAGAGTCTCGACGGCGAAGTCCGGGGGCAGGCCGCCGTCCTTCTCGCTGCGGTCCATCGAGCCACGGGCGAGGGTGAAGCGGACGCCCATCTCGCGGGCCGCGCCGATGATCGCGCCGGACAGGTCGCCGGAGCCCTTCGGGAAGACGTAGTGGTGGTCCGTGGCGGTGGTGACTCCGCCACGGACCATCATGGCCAGCGAGCCCTGCGCGGCGGCCCGGACCATCGGCTCGTCGATACGCGCCCAGGTCGGGTACAGCGCCACCAGCCAGTCGAAGAGGTTGTGGTCGGTGGCCAGGCCCCGGGTGATCCACTGGTAGTAGTGGTGGTGCGAGTTGACCAGGCCGGGGGTGACCAGGTGACCGCTCGCGTCGATGCGCCGGACCACGTCCGCCAGTCCCTCGGGGGCCTTGCCCGCGCCGACCGACTCGATCCGGTTTCCGGCGATCACCACATGACCGGACGCGTACTCGGTGTCGGTGGCGTCCACGGTCGCGATCGCGCAGTTCTCGATGACGATGCGCTGAACCATCGTACAAACGTCCTTAGAGGTTGGTGAGGTCGGCGGGGATGCGCGCCTCGGCGCCGTCACGCAGGATCGTGCCCTCGATCAGGCCGTAGGGCCGGTCGGCGGCAAAGTACACAGCTCCGTCGGCGGTGTCGTTCTTGAGTCCGAAGGGCTTCAAGTCCACAAGGAAATGGTGCTTGTTGGGGAGCGAGAACCGCACCTCGTCTATCTCGTCGCGGTGTTCTATGATCCGCGCGCCCATCTGGAAGAGGGTCTGCTGGAGGGAGAGCGAGTAGGTCTCCGCGAAGGCCGAGAGCAGGTGCTTCCGGGTCTGCGCGTACGACTCCTCCCAGTCCGGCATCTCCCCTGCGTCGTCGGACCAGTTGAAGCGCCAGCGCGCGGACACCTGCGTCGCGAGGATGCGGTCGTACGCCTCGGGGAGCGTCGTGTACTTGTCCTTGACGTAGCCCCAGAACTCGGAGTCGGTCGTGTTCATCACGACGAGATCCTTGAGCCCGGAGACCACCTCCCACGACGAACCGTCGTACGTTATCTGGGTCAGCCGGGTCTCCTGGCCCTGCCGGGCGAAGGAGTGCTCGCCCTCGCCCGCCGCCTCGATCCGCGCCCAGGAGTACTCCTCGATCCGGATGCGCGCCTTCTTTATCGGCTCCTGGCTGGTCACGAAGTGCCGGGCCAGATGGATGCCGAACTGCTCGGCGGAGTCGATGCCGTGCTCCTTGGCGAAGGCGTACACCGTGTTCTTGGTGGTGTCCGTCGGCAGGACGTTCGCGTTGGAGCCGGAGAGGTGGACCTCGTCCATGTCGCCGGAGAGCGACACGGAGACGTTGAGATCCTTGATGTGGTGGGTGGCGCCGTCGCGGGTGACGCGCACGACGCGGTTCTCGGCCTTGCCGTACTGGTTCTGCCCGAGAAAGACGGGCCGGGCCTTGCCGGTCGAATCGGTCATGGTGCTGCTAGCTCCCTCGGTATACGGAGTAGCCGAACGGGTTGAGCAGCAGCGGTACGTGGTAGTGCTCGCCCGGCACGACGGCGAACGTGATCGCCACCTCCGGGAAGAACGCTCCCGCCGCACCGCTGTCCCGATTCGCGGGGGCGTCCTGCTGCGCATCGGCCTGATTCTGCTTCTGCCTCTGTTCCAGATACGGCTCGACCTCGAAATCGAGCCGCACGTGGGTCGTGCCCTGCGGCAGCGCCGGCAGATCCCTGCACCGCCCGTCCGCGTCGGTCGCACTGCCGCCGAGCGCCTTCCAGTCCGCATGCCGGCCACTGCGCGCAGCAAGCAGGACGGCGACAGCCGCGGCGGGTCGCCCGACGCTGGTGTCCAGGATGTGCGTGGACACGGAGGCGACAGAGGCGCCGGTACCGGTGCTCATGGCGGTCACCGCTCTTCCTGTACGAGGTTGCCGAGCCGGATGCGGTTGATCTTCCCCAGCTCGGTGCGGACGATCTCCCGCTCCCGCTCCGGTGTGTTCACGATCCGTTCCCGCACCGCGTCGCGCATCTGCTCGCCGGTGCGGCCGGTCGCGCAGATCAGGAAGACATGGCCGAACCGTTCCTGGTAGGCGAGGTTCAGTTCGAGCATCTCCGCCTTCAGCTCCTCGGAGGCACCGGCCATACCGCGCTGCTCACGGGCGGAGGTCGGGTCACCGGGCTTGGGGCGGCCGATCGGCGGGTGGCCGGCCATCGCCTCGGCGAGGTCGTCGGCGGACAGTTCCGCCATCGCGGCATCGCTCGCCTCGTACAGGTCCTCGGCGGTGGTGTACGGCCGTCCGGCGAGCAGGTGCCGTCCCCAGGCAGCGGAAGCGCAGGCCTCGTGGAGGGCGGTGCGGGCCTCGGACTTCTCCAGGGCGTTGAAGCGGGCGAGGCCACCAGGGGTCGTACTCGACGTCACGGCAAGCCTCCGTGGCCTTGTGCGTGCTGGATGCGTGCTGGGCGCACGCCGGGCTGGCTGCGCTCAGCTAACGCCTTCCGACGACAAGACGTCAACACTTTGTTGAAAATTCCGGGTAACGGCACCGGGCATCCCGGACCCGCCACCCCACGCCCGATCAGCCCGTCAGGCCTGTTTCTCGCGGTTCAGGTAGTTGTAGACCGTGAAGCGGCTGACCCCGAGGGCGCCCGCCACGGTCTCGACCCCGTGCCGCACGGAGAAGGCACCGCGTGCCTCGAGTATCCGTACGATCTCCTGCTTGGCCTTGCGGTCCAGTTCGGCCAGCGGCTTGCCGTGCTTGCGCTCCAGGGCGGCCAGGATGTGATCGAGCGAGGCCGCGAGCTGCGGGAGGCGTACGGCGACCACGTCGGCGCCCTCCCAGGCGAGCACGACGTCGTCGGGGCCGGCCTGGCCGGGTGCGATCATCTCGCCGCCCATGGCGTCGACCAGCGGTTTCACGGCCGCGAGGAAGGCCGCGCCGACGGCCCCGTCTCCACCGCCGGTCACCGACCGCCCTCCTCGTCGATCACGTTGACCTGGAGCGAGATCCGGGTCGCGCCGGCCTCCAGGGTCTTGCGCAGCAGCGCGTCCAGGGCGGTGAGCACGGCGTCGGCGCGGCCCTCGGCGGTGTTGCCGAACGGGCCGACGTCCACCGCGTCCAGATCGGCCGCCTCGATGACCTCGCGGGCGACCAGCGCGTGTGCGGGTGCCTCGTCGAGGTCGAAGGGCTCGGTCGTGAACTCCACTCTCAATCGCACTGTGCCCCCATGGCATCGGCTCCCGGTCGCTCGGGCACGACCCTAACGGACTCCCCGGTGGCAATCACCAGGGATGCCCGCTCGGGCCGCCGACCATGCCCCCGAGGCCACGAACGGGGTTACAGCCGCAGGGAGTTCACCTCCAGGGCAGGATCGGGGGCGGTGTCACGCGCACCGGTGACACGCCCTCGGCGGGCGAGGGAGACGGCCAGTGCCGTCAGCGCGGCGAGCGTCGCGACGCAGGCCGCCACAGCGGGCAGCGGGGAAGCGGCTCCGCCCGCCTGTCGTACGTAGGCGAGTGTCGCCGAGTCGGCGTGCGCGCCCAGCAGGTGGGCGGCGGCCAGGGCGCCCGCGACGATCACGGCGGTGGCGGCCACGACCGAGGAACGGCTGAACCACAGGGCGGCCCCGGCCAGCAGACACAGCACGGAGACGCCGAGCGAGGCGGCCAGTCCATGCCTCGGCGCATCGACCCAGTCGAGCGGGAAGTGGGCCGCGCCGCAGAGCAGCACGAGGACGGCGGCGGCACGGCGGAGCCAGAGGCGGGCCGGCTGCTCCCCGCCCTGCGGTGCGGTGTGCGCGGGGGCGGGTATGGGTGCGGACGCGGGCTCCCGGTCCCGGTCCCGGGCATGGACCTCGCCCTGATCACGAGCCTCGCCATGGGCCTCGTCGATGCGGCCGATCAGCTGGACGAGATCCTCGACGGGCCTGCCGGTGGCGGCAGCGTGGAGCGCCTGGGCCTTGGCGTGTGCGGCGTGCGGGGCCGCGTGCAGGAGGGCGACCAGGCGGCCGACCTCGGCCACGGGCCGCTGCTCGGCGGCTGTCCGGATCGCCTCGTCCATCCGGTCGACGCCGCGCTGGGGCGGGCCCAGCAGTTCCACGAGGCGCGAGACGTCCTCCACGGAACGCGCCACCGCCGCCACCCGCAGGACCGACGCCGCGATCGGCAGGCCGTCGGGCGACTGCTCCAGGAGGGTGACGAGTTGGACGACGTCGTCCAGGGGTCTGGCGACGACCACGGTGCGCACCAGTTCGTCCGTACGTATTCGGGTGACGGGAGGATGGTCGCCGGTTCCGGGGTTCGCCGGGCCGACAGGGAATGGCTCCACGGCCATGTTCGCCTCACAACTTCAGTGCACTGACACACGGGCAACGTGCGCCCCGCTCATATGAACGTTGCACCTGTCTAACCGCCCCCTTCCCACCCCGCCACTCGGGAGATCACTTGGGAGAGCCCTCTTGACAAGCTTCGACACCCGGCGGCAATCTTCCAGTAAGCAGAAATATATTTCCGCAATGCGGAATAAAGAACACAGAATACAGAACACGAAGATCGAATCAAGAGGGGCGCCGACGGCCATGGGTTTCACAGAGCAGCGCTTCAACGTCAACCTGTCGATCCTCTTCACGGAACTCCCGCTCCTGGAGCGCCCGGCGGCGGCCCGGGCGGCCGGTTTCACCGCGGTCGAGCTGTGGTGGCCCTGGCCGGACTCCCCCACGCCGGAACAGTCCGAGCTGGACTCCCTGCGGGCCGCGATCGAGGACGCGGGCGTCCGGCTCACCGGCCTCAACTTCTACGCCGGACAGCTGCCGGGCCCGGACCGGGGCGCTCTGTCGGTGCCCGGGGCGGAGTCCGAGCGGTTCCGCGCCAACATCGAGGTGGCCGCCGGTCTGGCCGAGTCGCTCGGCTGCGGCGCCCTCAACGCGCTGTACGGCAACCGGATCGAGGGCGTGGACCCGGCGAAGCAGGACGCGCTGGCGCTGGAGAACCTGGTGCTCTCGGCGCGGGCCGCCGAGCGCATCGGCGCGATTCTCCTCGTAGAGGCGCTCAACAGGCCGGAGTCACCCCGGTACCCGCTCGTCAGCGCCCCGGCCGCCGTCGGGGTCGTCGACAGGGTCAACGCGGCGACGGGCCTCGACAACGCACGTTTCCTGATGGACCTCTACCACCTGTCCATGAACGGCGAGGACCTCCCGTCGGTGATCGACGAGTTCGCCGCGAAGACGGGCCACGTCCAGATCGCCGACAACCCCGGCCGTGGCGCCCCCGGCACCGGCACGCTCCCCCTCGCCGACCACCTCGACCGGCTGCGCAAGGCCGGTTACGCGGGCTGGGTCGGCCTGGAGTACAAGCCGGGCGACCGGCCGAGCGCCGAGGCGTTCGACTGGCTGCCGCACGAAGCACGCCGAACCCCCTGACACGCAGAGCAGCAAACCAACAAAGAGGCACAGCGGCAGAGAGGCACCCCACCATGAGCAGTCTCCCCCGGGTCGCCTGGATAGGCCTCGGCATCATGGGCTCGCCCATGTCCGAGAACCTGATCAAGGCGGGGTACGACGTCACCGGCTTCACCCTGGAACAGGACAAGCTCGACCGGCTGGTCGCCGCCGGCGGCACCGCGGCCGGATCGATCGCCGAGGCCGTGCGTGACGCCGACGTGGTGATCACGATGGTGCCCGCGTCACCTCAGGTCGAGGCGGTCGCGTACGGCCCCGAGGGCATCCTGGCGAACGTGCGGCCCGGGGCCCTGGTCGTCGACATGTCGTCGATCACCCCGCAGACGTCGGTGGACCTGGCGAGGGCGGCGGCGCAGCTGGGCGTCCGGGTGCTGGACGCCCCGGTCTCGGGCGGTGAGGCGGGCGCGGTCGAGGCCGTGCTGTCCATCATGGTCGGCGGTGACCAGGCCGACTTCGACACGGCGAAGCCGATCTTCGAGGCGCTGGGCAGGACCATCGTGCTGTGCGGTCCGCACGGCTCCGGCCAGACGGTGAAGGCCGCGAACCAGCTGATCGTCGCCGTCAACATCCAGGCGTGCGCCGAGGCCGTGGTCTTCCTGGAGAAGTCGGGCGTGGACCTGGGAGCGGCACTGGAGGTGCTGGGCGGCGGGCTGGCCGGTTCGACGGTGCTGGCGCGCAAGAAGGACAACTTCCTGAACCGTGACTTCGCGCCGGGCTTCCGTATCGACCTCCACCACAAGGACATGGGCATCGTGACGGACGCGGCCCGCACGGTCGGCGCCGCGCTGCCGGTCGGCGCGGTGGTCGCCCAACTCGTCGCGTCCCTGCGTACACAGGGCGACGGGGGCCTGGACCACTCGGCGCTGCTGCGGGGCGTGGAACGCCTGTCGGGCGCCGAGGTCTGACACCCTCCCCCAAAACTCCGGGCGGCGCCACCGCTGACAACTGTCCTGTCGCGCCCAGGCGTTGGCGCCGCCCGGAACCCCGAACAAGCCGGAGACCCGAGTAGGGGAGGTGCCTGTGGGTGATGCTGAGCGAGCCGGAGGGGGACGACGAGGAGTTGGTGTCGGCGCTGGATGTACTGAGGCACCAAGTACGGCTG